>CAYMRB010000560.1:0-5505 GCA_964392615.1 uncultured Planctomycetia bacterium | reverse complement strand
CATGTCCGAGCTCTTCCGCCATATCGGTCCCAATACCGACGTCCCGGCTGGCGATATCGGTGTGGGCGGTCGGGAGATCGGCTATCTGTTCGGTATGTACAAGAAGATCCGCAACGAGTTCACCGGCGTCCTCACGGGCAAAGGGCTGGACTGGGGCGGCTCGTTGATTCGTCCCGAGGCGACCGGCTACGGTGCGGTCTACTTTGCGCAGGCCATGCTCGCGACGCGCGGCGACTCGCTCCAGGGCAAGACCTGCACGGTCTCGGGCTCCGGCAACGTAGCCCAGTACACGGTGGAGAAGGTCAGCGAGCTCGGCGGCAAGTGCGTCACGCTGAGCGACTCCAGCGGCATGGTCCATGATCCCGACGGTATCGATGCCCAGAAGCTCGCCTGGGTCATGGAGCTCAAGAACGTGCGCCGTGGCCGCATCCGCGAGTACGCCGATCGGTTCGAACGCGCCAGCTACCACGAAGGCGCCCGCCCGTGGGGTGTCGCGTGCGACGTCGCATTCCCCAGCGCCACGCAGAACGAGATCAGCAGCGAAGAGGCTGTCACGCTCGTCGAGAACGGCTGCATGTGCGTTTCCGAGGGCGCCAATATGCCGACCATCCCGGCGGGAGTCGACGTGTTCCAGAAGGCCAAGATCCTCTACGGTCCGGGCAAGGCAGCCAATGCCGGCGGCGTGGCTACCAGTGGCCTCGAGATGAGCCAGAACGCGATGCACCTGCGCTGGACTCGCGAGGAGGTCGACGCCAAGCTGCAGCGCATCATGCTGGACATCCACGAGCGATGCGCCGAGTTCGGCCGGCAGGGCGACTGGGTCGACTACGTGACCGGCGCCAACGTCGCTGGCTTCATCAAGGTCGCGAACACGATGCTCGATCAAGGCATCATCTGATAGCTGGCTCTCGCGTCCGATCGAAAGCTGCGGGGCCCCTCCCGTGGGGGCCCCGTTCCGGATCCGCTGCCGGTTTCCCGGCCGAGGTGCAGAGATGAAGCCCCGACAGCAGAGCCCCATACCGTGGAGGCACGCGTTCCAGGACCTGATGGCCTTCCGCATTCGGGAGATCCTGCTGGTCTCCTCGGAGTATGACGCCTTCATCCTGTCCGAAGACGGCATGCTCGCGGAGCGTCTGGTCACGGGGTACTCCGAGCTGCGACTCACGAGTGCGCCGCGCATCACCCACGTCGAAGACGCGAAGCAGGCCATGGCGACCCTCAAGTCGCGTCGATTCGACATGGTAGCGCTCAGCGTCGGGCTTGGAGATGCTCGGGTGTCGGACTTCGCGCGTCGCGTCAAGAGGCGCTACCCCAACCTCCCGGTCACGCTGCTCACTTTCGGCGAGGCCGACCTTCACCACTGCCCGGGCGGAATCGATCACTCAGTCATCGACCAAGTCCTGCTCTGGACGGGCGACGCCTACATCCTGATCGCGGGAATCAAGCTGATCGAGGACTCGCACAACGTCGCCCAGGACACTCAGCTCGCCGGGGTCCAGGTGATCATCGTGGTCGAGGACTCGGTACGACGCTACTCGAACTTCTTGGCCTCCCTGTACACGGAGCTGCTCGAGCAGAGTCAGTCGCTGAGCGCGGAGGGCCTCAACGAGCTCCACAAGGGCATGCGCATCCGAGCGCGGCCGAAGATCCTGCTCGCCACGACCTGGGAGCAGGCCATCACCTGGTACCGTCGGTACCGCAACAACCTCATGGCGATCATCACCGACGTCAATTTCCCCCGTAAGGGAAAGGTGCAGCCGGCCGGCTTCGACCTGATCCGGCGCGCTCGGGCGCGGATCCCCACCTTGCCGATCCTCGTGCAGTCGGCCGAGACGAAGTACGAGGCGAAGGCTCGCAAGCTGAACGTGCGCTGGGTCAACAAGAACTCGAAGAGGTTGCTGAAGTCCCTCCGAGAGTTCCTCAAGGTGGAGCTGGGGTTCGGTGAGTTCATTTTCCGGGAGTTGGATGGACGCGAGGTGGCGCGCGCGCGCGACGTGTTCGAGCTGGAGCGAATGCTCGAGCGTGTTCCTGAGGAATCGATCGCCTATCACGCCGGTAGCAACCACTTCTCGATCTGGCTCACCGCGCGCTGCATGTTCGACCTGGCGCGCGAGATCGGTCCGAGGCGAGCGGAGGAGTTCGAGTCGCCGGGAGCGCTTCGGGACTACCTCGCCGCCGCGTTGCGCCAGGCCCGCAAGGCCTATCAACGCGGCATGATCACCGAGCTGTCCTCGAGCTCGGGAGCCATCGGCAGCGAGTTCGTGCGGATCGGCCAGGGGTCTCTCGGTGGCAAGGGACGCGGCGTCGCCTTCCTTCACTCGATCATCGAAGACCACGGACTGGCACAGCGATTCGAGGGCCTCGAGATCGCGGCGCCGCACACCATCGCGATCGCCACGGGAGAGTTCCAGCGGTTCATGGAGTCGTGCGCGCCGCCGGGCGATCTGATCGAGAAGGGCAGCGATGCGGATATCACGCGCTGGTTTCTCTCGCGGCCCTTGCCTCGGCGGCTCATCCGCGATCTCGAAGTAGTCTTCGACAACCTGCGGGGGCCGGTCGCGGTGCGCTCCTCGAGCCTCCTCGAGGATTCGCGCTTTCAGCCGTTCGCCGGCATCTACGCGACGTGGATGCTCGCCAACAACCACCCTGACCGAGCACTGCGTTTCACCGAGCTGTGTGACGCCATCAGGGCGGTCTGGGCTTCGACCTTCTCGGAAACGGCCCGCTCCTACTTCCTGGGCACACCTCAGTCCATCGAGGAGGAGCGCATGGGCATCGTGATCCAGGAGGTGATCGGGCAGAAGTCGGAGACCGTCTTCTACCCTCACATCTCGGGCGTCGGGCAGTCGCGCAATTTCTATCCGGTCGTCGGCCAGGATGTCGAGGACGGCGTGTGCCTCATGGCCGTGGGTTTGGGGCACACGGTCGTTTCGGGAGAGCGCGTCTTCCGGTTCTCGCCGAAGCATCCGGAGTCGGCACACAATTTCCTGTCGACGCGGGCGTTCGTCGAGAACTCCCAGAATCACATCCGTGTGCTCGACATGGGGCGTCGAGTGGACTTCCTCGCGGGGTGCGAGTCGAACCTCGCGTGGATCGGTCTGCCGACCGCCGATCGACACGGTACGCTCGAGGCGCTGGCCAGCACCTATTGCCCTCACGACGACATCATCCGCGATGAAATCAGCAAGCCGGGCCCGCGGGTGATCACCTTCAACAACATCCTGAAGTGGCGCATCTTCCCGCTGGCCGAGGCGCTCGCGGAGGTGCTCGACCTGTTGCGTCGCGCGATGGGCGGCGACGTCGAGATCGAGTTCGCGGTCGATCTCGGCGATCACGGGCGGCACGGCGTGCGAGGCTCCCGCTCGCCCCCAACGCTTCACCTGCTTCAGGTTCGTCACACGGCGTCCCAGTACCACGGTGAGAGCTCGCTGGATCTGGCGGAGATCCCGACCGACCGCGTGTTCTGCCGGACTGATTGCGCGCTCGGTGACGGAGCGATCGAAGGTATCGCGGACATCGTGTTCGTCGGCGCTCGAGACCTTCACGCGAAGACGACCCCGGAGGCCGCCATCGAGGTCGGGCTGGCCAACGCGCGACTCCAGGAAGCGGGTCGCAACTACGTGCTCGTCGGGCCCGGCCGTTGGGGCACGAGCGATCCCGCGCTGGGCATTCCCGTCAGGTGGAATGACATCTCCGCGGCGCGTGTCATCGTGGAGACGCCGTTCGGCACGCGTCGGGTGGAGCCGTCGCAGGGGACGCACTTCTTCCACAACATCACGTCGCTCGGCATCGGGCATCTGACGCTGCGCGGCGAGACTCCTGAACAGCCCTGGAATCAGCTCGACCGCGACTGGCTCGCGGCACAGCCCTTGGTGACGGAAGGGAGATACGTGCAGCACTACCAACTGGACCGTCCCCTCAGCGTGCACCTGCAGGGTCGCGACGGCCAGGCTGCGCTGCTCAAGCCTTTCGCCGAGTTAGAGCAGGCGCTGCGGGTTTCGCCCGAGTAGGAGAGTCAGACGACCGTGGACTCCATCGCCGCCAGCACGTCCGGGTCGAAGTCCGCGCCGACTCCCGGCGCGTCGGGCAGGATCCACTCGCCGCCGTCGCGGTACTCGATGCCGTCAACCACCGGGTCGCTGACGTGCATCAGGCAGGAGTCGATGTCGTAGTGGACGATGTTCTCACGCGCCGCGACGAGGTGCGTGAGCGCGGTCAGCGCGAATCGGGTCTCGGACATGCAGCCGACCTGAGACGCGATGCCGGCGGCTTCGGCGACGGCGACGATCTTCAGCGCGTTGTGGATGCCGCCGCACTTCGAGAGCTTGATGTTGAAGTAGTCGCACGCGCCTCGACGGGCGAGCTTCAGCGCGTCGCGATGGTCGAACACCGACTCGTCGGCCATGATCGGGATCGGGCTGTTCGCGGTGACCCTGGCGAGCCCTTCGAGGTCCCAGTGCTTGACCGGCTCCTCGCAGTGATCGATCCCGAACGGTTCGAGCGCCTTCAGGGCCTGGATCGCCGTCACCGGTCCCCAGCCCTGGTTCGCGTCGATTCGCAGCGGGAGCTCGTCGCCGATCGCGGCCCGGATCGCGCGGATCCGTTCGACGTCTTCACCCACGGACGTGCCGAGCTTCACCTTGATGGCCGAGAAGCCGGCGCGCTGGAACCCCAACGCATCCGCCGCCATCTTCTCCGGCGAACCGAGCCCCACGGTCATGTCCGTGAAGATCCGCCTGGCGTTCCCGCCGCCGAGCAGTCGGTAGAGCGGCAGGCCGGCGCTCTTGCCGAGGAGATCGTAGAGCGCCATGTCGAACGCGCTCTTGATCGTCGGGTTGCGCGGCACGGCCGCGTCGAGCTCGGCGAGCCGGTTCTCGATCGCGAGCGGATCGCGTCCCTTCAGAAGCGCGGCCAGAGTCCGCGCCATCTCGAACTCGGAGGCCTGCGTTTCCCCGACGATCGTCGGGAAAGGGCTGCACTCGCCCGTCCCCGTCAGGCCGGCGTCGGTGTGGATCCGCACGACGATGTTGTTCGCGTCCGTGATCGGGCCCAGCGAGATCACGAAGGGTTCCTTGAGCGGAACGCTCAGCTTGAAGATCTCGATCTCGGTAATGGTCGTAGCGTTCACGGTGTCTCCCTGTGTCAGACGAGCTCGCCAAGAGCGTCGAGTAATCGGTCGATCTGCTGCTCGGTGTGACGGGAGAACAGCACCACTCGCAAGACGCCTTCGGCGCCGGCGCCGACGTATCTCGAGATCTGAATCACGATGCCGCGTTCCAGCAGCGCCGCGTGGACCTGCTCGTTGCGTGCCGCGCTGCCGAGCGAGAAGGCGGCGACCGGTTGGGGCGAATCCCCGATGGCGATTCCCAGCGACCGCAGCCCGTCCTTGAAGCGCCTCGCGTTTCGAAGGAGACGCTCACGCCATTCGGGGTGACGCATCAGGAGCTCGATCCCGGCTGTCGCCGCCGCGGCCGCCGGCACCGAGATCGCGGCGGCTCCCTTGAT
>CAYMRB010000559.1:0-5513 GCA_964392615.1 uncultured Planctomycetia bacterium | reverse complement strand
GACCCGGTTTCGGTTTCGGCTTCGGCTTCGGCTCGGGTTTCGGATTTGGTATGGGTTTCGTTTTCGGAGTCGGTTTCGGAGTCGGTATCGGAGTCGGCGTCGGAGTCGGGATCGGAGTCGGTGTCGGAGTTCGGGGATTCACGGGGCATAATGGCGCTCGGAGGAACGTCCGATGCCCCTGGTCCGCATCGACTCGATCGACGATCCGCGGCTCGCCCCGTATCGGGATCTCCCGGCGCGTGCGAGGGCGCGAGCGGTCGCTGCCGAGAGCGCGACGTTCGTCGTCGAGGGGGAGCACCTGGTGCATCGGCTCCTCGCGAGCCCGCTGCGCACGGAGTCGATCCTCGTCGCGTCGCGTCGCGTCGAGTCGCTCGTCGACGAGGCGGTGACTCGCGACTGCGCGACGTTCGTCATTCCGGACGGGCTGGTCGACACGCTGGTCGGATTCTCGTTCCACCGCGGCGTGATGGCCTGTGGTCACCGACCGCCGAACTCGTCGCTCGAACGCGTCGCGCCGCCCGGAGATCGGACGCTCGTCGTGATCGCGTCGGGCATCGCCGATCCGCAGAACCTCGGCGCGATCCTGCGCAGCGCCGCCGCGTTCGGCGTCGACGGGGTGATCGTCGATGAGCGATCGTGCGACCCGTTCTCGCGGCGCTCGATCCGCGTGTCGATGGGCGGCGCGCTCGCCGTGCCCATCCGTCGATCGACCCGACTGCGCGACGACCTCGAACGACTGCGCGCGGAGTGCGGTCTGACACTCGGTGGGGCGGTGGTCGCCGCGGACGCCGAGTGCCTCGAAGCGGCCGAATGTCCTCGGCGGCTCGGCCTTCTCTTCGGCAGCGAAGCGGACGGCCTCGACGCCGACACGCGCGCCTCGTGCGATCGCAGCTGGACGCTGCCGATGGCGTCGGGCACCGACTCGCTCAATGTCTCGGTCGCCGCAGGCATCTTCCTGTGGCACTTCACGCGGATGAGACCACCGCCGCCGTGATCGCGAAAAACCCCTTTTACTTCACTCGCTCGAACCCCGTCCGTCCTCCTGGAGAAGAGACACCCGGAGGTGACGACCGACGAGGCGGCGTGGACACGAAAACCGTCGAGCAAGCCCGCGACGGAGACGCCGCGGCTCAGGAGCGCCTCGTCCGCGCGCTGTCGCCTCGTCTCATCGCGCTGGCACGAAGCCTCGGCTCGTCACCGCACGAAGCCGAGGAGATCGCCGGCGACGCGCTCTATCGAGGCATGACCCGCATTCTACAATTACACGACATCCGCGCGGCGGACGCGTGGTTCACCCGCATCCTCGTCAACCTCTGGCGCGACCGCCTGCGCCGACGCCGCGAGGATCTTCGGTTGGACGACGTCGACGAGCCCGTCGCTGCCGCGGCGAGCGACCCGGAGCTCGCCGCGTCCACATCCGAGACGCATGAGCGCGTGCGCGCGGCGATCGAGTCGCTCCCGACGGGCCAGCGCGCCGTCGTCGCGCTGTCGGTATACGAAGGCCTCTCGGTCGCCGAGATCGCGTCCGCGCTCGAGACGACCGGAGATCGCGTCAAGGCGAACCTGTGGCACGGTCGACGGCGCTTGCGAAGCCTGCTGCGCGATCTGCTCGGCGATGCCGCCGTGGGAACCGAGGGCAGAGCCGCGAGGGACGAGCCGTGAAGGAGCGCCACGACGAGCCTCTCGATCGATCGCCCGAAGACGACGCGCTCGACGATCTCGTGCGGAGTGCGCGCGACGACACGGACCCGCACGCTGCGGCGCGCGTCGCGACGACCACGCTGGCGCGCTTGCGCCGACGCCGGCGCAAGCTGGTGGTCCTTCGCACCGCGGCGGCCGCCGCCACGGTCGCTGTCGCGGTGACCGCGCTGTGGCTCGCGATCCGAACGGCGAGCGAGCCGAGGCCCGACCTCGCATTGCCGCGCCACGAACGCGTCGAGACGGAGGGCGTCGACGTCGGCTCCGACTCTGACGTCGACTCCGAACGGCGAGTCGTGGCCACGCCTCCGCGTTCCCCCGACCCGGCGCTCGTGGCCGTCGAGCGCGCGCTCGATGCGCGACGCCGACTCGATCACACGCTGGCCGAGTTGCGCGGACGTGGGACGGACGGCGTCGACGCGCTCGTCGCGCAGCTCGGGTCGCCGAATCGGCGCGATGGGCGCCACGCTGCGCAGCTGCTCGTGCGCCTCGATACGCCCGAGTCCGAGCGGGCGCTGCTCGATATTGTCGAGAGCCGACCGGAGAGTCGCGACGCACAGCGATTGCTCGTCGCGCTTCGCGACGCCCCGCGGTATTCGCAGCTGCTCGGACGCGTGCTCGCCACTCCCGGAATCGATGCCGCCGCGGCGCGGCACTTCAGCGGACGCGGCGAGCGCGACGGCACCGAGTCGCTGGAGGCCGTGCTGCGGGGCGATACCGACGCGGCTCGTCGGCTCGCGTTCCGCCTGCTCGCAGCGCGCGATGCCTCCCGCGCCGCCGCGTACCTCGTCGACCTCGCGAGTCCGACCGGCGATCCGGCGCTGACCACTGCGGACCTCGCCATCCTCGTCGGCGGCGTCATCGCCGACCTCTCAGGCGACCACGTGGAGGCCCTCGCGGCCGCGCTCGAGCACCGCTGGCGGCCGGCGGCGCTCTCCGTTGCTGCGTCGTGGCCGGATCGTCTGGCGGCCGCGCTCGGCGAGTCCGGACGGCACGAGGCCTGGCCGCTCTTGCAGTCGCGCTTCCGCACGCTGGGCCCCGATCGTGTCTCGATCGATGCCTGCGGCGCCCTCGCCGACCCGCACGCTCTCGACACCCTCGAGTCGTGGACCCGACTCGCCGACGAACGCGGTGCGGCGGCGATCGACGCGATCGCGAGGATTCCCGGCGACGACGCGATCCGGACGCTTCTCTCGATCGATGCACGACTCGCTTCCGGTACGCATGTCTGGCTGCCGGCGCACGCATCGAACGTCGAAACCGCACTGCGCCGGCGCAGTGCAGAAGCCGTACGCCTCTTGGTTGAAGAGACGCTTCAGAGGGGTCGCGCCGCGAAACGCGCGATCGCCGCCCTCGGCCGCCTCGCACGCCTGGACTGCCCGGATGCGGTGCAGGCGCTCGTCGAGGCTCTCGAGCGCCCTGCCGTGCGCGCGACGGCGCGGCGCTCTCTCGCGCGGGCCGTCGGCAGCGATCTCGGTCCGCGCGCCGCTGCGTGGCAGCTGTGGTTGCGTGAGTGGCGCGAATCGACCGCGCCGGGGCGCGCTTGAATCCGAAGAAAGCCTGCAAGTGAAAGGAGTCCTGCGATGAGGATCTCGATCTCGATCTCGACCTGTGCCCTTTGCCTGGCGAGCCTGCTCGTCACCACGACCGCACGCGCCCAGGACGAGGAGGCGCCGGTGCCGCAGGTGCTGCGCGCCTACGACGTCGGCGACATCGTCACGCCGACCGCTGATGTCTCGCTGACGCGTCTGGCACCGCGTGGCGCGCTGGTGATCGCGAACATCGCGCCGTCCGAGCCCGGGAACATCAGTCTTAAGAAGAAGAGCGACTACGCATCCAACCCGTACACGTCGCTCTTCTGCGACGAGATCGTCGGACCTCTCGGAGTCGCGACGGCCGGACCGGAGGTCTCCCTTGGGGGCGAGGACTACACGCGCAGCACCCACGAGTTGGCCGAGCACGTCGAAGAGCTGGTCCAGCGCGGCGTCGCGCACCAAATCGGTGCAGAGGATGAAGACTACGTCGACGCGTACTATCGCGCCGGCAAGCTGTTCGTGCGGACGACTGCGGAGGGGCACGCAGCCGTGCCGCAGCTACTGAAGCCTCTGCGCGCCGTGGCCTCTCGACGCCTCGGAGTCGAGTGCATCATCGCGCCGACGGCGGCACTCGACGCGGTCGATCCCGATTGGCGCACCAAGCCGTCGGCGCTCGCCCAAGACGTGTTCGATCGCGTGCTCATCCACCGATCGGCCCGGCTCCTGTCGGCGGCGGCCCGGGTCGGCAAGCCGACGGTGACACGCGGCAATCGGTTCCGTTCCCTGCTGAGCGACTACGAGGTCAACCAGACCGGCGTGATCCCGGTGATCAATCCGGTCATCGCCAAGTCGCCCGGCGGCGAGCAGCTCCACATTCGTCCGCTCGAGATTCCCGGCAGCGACGCGATCTTCCTCGACGTCGCGATCGGTCGGAGCCGAATCAACGCATCGGCGGACCAGGTCGCGTCGACCTGGGGAGGGGTCGACCTGCCGATCGTCGGCGAGATGCTCTTCTCGACCAGCCTGGTAGCTCGCGCCGGCAGCACGTACGTCGTCGGCGACGTGTCCGGCGTGACGACCGCCGAGCGGGATCTCGAGGGGGCGGTGGTCCTGTTGCGCCTGCGCGCCGAGGGGGCGCAGGCGGGGGGCGCCGCGAAGCCGTCGAGACAGGCCGAGTTCCTGCAGCACTACGACCTGTCGCTCCTCGAGCGTCGCTGGTGGATACCCCGACCGTCCTGGCGCGTGCGGCGACACGACTCGGATCTCGAGGTCGCCGAGGAGTTTCTGTACGAGATCGCGGGCGGCGAGGAGGTGTTCCACAGCGATGATCCGAGCTGGTTCGAGGTCTACGGCCCGCGCCGCATGCTCTTCCTCGACACGCGGCGCGAGGGACACGCGGAAGTCGCGAAGTACCTCGCCGCCGAGGTCCGCCGCCTCACCCGCGTCGTGCGGGTCGACCTCGAGCTCGTCAACTGCGGGCGACAGGCTTTCACGGCGATTCGCTCGCGCATGAGCGACGGGGTCCACCTCGCGGACGGATGGCGCGAACTCGTCGACGCCGACGTGCGACACTTCTCGCTGACCGGAGTGGTCGGCGAAACGCACGCCCTGCGCCTCGCGAACCTGCACACATTGGTCGTTGACATCGAGGCGGTCTCGGGCGGCACCGGCTTCGCGATCGTCGAGCGGCACGACCCGGTGACGCAGACGTGCGGCGACGGTCTCGAGTTCCGCATCCAGGTCGACCTCGGCGAGGGAGACCGCCCCGCCCGCCTCCACCTCTACGGGGCCGAGGCGAAGCTCTCGGAGTCTCGCAAGGTACGATCGCGGACGCCGACGATCGGTGAGGTGACGAGCGAGGGCGAGGCGCAAGGGCTGCCGGCGGGCGCCCACAGTACGACCGAGTTCCACCTGACCCTGCCGTCGCAGGACGTCCTCTACTGGGATGTGGAGCGCGACATCCGGCTCGATGCCGACGTGGTGCTGCACAGCGACGCGCGCGCCGGCCGCGACGCGCAACTGCTGATCGCGCGCGTACGCGAGGTGCGGTGAGCGCCACCCGCTGTGGGCTTTCCCGTTCTCGGGGACGGGAAAGCCCACAGCCGATGCACGAATTCTTTGTCCGATCCGACGTCGATCGCCTATCCTCGCGGCACCTTGGCGTGAGGCTGAAAGCCGCGGGCGATGATCGAAGTCGAACACTACTCGAAGGTCTACGGCGAGACGCGCGCTGTCGACGATCTGTCGTTTCGCGTCGAGCCCGGCGAGGTCCTCGGACTC
>CAYMRB010000558.1:0-5514 GCA_964392615.1 uncultured Planctomycetia bacterium | reverse complement strand
ACTCCGACTCCGACTCCGACACCGACGCCGACTCCGACACCGACGCCGACTCCGACGCCCCCCTCCTCGCCGGCCTCGACTCCGCGCAGCGTTCGGCGGTCGAGGCGGCATCCGGCCCCCTGCTCATCGTCGCCGGCCCCGGCACGGGCAAGACGCGTACGCTGACGCATCGCATCGCCGCGCTGATCGCGACGCGGGATGCCGATCCGCGGTCGTGCCTCGCGATCACGTTCACGCGCCGCGCCGCCGCCGAGATGCGCGAGCGCCTCGAGGCGTTGCTTCCGGAGTGCGCGCAACGCGTCGCGGTGGAGACGTTCCACTCGCTCGGACTCCGCATCCTCTCGGAACACGGCGATCGTCTCGGCTTGCCGAGCCCGCTGCGCGTCGTCGGCGACGAGGAGTCCCGCGCGATCCTGCGCGGCGAGCTGTCGGTTTCCGAGAGAGAGGCGGCGCAGTGGCAGAAGCGCATCTCGCAGTGGCGACGGGCGGAGGTCGATTCGGCGCTGGTTCGAGACGAAGAGGCGGATGCGGCCTTCACCGCCTACCGCCGCGGGCTCGACGCGATCGGCGGCGTCGACCTCGACGACCTCGTCGCGCTGTCCGTTCAGCTTCTCGACGCGCACTCGGACATCGTCGATCGGCTACGCGCGCGATATCGCCACGTGTCGGTCGACGAGTACCAGGACGTCGACCGATCGCAGTATCGCTTGGTGCGCCACCTGGCGCCCGCGGACGGCGATCTCTGCGCGATCGGCGATCCGGATCAGGCGATCTACGGATTCCGCGGGGCGGACGTGCGGTGCTTCCAGGCGTTCGCGACGGACTATCCGGGCGCGCGGATCGTGACGCTCGAGCGCAACTATCGCTCGACGCGAGCCATCGTCGACGCGGCGATCGCGGCGATCGCGCCGACGAGCCTCGTCCCCGAACGCTCGCTCCGGTCTCAGGTCCGTGGCGGCCAGGACCGTGTCGAGCTCTGCTCTGCCGCGACCGAACGGGCCGAGGCCGAGCTCGTCGTCTGCTCGATCGAGCGCGCCATCGGGGGATCGACGTTCTTCTCGTTCGACAGCGGCCGAGTCGACGACAGCGACGACGACGACGGTAGCGGCCTGTCGTTCGCGGACTTCGCCGTGCTCTATCGCACTCGCTCCCAGGCGAGCGCGTTGGCTGAGGCATTCGATCGCTCCGGCATTCCGTATCAGCAGCGATCTCACGACCGGCTCGGCGATCAGCCCGCGGTGCGCGCGATCATCGAAGCGCTGCGCGCCGTCGACGGCACGGCGTCGTCCCTGCGGCCTCTGCACGATCGGCTCGACGAGATCGCTGCCGAGCAGCGCGCCGACCATCCGGACGTCGAGCGCTGGCTTCCCGATCTTCATGCTGTCGCGGCGAGCACCGGCGGCGAAGTCGACCGATTCCTCGCGGCCATCGAGCTCGGCGTCGACGTCGATCTCTGGGACCCTCGCGCCCAGAGCGTGTCACTTCTGACGCTGCACGCCGCGAAGGGGCTCGAGTTCCCGGTCGTGTTCATCGTCGGCTGCGAGGACGGCTTGCTGCCGCTTCTGCGCGATGGAGATCGCCGCAGTGCGGACGACGCACGCGACGACGCTTCGGGCGACGCGACCAGCCGCACGGATCTGAACGAGGAACGGCGCCTGCTCTTCGTCGGCATGACACGGGCCGAAAGGCGCCTCGTGTTGACGCGAGCGCGCCGGCGCGCGTGGCGGGGCCCGCTGCGCGACACGGAGTGGTCGCGCTTCATCGCGGACATCGACGAGCGTCTCCTGCACCGTCGCGAGCACGAAGGCGCGCGCCGCAAGCCGGAGTCCGACCTGCGCCAGTTGACGTTCTTCGATTGAGCCGATCCGATTTCGGCGAACTGACGGCACAAAAAAAGAGGGTAACGAGTCCTTCCGTTCTGCCGGTGACACTCCTTACCCTCACTAGACGACCCGAGACGCGCCGGGGTGGCGTGGCGCTTCCCGAGCTACTCGTTGTTGTCGTTGCTGTTCTGTCCGTCCTCCGTCTGCCGAGCTTCGTCGTCGGACCTCGCCGAATGATCGATCGACGTCGCGATGCCCTCGAACGTCGGGAACCAGCGTCCGAGAAGAGTCGATTCCAGCCGCGCATCGTCCGCGGATTCGTTCGAAGCGGCGACGCCGGCCTTTTCCGCAGCACGCACGAGCTCGCGTACGACGGTCGCCGTTTCCACGCCGTCTCCGACGTGCGAGGCCGCGTTGATCAGCGCCTCCTCGCATATCAGATCGACCAGCTGCTCGCAGTGATCGAGCAGGCGGACGCGATCCTCACGCGACGCCTGCGCGTGCTCTTCCAGGCGCTTCTGCAATGCGACCGGTGCCGCCAAGAGATAGCGGGCGTCGATCTGGCGGGAGAGCGCGTCGATCTCCGCGTCCGCGACGCGGCTGCCGGTGGCGAGGCCGTCCAGCTCTCCCCGTGCCTTCTCGAGCTCGCGCAGCCTACGGTCCTGACGATCGAGCTGATCTGCCGACAGGAGCAGGAATCGCCCTCGCTGCCTCTTCGCCGCGGTGACGCTTCCCTCCCAGCCGGCCAAGCGGAGACTCGCCAGACGCGCGAGCCGATCCGGGCTGCCGCCCCGGTCGAGTCGATCGCGCAACGAGTCGATCCCGTCGAGCTGTTCGAGGGCCCGGGCCTTGTCGAGCTCCCAACGCGCCAGGTCGAGCTCGCGGTTCGCCGCAGCCTGCAAGCCACGCGTCACGAACCGCGAGGCCAGCGCTTCGATCGCACGCTGCAGTCTCGCTTTCGAATCGAAGAACGGCTCGATGGAGGCGGTCAGCTCGAGATCGGCGACCTCCGCGCCGAACTCGCGACGCGGTAGCTGCAGGTCGACGCCGAGCCGACGCAGACGGTCGACGAGCGCACGCGCGACGTCCACGCGATGCCGCCGCTGGACGACGGTCTGACGAACCCGTTCGAGTCGCGCGGCCAACAGACGATGGGCGGCCGCGAATTCATCGATGGCCGCAGCGACGGCCGGATCGTCGGCCGAATCGCTCGCTCGCGGCGCATCGAGTTGACGCAATCGCAGCAGGGCGCGGTCTCGCAGCAGGCGAGCCCTGGCCGCGGGTCCCGTACTCAGCGGTCCGGTCCGCGCGTCCCGTCGCCTCGCGACACCGACGTCGGTAGCGGGGCTGCGGTCGAATCGAGAGAGCAGCCAGCGATACGCGAGCTCGGCCCGCCGATCGTTTCCCAGCTTCTCGAAACACCGCCCGGCCCGCAGGGCAGCCTCGATGCCGGCGAGTCGTCCCCGATCCCAGCGCGGCGGCCTGCGATCACGATTCGTCGTGCCGGCCCGCGATTCGTAGAACTCGACCCAGAGCTCGGCCGCGTCCCGAAGCCGCCCCTCGGCGACCTCGAGCTGCCAGATCCGGTGGAATGCGATCTCGCCGTCCGCCGCGCGCTCCTGCGTCCACGCGGAATTCGCGGACAACAGAAAACCGACGGTGAGTGCCCACGGCAAAGCGGCGAGCTGGCGCAAGGAAACGCGACGCATCCTGATGCTCCGGGACCGAACGGCCGGAAACAGCGAGAACCCAGAAGTCACGAGCCCCAGGTCGCGGTGACTCCGCGCCTGGCAGCCGTTGAGAAAGGGCTTCGCGCGCAAGGGCGAAATGGCCGCCGTCGCGCCGGATTGCCTTCTTCAGCGGGCTGCTAACGGGACCCGACGCGAAGGGAAAAAAAGCGGCTCAGGACCATCCAGAAACAAAAGAGAGAAAAGAGAAGAGAATAAACCCTGAATGCCATTGAGACGATGTTCACGTCCCGAGCCACTACGGCGGCTATTCTAAACCCGGCCATGTCACGAAACGGTCACCGCCGGAGAAAAAAAGGCGTTCCGGGCGGAAACACTCAGGGCCGGCGTTCAGGCATCATTCGTCGGGAGCGGCGAACTTGTACCCCACGCCCCGCACGGTGAAAAGAAACTGTGGCTTGAGCGGATTCACCTCGATCTTCTGCCGCAGTCGATTGATGAAGTTGTCAATCGTTCGCGCCGTCCCGTAATAGTCGTAGCCCCATACCTTCTGCAGGATCGTCTCGCGAGGCAGCACCTTGCCGGCGCGTCGGATCATGAAGCAAAGGAGCTCGAACTCCTTCGACGTCAACGACACGTCACGCCCATCGACCTCCACGGTCCGGCCTTGACCGTCGACGACGAGGGAACCGAACCGCAGCGGTTCCGGGCTCGCGTCCTTGACTCGTCGCAGTACGGTCTTGATGCGCGCGAGTAGCTCACCGACACTGAACGGCTTCGTCAGGTAGTCGTCGCCGCCGAGAGTCAGCCCGGTGATCTTGTCCCCCTCCGTCGACTTCGCGGTCAGGAAGATCACGGGGATGTCGATGTCGTTCTTGCGCAGAACCTCGCAGACCTCGAAGCCGTTCATCTTTGGCAGCATCACGTCGAGGACGACGAGATCCGGACGCGCATCGACGGCCTGCTGCAGCCCCGACTCGCCATCGGACGCGGTGAGCACCTCGTACCCTTCGTACTCCAGGTTCTTGCGCAGCCCGAAGAGCAGCGACGCGTCGTCCTCGACGACGAGCACTCGGATTTTCTTCGGCGGCCTTTCCGCGTTCCGGCTCACGGTTCTACCCCCCTACTCGGCGAGGACGTGTGTCTTCCTGAGCTGTAGCGTGAACGTACTACCCGAATTGACCTGACTCGAAACCCTGATCTCGCCATTGTGCACTTTCGCGATGTAGCGGGCAAAGGCCAAACCGAGGCCCGACCCCTCGACCGCGCGCGACAGATAGTCGTTCGAGCGGAAGAACTTCTCGAAGATCCTCTTCTGATCGCGCTTCGGAATGCCGACCCCGCGGTCGATCACCTCGACGGTGATATCGTCGACCGTCTCGCGCAGGTTGATGACGATCGGCTCTCCTGCCGGAGAGTACTTGTCAGCGTTCGACAGCAGGTTCAGCATCAACTCGACCATCGAGTCGCGATCCATCTGGATCTTCGAGACCTGCTGGACGGCGTTGACCTCCACCTTGCGAGGCCGGTCTTTCGTGTGGCCGTGAAAGAGCCGCACCGCCTCGTTCACGACCTCCTCGATGCTGCCGCTCGCGAAGCGGAACGTCTTCTGCTGGCGCTCGATGCGCGAGTACTCGAGGACCGTGTCGATCAGCTTCGAGAGCCGCTCGCTCTCCTTGTCGATCAGCTCGAGGCACGTTTGCCGCTCCGCGTCATCCTCGACGCGACCGGCGAGGAGCGTCTCGGTGAACATCCGGATCGCAGCGAGCGGCGTCTTGAGCTCGTGGCTGATGAATCCGACGAAATCGGACTTCAACCGCGCCGTGCGCGTTTCGCGGAGCACGTAGCGCAGCGTGTAGAAGACGCCGACGACGATCGTCAGCACCAACAGGATCACGGCCCATGTGAAAGACCACAGCGTCAAGACGCGAAAGCCGTGGAATCCCACCGGGATGCTGCCCGGCTCGGGAACCCAGCGCACCTCGAAGTCGTCGAACGGCCTC
>CAYMRB010000557.1:0-5530 GCA_964392615.1 uncultured Planctomycetia bacterium | reverse complement strand
AGAGTCAGGATCGCCGTGTCCTGGCCGATCTGCTCGGCCAGCGTCGGCTGAATCTCGAGAACGATGTACTTCCGGTCGTAGCTGATCGTCGGGCGCACCTCGAGGATCGAGCCCGTGTTGAGCACGCCGATGACCGGGTTGATGACCGGGATGACGCCGGTCTGGTTGACCTCGAGGTCCTGGATATACGCGGCCTGGTTGACGACCAGCGTGTGCGACGTCTGCGTGTTGAACGCAGTGACGCGCGGCGAGTTCAGACGGCGAATCTGCTGCTCCTTCGCGACCGCGGTGAGCAAGGCCTCCATCTGGAAGCGCTCCGCGTCGATCACGTTGAGCTGGTACGCACCACCGCCGGAGCCCGACAGGTTGAACGGGTTGACCTGCGAACCCAGCGGGTTCGACAGCGCGCCGATCGTGGCCGCGCGCAGGTTGAAGTCGCCGCGCGCGTCGATGAACTCGTATCCGGGCGAGACGGCCGTTCCCGCGCCGTCGATGTCGGGAATCGTGTTCGGCAGGTTCGTCGACGCACCGGAACCGAAGTTGATGCCGAGGTCCTCGAGGAAGTTGTCCTGGATATCGAGGAAGCGGGACTCGACGGTGACCATCATGCCCATCGCACGGCGCAGACGCTCGAGGATGGTCGCGATCCGGTAGTGGTTCTGGACCGACGTGCGGGCCATCAGCTTGCCGTTGAGGATGTCGATTCCCTCGACCTCCGCCGGCTCGCCGTCCGGCCCCTCGGCCGCGGCACCGAGCTCGTTCTGAATGAGCTCCTTGAGCTCGTCGCTGCCGAGCACGGGGTCCGTGTCGTCGTCCTCGCCGCCGATATCGATATCGGCTTCCTCGTCCTCCTGGCCGGCGAAGCTGTCGAGCGCCAGCTCGGGGGCCGGGAAGTCCGGGTGCTTGTTGGTGATATCGCTGACCTCGTAAAACCGCAGGTACTCCGGCGGCCTGAGGTTCTCTTCGCCCTGCGCGATGACGACCGCACCGTCGCGAATCACGAAGCCGACGTCGTCGTCGTCGAGCTTGCGCAGCATGAACGTCAGCACGTTCTGCAGCGGCAGCTCGTTGAGCTGCTCGAGGACGATCCCGGTCGTGCCGAGATCGCCGCCATCGTCCTGGATGAAGAAGTTGATCCCGGACAGGCGCTGCAGGTCATTCAGACACTCGCGCAGCGGGGTCTCCTCCTCGACGCCGAAGCTGACGGGTTGGGACAAGCGCAAGCGGAGGTTCTTCGTGACCGCAGACTCTTCCTTCTCGGCCTGCTCCTCGATGCTGACGACCTTGGGCGACAGCCGCAGCCACTCATACTTGTCGGGATAGCGGAAGATCTGCTGGTAGACGATGCTCGACTCTTCCACCGCGATGACGGCCTTCTGGAAGTTCTCGACCGACTCGCGAATCTTGCGATCGAGGGTGTCGAGGTGGTGCTTTTCCTTCGCGTAGGCCCGGTTGCGGAGCGCGTCCTCATCGTGCGGATCGAGCTCGATGATCTTCGCGTAGAGCTCCGTGGCGCGGTCGTAGTCGCGCTCTTCCATCGCGGCCATGGCGCGACGGCGCAGCGCGCGGATGTGGTTGCGGACGAAGTCGAACGACTCCTTTTCCTCCTGCGACTTGCTCTCCTGGATCAGACGCTGCAGATCCAGCCGCTCGCGCTCTTCCTTGAGGACGCGGGCCTTCTCGGAGCGCGCGAGGCCCTGCTCGGCGCGTGCGAGGTACTTGTCGAAGTCGGCCTCGTACGGCGCGTTGCGGATACCGTCCGCGGCGCGCTTGAACGAGTCGATCGACTTCGCGTACTCGCCGCCCTCGTACGCGACCTCGGCCCGGTTCAGGTGACGCTCGATCTCGTAGCGCAGGAGCTTTCGCTGCACGGCCTCGTGGTCGCGCAGGATCCGCGCCATGTACGGCAGCTCGCCACGGCGATCGCCACGGCGCATGCGAACCTCGTCGAGAAGCTCGATCGCGTCCTGATTGGCGGCCCAATTGCCGAGCGCCTGCTCGAGCTTGACCTCGGCCTCCTCGAGCTCGCCGCGATCGAGGTGACCCTGTGCCGCCTCGACGAGCGCCTTCGAGAGGCCCTTCTCGACGTCCGTCGCGTTGCGCATCCGGTCGAGCACGTCGCCGGCGTTGCGAGCGTCCTGCCCGCCGCCGCCCAGCGCGACACCGCGCGTGCGATGCTCGGCACCGCTCGGCACGGCCGCCGCATCTTCCGTCCTCGCCACGTCCGGCTCCGGCGATAGCACCGGCTCCGCCACGTCGATCTCCAAAGGTGCAGGCGTCAACGCCCGCGCGGCCCGATCGCGAATCGTGCTGCTCGGCTCCGTCGGCCCAGCACACCCCGCGAGCATCAGACCCGCCGCGGCGATCACCGCTGTCAGTCCCACGATCCTTCCCGGAATCTCCGAGAGGCCGCTTTGCCGTCGAACTCGTGTCACGATTCCTCTCCTGCGGTTCACAGTGCCACTTACGGCGCCACTCGCGGCCGCCTCCACGTGCGTGCGGAAAACCCGTCTACCAAGGCGTGCCGGGGCGAATGGGCCGATCCTGACCATGCTTCATCTCCCGCGACTGGACCGCTGACACTCTCCGTTCGGAGCGCGTCGAGTCCGAGCCGAAATCTCTACGAAAAGACCTGGATGTCTGGTGCGGGGCGCCCCCGACCGGTGGTGAGACCCATCCGGCACTGGGGACTGAGGGTTGTCACCGGCAGAACGGCCACTGGGGAGGGACTCGCGATCGTCCCGTACCGCGAATGCGGTCAGGGATTCTCGCGTGCATCCCGACGCCCGGGAACAGCTGGGCCCCGTGCAGCTCTCTCGGTGCCACCCCGAGAACTGCGCGGGCAACTGAGCCCGATCGTGGCGGTCAGGACGCGCCGGTCGTTCGGAGTGCGGTCTCCATTTCTTACGAGAATCGACACTTCCGGACGGTCGACGGGATCCATGATCCACCCCCGGCGACTGAAACTCCAGCGAATTCTGGTGGGCACGCTTCGTGCCCGGCTGCGAGCTGGCCGCACTACACAGTGCGTGCCGAGCTACTCAGCCCACAGCGCGCTATCGCACGCTGCTCCTTGACTCCTTATGACTTACGACTCTTCTCATCCATCGAACCCACGGCGGCCGCCGCGTTTCGGCTTCGTTCCGCCGTCGGTATCTGCCGGGGGAGGCGGCGTGACGGGCGGCGCGGCGCCAGCGTCGTCGTCGTCGTCATCCCCGAATTCGTCATCGTCGTCGTCGCCGGCAGCTACGAAGCAATCGTTCGACACCGCAGGCCAGGTGTCGACGCTCAGTTTCTGCCGCTTGCCGCCGACCGGGAACTTGATCTTCTTGTTCCCCGCGCCGCGATCGACGATCTGCACGTGATCCTCGTAGACGCGGCTCAGCGTGAACCGCTCGCGGTCGTTGATCTTCTCGCCGAAGCTGTCGCCGCGCTTCCAGATCTTGGTCGCGTTCGTCAACTTCTTGATGCCGCCCTCGGCGTAGTCGAAGTACTCGATCCGCACGCGCGTCAGCAACACGTCGCCGAGCGCGTCGATCTTGTGGTTGCCGACCGACAGCGACAGGTCGTACGGGATCGCATCGTCGGTCGCGAGCGCGTCCGTCTCCTGGCTCGCCGCCGCGGGCGCCTTCGGGCGCTTCCTCGTCTCGGGGTCGAGATCGATCGCCTTCGCCACCGACGTGAACCGATAGGCGTACTTCTTGCCGGGCTCGACGTCGCGGTCCTCGTACTCGAAGTCCGTCGTCTCCTCGAAGCCATCGAGCGGCACGAAGTCGGCACCTTCTTCGCTGCGCTCGAGCTTGATCGACGTGATTTCGACGAGGCTGTTCTCGGGCGACAGCTGCCCGCTGACCTTCAGGTAGACGCTGTGCTCGTCGACGTCGCGGAGGCACTCGATCGACGTGATGCACCCCTGGCCGTGAACAGCGTCCGGCGGGGGCGACTCGTCGTACGTGTTGACCACCAGCGGCGCCGGCCCAGTCGACCAGTTGCTAGGCTCGCCAGGGCTCGGCATTTCCCACAGCGCGACCAGGTCGCCTTCCCAGTCCGGCACGGTCTCGAGCGGGTTCTCTCGATCATCCCGCTTGACCTTCTCGCCCAACTCGACGAGCCCGGCCCGGATCTCGTCGACCATGGCGGACAGGCCGCCGCCGAAGACGAACGGCAGCGCGATGATCGCGAGCGCGAGGACGCCGCCGACCACGTACGAGATCTTGTCCAGATTCTTCTTCAGGGATTCGTTGTCGGCCATCTCACAGTCGCTCCAGTCGCGGGTCGATCACCTTCTCAACGGGGGGCGTCACAGCGCGGCTCTCTCGGTCGAGATGCGAGACATCACCGGTCGTCGTCGTCATCGTCGTCGTCCCCTTCGCCCGGCTCCGGGAGCCACTTGATCCCCTGGTAGTCGAGCACGCGGAGGTCCATCTCGAAGTCGACGACCGGCTCGACGACGACCTTGTCGTAGTCGTTCTCCGGACGCTTGGCGGCTTCCATGCTCGGGAAGTCGCGCACCCAGATGCCCTTCGCGAACCTCTTGAGCTCGTCCTCGGGCTGCGAGCTCGAGAGCGAACGAGGCGCGAGGAACGGCACGTCGCGGCGCTCGGCGAGCTTGGCCAGGAACGCCTGCAGCTTGCTGTGGCGCATCTGGACCTTGACTTGCGCGATGATCTCGCTCGCCTGGACCTCGTCCTTCTTCTCCGGCTCGGCCGCGGCCGTATCGCGGCGCGTGTCGGGCGTGGTCCGGCGACGGCGGCGGCGATCCTCGGCCGGGAATGAGAGATCCTTGAGGCCCCCGACCTCGAGCTCGTCGAGCGTCTCGAAGATCGCGGTCGCGATGCGCACCTGCTTCATGCCCTGGCGCACCTTCGCCTCGCCGCCGTCCTCGAGATCGGTCGACGGGATCATGTCGACCGTCGGGATCTGCTTGGCCTCGTTCTCCTCGTCATCGATCTCGGCGAGCTTGTACTTGGCGCGGTAGGTCTTTCGCAGCCCTTGCGCGCCGTCGATCTTGTCGACGTACTGGCTGTAGAACTCGCTCGCCTCGGGCACGCGGTCGGCGTTGCTGAAGAAGCGATCGAAATCCTCCGTGCGCTTCTCGAAGGCCGGCAGCGCCTCCTCACGGAACTTCCGCGTGGCGTCCTCCGTACGCCGCGTCGCCAGCTCGCCACGCTTCTGGGTGGGGAGCGGCTCCTCCTGCTCGGCGTACTCCTTGACGTCGTCGTTCTTGTTGGAGAGGCGCGTCGCGTTCGTGTCGAGCGCCACGACGGGGTTCCACACGAAGTACCAACCACCGAAGACGAGGACCGCGATGACCCCGACGAATCCGAGCGTGAAGCCTTGTTCCTTGAGCGTGCTCATCCTCGATCACTCCTCGCTGCTGCCGTCGTCGCTGGCATCGTCATCGTCGCCGGAGGCGTCGTCGTCGTCGTCGTCGTCATCGTCGTCATCGTCGTCGCCGGTGTCGTCATCCACCGCGTCATCGTCAACGCCGAACTCATCGTCGTCGTCGTCAACCCCAACCACCTCCGGC
>CAYMRB010000556.1:0-5538 GCA_964392615.1 uncultured Planctomycetia bacterium | reverse complement strand
AACAGCGTGAACGTCGTGTTGTGCCCGTTGAGATGCATGCTGCCCTTCGAGCCGACCAGGAGACAGCCGGCGTGGTCGTGCCATTTGCGCTCGCCGTGATCGCCGAAGTCGAGCGGGCGGCCCATGAGCTTCTCGACGTGCGCGCGCTCTTCGGGGCGCCTCCCGAGCCCGGCGTACCACGTGACGGTCGCCGGCGGCAGCGCGTCGCGCTTCGGGAAGCTCCAGCGGATGATCGCCCAGCGCGGGAACGTCGCGGTGTGGATGGCGGAGCACTCGGCCTCGATGCGCACGCGCGGTGAGGGCGGCGGCGAGGCGGTCTCTTCGAGGCTCTTCGACGACGGCCACAACGCATCGAGGCGCAGCGCGCGGAACGGCAGGTTCATCACGTGGCAGCCCCAATTG
Organism: uncultured Planctomycetia bacterium; assembly: GCA_964392615.1. Lineage (GTDB taxonomy): Bacteria > Planctomycetota > UBA8108 > UBA8108 > UBA8108 > CAYMRB01. The sequence goes on along the minus strand of CAYMRB010000556.1, from coordinate 5,136 downwards.
CCGAGCGCGCTCGTGCCGAAGTCGCGCCAACTGTGCCAGCGCATCCATTGGGAGTGGTACGTACGCTCCGCCGCCGGGCCGAGCCACAGGTCCCATGCGAGGTGCTTCGGCACCGGCATCGATCCCTTCGGCAGCGGGCGGTCGCCGGATCCGCCGCCGTCCTTCCACGCGTGGACTTCGCGCACGTCACCGAGGAGGCCCGTCTGGACGATTTCGAGCGCCCGGCGATAGCCCTCGCTCGCCGTGCCCTGATTGCCCATCGACGTCGCGATGCCGAGTCGCCCGGCTGCCGTCGCCAGCGCGCGCGACTCGAAGACCGAATGCGTCAGCGGCTTCTCGCAGTAGACGTGCTTGCCGGCCTTCATCGCGGCCATCGACGCGACCGCGTGCGTGTTGTCGGGTGTCGCGACGACGACCGCGTCGATCTCGCTGCCCTTCGCATCGAGCATCTTGCGGAAGTCGCGGAACTTCGGCACGTCGGGAAGTCGCGCGAACGACTCGGCGGCGCGCTGCTCGTTGACGTCGCACATCGCGACGACGCGCTCGCCGCAGTTCGGAATCGAGCCGACGAACCAGCGGCCACGACCGCCGACCCCGACGAGCGCGACGCCGAGCTTCTCGTTCGCGTCCCAGCTCCAGGCCGAACGCGCTCGGCCGACGGCGAACGTGCCGACCGAGGCCGCAAGGGTACTCGTCAGGAACCGACGACGCGTGGTGCGGGGCGCAGCCATGACGTTCTCCTGAGCAAGCCGGTGGAGCGATCACGTGCACTGTACTACCAGGTCCATGTGACGTCCATCGCGGTGAATGCACACTCCCTTCCCCCTTCAGGGAGGCACGGGTACGATGGCTGACATGGGTCGAGTCCAGGCGCCTTGTGGCCCGTTCGCGCGAGAGGTCGAACATGCAGCTGACACACGCGGTATCGCTATCTGGCACCGGCGTCGCTCGAGGCTTGGGGGCGCTCGTGGCACTCGTCACTCTCGCCTCGCCCGTCGCGGCGGCGTTCATCCGCGGCGACGTGAACCAGGACGGTCGCGTCGACATCTCCGACCCGCGCCGCACGCTCGACTTTCTGTTCGTCGGCGCCGAGGAGCCCGAATGCCCCGCTGCGGCCGATGCGAACGACGACGAGAGGATCGACATCTCGGACGCGATCTTCGTCCTCGACTTCCTGTTTCTCGGCGGTCCCCCACCGCGTCCGCCGTATCCGCAGCCCGGCCAGGATCCGACCCCCGGGCTAGGCTGCGGTTTCGGTCCGCCGACGGACCTGCGCTGCGTGGCCGACGGGCCGAGCGTCGTGTTGACCTGGGTCGTCGGCGGCTCGTACGACGTGATCGAGGTCAGCCGCGATGGCGACGAGATCGCCGAGCTCGCGGGGGACGCGTCGGCGTACCACGACTTTCCCCCGCTCGGTGGCGACCACGCCTACTCGATCGTCGGGAAGGTCGGTCGCGATCGCACGGACGCCGTCACCTGCACCGTGCGCCGGTTGCCTACCGACACGGCGCCGAGCCTCGTCCTGCTGTCGCCTGCGCAGGGGGCGGTCTTCGGTGGCAGCCAATTCCGTCTGACCGGACGCGTCGACGATGACACCGGCCTCGCGCGCCTCGTTGTCGACGGAGCCGACGTCGCCGTTCCCGCCGGCGTCGCGTTGCCGTACACCTTTCGCGTCGACGTGTCGCGTCCCGATTCCGGCCCCGGGCCGTTCCTCGTGCGCGTCGAGGCGGTCGACGATGCGGGCCACGCGACGTTCCGCGAGCTCGCGGTGGGCTTCGGGCCCTTGCTGCGAACCGGGGCCGAAACGGACGCGCTCGCGCTCGATATCTCGGGAGGCTCGGGCTACGACGAGATCGAAGCGATCATCGAGCCGTTTCTCGATGAGGTCCCGACCATGCTGAACGATGCCGTCCGCGGCGTCCGCCTCTACAACGGCACTATCGCAGGCGTCGACATCACCGTGACGGGCCAACGCGTCCAGGTCATGGGCGAGATCGTGCTGTTGCTCGAACCGTCGATCGAAAACGGCGGGCGGCTCGTGCTCCGCGTCGTGATTCCGCACATACGCTTCTCCGGCGTCGGCCGCAGCGATTTCGGCTTCCTCGGCACCGATACATGGGACGCCGTGTGGATCGGCAACAACGTGCGCATCACCGGAGCGATTGCATTCGTGCCGACCAACGGCGGTCGCGACTTGCGCGTGATCTCCGACGGCTTCAACGTCGACATCGCCAGCTCCGACTTCTCGGTCAGCGGCTTTCTCGACCCGTTCGGCATCTTCGACGCGGTCGTCAACTCGCTCAGCGGGCTCTTCGAGGATCAGATCGAGGCGTCGGTGCAGACGGCCGTCGAGGACGCGGCGAACGAGCAGATCGTGCCGATTCTCGAGGACGCGCTCAGCGGCTTGAAGCTCGATCTCGACCTCGGCTTCGTGTCGCTCCAGACGCTGTTCGACGACGTGGTCGAATCGGCTACCGGCCTGTCGTTGCTGTTCGACGGCGCGTGGGACGGCGATGATCCGCATCCGGGCTATCCGCGGTATCCCGGCACGAAGGCGAGCTTCGCGCCGTTCCCGCGGTTTCCGATCCCCGCGTCGCCGGGCCATCCGGTCGACGCGACGATCTCGCTGTCGGCCGACTCGCTCAATCAGGCGCTCGGCGTGATGACGGCGACCGGCCAGCTCGTGTCCGACTTCGCTCTCGACGACATCGAAGCGCCGATTCCGCTCAACGTCGGCACGATCGCCGCGGTATTCGATCAACGCTTCCTGACGCTTCCAGGCGTCGACGCGACCGATCCGCTCGCGGTGCACATCGAGGCGCGGTATCCGCCGGACGTGCGCCTCGGTGTCGGTACGCCGGGTGTCGCCATCGTGCCGGTCGGCGCCGAGTGGCGGTGGCTCGACGGCGCCGAGGAGCCTCCATCGTCGTGGAAGCTCCGCGGTTTCAGCGATTTCTCCTGGGAACGCGCTCCGTCGGGCTTCGGCTACTCGTCCGATCCCGCGGAGATGAGAAACGTCGCGACCGAGATCGACGCGATGGCGGACGGCCACTACACGTCGATCTACCTGCGCCGCTCGTTCGTCCTGGACGACGTCGATGCGCTGCGCGGGCTGGCGCTGCGGATCACGTACGACGACGCGTTCGTCGCGTACCTCAACGGTACCGAGGTGGGCCGTCGCAACATCGGCACGCCCGGTTCACCCGTTTCGCACGATGCGCCTGCCGACGGTGCCGGCGAACCGACGCTCGCCGAGATCGATCTTCTCGAGCATCGCGACCTGCTGCTCGACGGCTCGAACGTGGTCGCGATCCAGGGACACAACGCCGCGCCGACGAGCTCGGACTTCGTGCTCGTCCCGGAGCTCGTCAAGGCGCTGCCGGCGCCTCCCGGCACGCTGTCGTCGATGCCGGCGCAGATCGCGCTCGACGGTATCGAGCTCGCGTTCGTCGCCGACACCGACAGCGACGGTATCGGCGCGGACGACGCGGACGGCGATCCCGACGAGGTCGAGCTGTTCTCGTACTCGATCGGGCTGCGGCTGCAGGCCGAGCTTCTTCTCGTGCGCGGCGACGGCGGAGTGCCGACGCTGGCATTCGTCGTCGACACGCAGGACGGTCCCGATCCCGATTCGTTCCCGGACGCGGTGATCGGCGGCGCGGCCGGGCTCGACATTCGCGTCGCGGGCGAAAGCTGGGATGTCGACGACGGCGATCTCGTGGAGTTCGCGGAGCTCCTGCTCGCCGTGTTCGGCTCGTCGCTCGGCGAGACGCTCGCCGGCTTCGAGTTGCCGGCGATCCCGATCCCGGAGCTCGCGTTCGATCTCGATGAGGACGGACAACCTGATGTGACGCTCGACATCGACGACGGCACGTTCGAGGCCGTCGACACGAACGGCGATGGCGTCGCGGATTGGGTGTGCGTGCTGAGCAACCTGATCGCGCGGTGAGAGGCGGATCGCCCGCCAACTTCCTACGGCAGAACGGACGCATGCAGCGAAGGCGGCGCAAGTGGGTGGTTGTCTGGACGCTGGTGGTTGCAGGGATTGCCCTGCTCGCCGTCGCGGTCGTCCCGGCGCGGCCCCAGCTGCTCGAGCGATGGATCGTCTGGAGGCTCGAGTCCGGCGACGAGGACGAGCGGAAAGCGGCCGCGGCGAGGCTCTGGGCGATGGGCTCGACGGCGGCGGTGCCTCACAGGATCCGGGATCTCGTCACCGAGCGCTACGTGGGCACGAGGAAGGGCGACGAGGTTTCGGTTCGGTTCGAGGGGGAGAAGCTCCGGCTCGCGATGCCGTACGCTATCGACCTCCAGTACGTCGGCGGCCACGGAGCGTATCTCTCGTTCGTCCGCTGCTGGGTCCGGCCGGAAGGGATCGACGTCGAGAAGGTCGTCTGGGAGGGCAAGACGATCATGAGTTCGACCGTGTCGGGCCAAGTGTCCCGCGCGCACGTGACGCGGCAGGACTTCGAGCGGGTGCTCGAAGCGGTGCGGGTCCTGCCGACCATCGTGCTCCAGGAGACCGAGGAGCCGTTGACGCTGACTGAGAATCCCGACGGCAGCTACTCCGTGTCCGGACCGAGAGTCTGGGGCACGACGAACAGCTTCTTCACGCTTGTACGTGTGCTAGACGACTCGAACCAGACGGTCTTCGAACGCCACTACGCGGGCTACGAGGGCAGTTTCTCCCAAGAGAGGTACCTGGCTCTCGTCGCGGTGTCCGAGATCGCCGACGAGATCCTGGCGGAGTCCTCGGATTGGCAGGCCGTACCGCAGAGCGAGTGGCGACGGTCCCATTTCTCCAGTGCGTTCGCTCTCAACAAGCGGGTGATGAGAGGCGGGTCCTATTGGTTCGTGATGGAAGACTCCGTCGAGGCCCTCGCCTGGTTCGGGACTGCCGACGTCCTTCCGGCGCTTCGTAACGTCCGTGAGCGAGCCGACACGCTGAACCGACAGGCGAGGAAGATCGACGCCATCCTGAGTCGTCCCGATCGCTGGCTTCAGGGCGAGCCGAAGGAGCTGGAGATCGTAGCGGACGACGAATGACGCGGCGCTCCCGCGACGACAGTTCCGTCTAGGAGCCCGTCCAAGAAACCCTCGGCAGGACCGAGGCCGACAGGCCGAGCCGGATGCGCCTCT
>CAYMRB010000555.1:0-5540 GCA_964392615.1 uncultured Planctomycetia bacterium | reverse complement strand
GCGCCCGCTCCCCCTCCGGGTGGGGGTCGGTCTTCGCCACGGACTCGGACACCGACTCCGACACCGACTCCGACACCGACTCCGACGCCTCCTACCCCGACGGAATCCGCGCGAGGCTCTTGCGCGCCTGCCATCGCACGCGCGGATCGGCGTCGTCCCGCGCAATCTTCGCGAGTACGTCGCGGTGCGCGGCTGCCGCTGCGCCGAACTCGCCCAGCGCCCACGCGGCCCGCACGCGCACTTGAAAGCGCACGTCGTCGAGTGCGCGGGCGAGAGCCGGAGCGACGACGTGCGCATCGACGGCGAGGTGACCGAGCACGCGAGCGACCTGCTCGCGCACGCGCCTGTCGCGATCGTCGAGGTGCGGCAAGATAGCGGGTACCGCGTCGCTGGCCGCCGGGCCGAAGCGCTCGAGCGCTTGCAGCGCCGGAAGTCGCAGCTCTCGTTCGATGAGCACCGCGACGAGCGCCGGCACCGCGAGGTCGGCCCGCGCGCCGATCTCGCCGAGCGCCAGTGCGGCTTCGACGCGGCCCGCGGCCGCCGTCACTTGTAGCAGCCGGACGAGGGCAGGAACGGCGGTGGCGGCGTCCGGACCGATGGCTCCGAGCGCGCGCGCCGCGACGGGCGAATGGGTTCCATCAAGAAAGTCCGCGATGATTCCGAACGGATCGAATCCCGCGGTCGACCGACACTCGGCAAGCACTCGGTCGGCGAGCTGGAGCACATACGGTTCTGCAGCCGGTCCCGCGTGCGCCAGGGCATCGATCCCGTACCAAGACCAATCGCTGTCGAACGCGACTCTCGCGATCTCCTGCAGTGCGCGCGGGTCGTCCGGCGCGACGGCCGCGAGCCACCAGACGCGGTCGTCCTCATCGAGATCCAGCCGCAGTATCGTCGACACCGCACTCGCCGCCGGCCGCCCGACGCGAGCGAGGAGCGAACCGGCGGAGTATCCGTCCGCCTCCTCTCCCTCGCCGGAGCCGAGCTGGGCGTCGAGCCGCGACACGACGCGCGACTCTTCCGCGACGATCGGCTCGAGAGCGTGCGCCGCCAGCTTGACGACTTCGCGATCGCTGTCGTCCAGCGCGCGCAGCAGAGCATCCAGCGCCGGCTTCGCCTCGAGGCCCCACGTCCCGAGGATCCTCGCCGCCTGGCGCCGCGATGCCGCATCGTCCGAAGCCAGCCGCGCGACGAGCGCGTCGAGCCGACCGCGCATCACGGAACCGAGTCGCACGAGAGCATCGGTCGCCGCGTCGCGCGCCGACGACGCCGGATCGTCGAGCGCTGCGATGAGGACGTCACCCGCGACGCTTGCCGCGGGACCGGTCGCACCGAGGGCATCGATCGCTACTGCTCGCACCGAGTCGTCAGCGTCGCGCGCCGTGCGGACAAGGGCTGCGACCATCGCGTCGAGCAGCGCGCGACGCTCGGGACGGAAGAGCGTGAACGGAGCCACCGCGCCGAGCGCCGACGCGACAGCACGACGCACTCGCGCTGTCGCGTCGGAATCGACACACGCGATGAGCCGCTCGATGGACGCGTCGTCCGGCCGCGCGCTGGCGAAGGGCTTGGCGGCTCCGATGTCACCGCGCTCGATGCGGGCGAGCAGCGCCCTGGCCACCGGTCGCGGATCGACCGTGGCCGGACGCGTGCGCAGCCGAGTGTCGAGCGCCCTGTACGCGTCCGCGCGGACGCTCTCGTCGGCGTCCGACGCCGCGCGGATGAAGACGTCGTATGAGCCGATCTCCGTCTCCGCGTCGAGTCTCTCGAGCGCCGCCACGCGGACACGAGGGTCGGCGTCGTCGAGCAACGCCTCGAACGACACGCCGCTCGGCCCGTCGTCTCGCAAGCCGCCGAGCACCGCAGCGGCTCGCGCGCGCACGTCCGCCCCGCCCTCCTCCATCACCTCGGCGAGCGCGGTCGACAGACCCGCGCGCAACCAGCTCTCGCCGAGAAGGGCCCGACAGTCCTCGACCTCCGTCTCGGTCGTCAGCACCGTCCAGAGCAGCCGCCGTGTCGCGGCCTCGTCGCACGGAAACGTCTCGAGCACCCACGCCGCAGCGCCGCGCTCGACGGCGGAACCGTTCTCGACGCGCGCCACGAGCACCGGGACGAGCTCGGGCGCCACGGGGGCCATCGCCTCGCGAGCGTAAACGTCCGCCCACCCCGACCACGATCCGGTCCAGCCCCGCACGCAGATCATCGCGGCGAGGCGGACGTGCGGATCCGGATCGACGACGAGCTTCGTCAGCGTTCTCAGCATGGCCGCGTCGTGATCGGAAGACGCGACGACTCGAATCGCGGCCGACCCGACCTCCGAGCACAGGCCGCTGTCATCGAGCGCGCTTTCCACGGACGCGGCGCGCAGCGTGTCCTCCTGCAGAAACACCGCGGCGATCTTCTTGTCCGTCGCGAACCGGCGCACGAGGTGCTCCAGGCCGCGCGGTTCGCCACGCGTCGCGAGAGCCTCCGCGTCGCTCTCCGGCAGCAGGACGTCGGGCGCGGTTCCCTCGCCGCGCCACCAAGTCGCCAGCGTTCCGCGCAACGCGAAGCCGACGGCGCCCAGCGTGAAGAGGCAAACGATGACGAGCGCGACGACGACGCGGGCGGCGGTGGATGCGCGCAGCTTCATCGCACCTGCCTTCCGCCGATGCGAGTCAGCGACTTGCGCGCCTGCCACGCGACCCGCGAGTCCGCATCGTCGAGACGCGCCCGCAGCTGCGCCACGGCCGACATCGCGTGCGCGCCGAGCTCTCCGAGCGCCCACGCGGCGCGCTGTCGCACGAACCAGCGGGAGTCGTCGAGACGACGGACGAGCGCCGCGACGACGCGGTCCGGTGCCAACCCGGTGAGCTGAGCAGCATCGAAACACGTGCCGATGAGCTCGGCACTCCGCTCGCGCACGGTGGGGCTGGCGTCATCGAGGTGCGGCACGACCGCCTCGACGACCGCTGCGGCTGCCGGTCCAAGAAGGAGCAGCCCATCGAGAGCCGCGAGCCGCGTCTGCGGATCGCGCAGCGCCGACGTGAGTGCCGGCAGCGCCGCGGCGCCATCGGCGTCGACCGAACCGAGCGCGCGACAAGCCGCGGAACGCGACGCGAACGCTGGTCGCGTGACGAGCCCGGCGAGCGCCGGCGCAGCCTCGCGTCCCGCCGGGCCGAGCGTCTCGAGAATGCGAACGGCCTCGTCGCTCCAGGGCGCGATGCCGTAATAGTTATCGTCCTCGTCGTCATCGTCCAGCCCCGGGGGCGGCTGCACGTATTCGTGAACGAGCCACTCCCGCAGACCGGGAACGAACCACGCCGCCGGGACACCTGGCATCGCCAACGACTGCGCCGATCCGTAGCAGCCGTCGGACTCCGCGTCGAAGAGGTCCGCCCGCGCCGCGACGAGCATCGCGTCGACCACGTCGTGGCGCACGACGCCGAGCCCGACGAGCGCGGACGCCGTGTTGAAATCGCGGTCCTCAGTCGCCCCGTGCCACACGCATTCGAGTCGCTCGCGATGCGCATCGTCGAGGCGAGGCTCGATGGCCGTGAGGGCGTCGAGTGCCTCGACCTTCACTCCCAGCTCGGCTCGCTCGACCGCGTGCACGAAAAGCTCGCGGAGGTCGGAGGCGGTCGGAGCCGTCTCGTCGGCCAAGGACGGCCCGATGCGCGTCAGCGCCTCGAATAGCATCTCCGCCTCGTACTCCAGGTCGATCTCGGCGGCGCTGGTTCCCGAACTGTCGGGGCCTTCGGGCGTGACCATCCGTTGCTGCCGGTTCGCGCGCCACGCGTCCAGGACCGCCGGCCCGAGCGCCGCGGCGTGCGGCCCGACGTCGCTAACGAGACGGAGAACGGCGCGACGCGCCCACGAGCTCTCGCCGCCGAGAACCGCAGCCAACGGCGCGACAGGCAGACGATGCGGGCAGATCGACGCCAGCGCGTCTTTCGCCTCCAGCGACAGATCCTCGTCGGGCAACAACGCCGTCAGCCGCGGAATCGCCGCTGCGGCAGCGGGGCCGATCTGCGCGAGCGCGGAGATCACCGCCTCCGTCCGATCCGGGTCCTCGTCGTCGAGCGCCGCGATCAGCAGGGGCACGACTTGCGACGCGAGTGCCGCGGCCCGCTCGGGAGGTCCGTACCAGAGGCGCGACGCGGCGGCGATCACGCGCAACGCGCCGACGCGGGTCTCCGCATCGAGCGGGTCGGTCCCGTGCGCGAGCGGCAGCAGGCGTCGAACGTCCTCGGCATCGAGATCGTCGCGCAGCGTGTGGAACTCGAACCCGAGGTCACGCGCGTTTGCGTCGTCACTCGCGACCAGCTGCCAGGCGACATCGCGGAGGTAGGCCGGTGGCGACGTGTCGATCGAGACCGCCCAGTCCTCCATCATCTCGACCGCCGCGCTGCGCACCGCCGGATCCGGATCGGCCGCCGCCAGTCGCATCGCGGCGCGCCAGGCCGGCTCCGCTCGGTCGAGTTCGAGCTCGACCGCGGCCAGATACTCGATCGCCACCAGACGCACGTCGGACGAGCGATGCTCGAGGGCCCGCAGGAGTCGCGGCAGGCCTCGCGGGTCTCGCGACGGGGGCGCGTCGGCGCTCCCGAAGTAGCCGGACGAGACCACCACGACCGCCCCGAGCGTGCAGGCGGCACCGACCTCGAGCGCGGGATCGTCGAGCCACGTCTCGAGAAGAGGCAGCGGGTCGTCGCCTTGCGGCCAGCTGTCGAGGAGCAGCTGTACTCGACGGAGCCCGCGATACTGTTGGACGATCGTGCGCAGCGCGGCCCGTGCGACGTCGACCTCGAGACGCGGGAGTCGGCTGAGGAGCGACATCGCTCCGAGCCCCACCGCGTCGTCGTCACTCGCGAGGAGCTCGAGCAGCGTCGACGGCTCGGGAAGTGTGCCGCCGGTCGATTCAGCGACGCCAGAGATCGCGAGCAGCGCGGCAAACCGCACCGCCGAGTCATCGTCGTGGACGAGCGCGACAAGCGACGGGAGAGCCTCCTCGGCGCGGTCGCCGAGCGCCGCGACCGCGCGCAGCGTCCAGATCGGTTCCCCACGCGAGGCCTTGCGCAAGTCGGCGAGACTCGCATCGCCCTCGAGCCAGCTCTCCCGCTCCGCCAGAACGATCTTCGACCCCGCGTCGCGCCGCGCCAGGACCGGCAGCGCGCGCAGATCGCCCCGCGCGATCAACACCTCGGCTGCCGCCGTGGCCACGTCCTTGTCGGAAGATCTCAGCCGATGGTGCAGCCACGCCTCCTCGAGCGGCGCGCGCAACACGACGACTGCGACGCCGACCGCGACGAGCGCGGCGAGCGGCAGCGCGATGATCCACACTCTGCGATGTCCGGACGACATGGCGACCTCGCCGGCCTGGCGGGGAACGAGACGGCGCGGCCCCGCGACGCGTTCATCTTGCGCGAGGATGTCACGAAAGGGTCACCGCGTCGACTGCGATTTCGTTTCCGACTCTGGCACCGATACCGACACCGACACCGACACCGATACCGACTCCGATACCGACTCCGATACCGACTCCGATACCGACTCCGATA
>CAYMRB010000554.1:0-5561 GCA_964392615.1 uncultured Planctomycetia bacterium | reverse complement strand
GATGGTGGCCGGCGGTCGCAAGGGGGGCGGCGGCGACGAGACAGCGCGGCGCGTAAGATCCGTGCAGTCTGCGAGGGATGTCGCCACAAGAGCGCCGGCGCGCGGCGCTCCCTGTCGGAGACAAATGGGAATGGCGAGCTTGACGCGGGTGGCGCGGCGTGATGGTCGCGTGGTCGGCATCGTTGTGTGGTTGGGCATGGTTTGGCTGGTCGGCGTCGCGGACACAGCACGAGCCGACGAGCTCGATGTCCTGATTTCCGAGGTCCACTACAACGTCTTCCGCTCGGCTGCCGACGAAGACCTCGAGTTCGTCGAGATCCACAACCGAGGGCCGACAGCCGTCGATGTCGGCGGCTGGCACTTCACGGAAGGGATCGACTACACCTTCCCGGCGGGCACCCAGCTGGCGCCGGGAGCGTACGCGGTCGTCGGCGCCCACCCCGCCGCCGCGGAGCGCGCCTACGGGCTGGATCACGTGTGGGGGCCGTTCATGGGCCGACTCGACAACGGGGGCGAGGTGCTCGCTCTCGCGAACGGTGCCGGCCACGTCGTGAACCGGATCCACTTCGACGACGACAACCCGTGGCCTTCGCGTCCGGATGGTCGCGGACCGAGTCTCGAGTTCACCGGTCGCGACGACGTCAACGATCGCGGCCAGCGCTGGAAGCCGAGCCTCTATCTGCACGGCACGCCCGGTGCCCCGAACTCGCGGCGCGTCGCCATGGGCCAGCTCTGGCCTGAGCCGAGCCCGTATGTCGGTGGGATCATCAACGAGGTCTCTTCGCCCGACGGAGGGAATCCCGGGTTCCTCGAGCTCTACAATCCGCTCGCCGAACCGCTCGACCTCTCCGGTCATGTGATCTACTCCAGCGGCGCCGACTTCTTCTTCGAGGTGCCGGATGCGACCGAGCTGTCGCCGGGAGAGCTCGTGTGGTTCTCCGGCGCGACGATGGACCTGCCGATTCCGACGGCCGAGCGTCGCTACGTGCTCGTCGAGGACGATGGTCGGACGATCCTCGACGATCTTCAGGTCTCGCCTGTCGTCGGGCGGAGCTTCGGGCGCTTTCCCGACGGCGACGACGACTCGCACGTGCTCGACGGCGCGACCCCGGGTGAGCCGAACGAGTACACCGAGGAGCGCACCGTCGTCATCAACGAGATTGCCTATCACCCGCCGTTCGTGGCGCCGAACGGTGATTGCGTTCGACGTTGCTCGGATCGGCTGCAGTGGATCGAGCTTCACAACCCCGGCAACGAGGCGGTCGACCTGACCGCGTGGCGGCTGACCGGCGCCGTGCGATTCACGTTCGGAGAAGTGTCGATCGCAGCCGGTGGCTATCTCGTGGCCGTCGCGGACGCCGTCGCGTTCGCGGCGGAGTATCCCGCCGTCGCGGACTTCGTCGGAGATTGGTCGGGGCGCCTGAGCCACGCGAGCGAGCGGATCGTCCTGCGCAACGAGCTCGGCAATCCGGTCGACCGCGTCGAGTACGGCGACGGGCGACCGATGAACGACGAGGAGCCGGCCGACGGCATCGACGATCGCACGTTCCGCGGCAGCTTCTGGCCTCATTCGCCCGATGGTGGTGGGCCGACACTCGAGCTCATCCACCCGACTCTGTCGAATCGCGCGGCCGTCGCATGGCGCGCGTCGTCGGACGATGGCGGTACTCCCGGGCGGCGCAACTCGCGCTACGACGCGCAGCCGGCGCCGACGGTTCGCGACGTCGAGCACGATCCCGCCGTACCGAATTCGTCGCAGGACGTGCGCGTGACCTGCCGGATCTCGAGCGTCGCGCCGCTCACGCGGACCATCGTGCGCTGGTCGGTCGACGGCGGCGGAGCGAACGGCACGGTCGACCTCGTCGATGACGGCACCGGCTCGGACCGCGTCGCTGGCGACGGCGAGTTCACCGCGCGCATTCCGGAGCGTTCCGATGGCGACGTCGTGCGCTTCCGGATCGAGGCCGAGGACGCGGACGGCGAGTCGTTGCGCGTACCTCTCGAACCCGCCGTCGATCCGTACGGCGGCTATCCGGGAACGTACTATTTGTACGAGGTCGACGACGACGATCCCCCGGCGACCGGCGCGCCCGTCTACCGCATCGTCATGACCGCTGACGACACGCGCGAGCTCGGCGACCGTCCCGAGCAGAGCGACGTGCTCCTCCCCGCCACGTTCATCGCGGACGATCGCGTCTTCTATCTCGTCGGCGTGCGCTATCGCGGCGAGAATTCGCGGCGCGAGGACAACCGCTCGTACAAGGTGCGACTGCATCCGGAGCAGCCGTTCGACGGCATCGACAATCTCAATCTCAACGGCGGCAACGGCGGCACCTACGGCACCGACTCGTACCAGGAGCTCGTCGCGGCGGACGTCTTCCGCCGTGTCGAGCTGCCCTACGGCGTCGACTGGCCGGTCATCCTTCATTTCCCCGGCGAGGTCGACCGCGACTTCGACACGCGCTATATCCGCAAGGAGGCGTTCGACGACGATTTCCTGGCGCGCTACTTCGGCGGCAGCGACCACGGCAGTCTGTACCGAGCCCGCAACCCGATTCCCGGCGGGCCAGGCGGCGAGTTGGAGTATCGCGGCGAAGACGCGGACGATTACCGCGACCTCTACGAGAAGCGCAGCAACGAGGAGGAGGACGACTTCTCGGATATCATCGAGCTCTGCCGTGCGTTCGAGAGGTCGGAAACGCCGGCCGAGGAGTTTCCCGCGGCGATGCAGGCGCTCGTCGACGTTCGCCAGTGGGCTCGCTTCTTCGCCGTGACGGCATGCCTCTCGAACGGGGACGGCGGCATCTGGAATCGAACCGGCGAAGACTACTTCCTCTACCGCGTGCCCGAGGACAGCGCACGACCGGATGCGGGCAAATGGCTGCTTTTGGCATGGGACATCGAGGAGACGTTCCAGGACGCGGACGAGCGCTTCTTCAGATCGGACGTCGTTTCGATCGAACGCTTCTTCTCCGTGCCGGAGCACTCTCGTCTGTACTACGAAGAGCTGCGCCGCGCGCGCGACGGCGCGTTCTCGAGGCTGCAGATGCGACAGCGCTACGGCGCTGCCGATTTGATGTTCGAGCCGCGGGACGTGTACAACGTCGTCGACCGGATCGACACGAACGTCACGATGCGCCTCGGGTTCATCGACTCCGACGTGTCCTGGTCGCTCGATGCCGGCGCTATCGGCACGGATGAGCAGGAGGGCGAACTCGTCATCGAGCCTGGCGACACCTGGCGCTACTTCCGCGGCACGGAACAGCCTCTGGGCGACGCGGAGGATTGGACGCAACGCGTGTACGACGATTCCGGGTGGGAATCCGGCCCGTCCGGGTTCGGCTACGGCGACGGCGACGACGCGACGGTGCTCGCCGACATGGAGGACGAGTACACGACGGTCTTCGTGCGCCGCGAGTTCGACGTCGACGAGGCGGCGACGGTCGTCGGCATGACGCTTATCTGCGACTACGACGATGCGTACGTCGCGTACATCAACGGGGTCGAGGTCGCGCGTACGGACCTGGCGCCGGGCGGCGTGATCGAATTCGATTCGACGGCGGGCGGGAGCCGCGAGGCCGGGGACGACGAGGAGCGCAACCTGGTCGATTTCGTCGATCTCCTGCAGACGGGAACGAACGTGCTTGCGATCGTCGGAATCAATAGGGAGGCCGATTCGAGCGACTTCTCGCTCATCCCGTCCCTGTCGATCTCGACCGGCGGCGACGGCGGTGGTCCGGCGGGAGGCTGCGGCGGCGAGCTCTGGGCACAGGGCGCGATCGTGCGGCTCGACGGGGTCTGTGATCCGGTGACGGTGCGTTCGGTCTCCGCCGCTGGCACGACGGTCGACACGTCGATGATCATCGGCGGCAACGGACCGTGGGGCGCCGTGTGGTCGACGGAGATCCGCATCGACGGCGGCGCGAACCTCGTGACCATCCGCGGGCACAGCGAGCCGGGCGGTGCGGGTGACGTCGTCGCGAGCGTCGACGTGGTGATCCACCGTGCGCCGGGAGGCTTCCGCAACGTTCGGGGTACGATCTCGGACGACGAGACCTGGACCGCAGAGGAGGGGCCGTATCGCCTCACCGGCGACGTGACGGTTTCCGGGAGCGGATCGTTGACGATCGAGCCCGGCGCCATCGTTCTGGCCAGCGAGAACGCGTCGATCATCGTGCGCGGCGAGCTTCGCGCGCTCGGCTCGGCGGACGATCCGGTCCGCATGCTCGCGTATCGGTGTGGCGAAAACTGGGGCGGCATCGCGTTCGACGACACCGGACGTGGAGGGAGCGATCCGACCCACGAGCTGTCGCACGTCGTGATTCGCGACGGCTCGTCGGAGGGAGGCTACGACGGCTGCGTCGCGCCGGTCGGATCGAAGCTGCTCGTCTCGGATTGCGAGCTCAGCAGGATTCCGGACAACGCGATCGACGCGACGAGCTCCGTCCTCGAAGTTCGCGACTCGCACATTCACGACATCTTCGAGGGCATTCACTGCACGTCGTCGACAACGTATGTGAGCGACACGACGATCGAGAACATGATGGGGAATAGCGACGCCATCGACTTCGACGGCAGCGGCCCCGAGCGCAGCGTCATCGAGCGCTGCCTGCTGCGCAACAGCTCCGATGACGGTATCGATCTCGGCGGTGTGACGGTCGACATTCGCGACAACGTCATCATCGGCATCGAAGACAAGGCCGTCTCGATGGAGGGGCCGGGGTCGCAGGGCGATCCGACGTTGACGGGGAACATCGTCGCAGCCTCCGGGGTCGGCGTCGCGATCAAGGATGGCATCGACGTGACCGAGGGGTGGCACAACACGGTCGCCAACTGCCAACAGGGCGTCCAGTTCTATGCGAAGGACTTCGCTCCTGACGGCGGGCACGGGACGCTCCACTCGCTGATCGTGTGGGACAACGTGCTCAACGTCTCCGTCGACGGGCGCTCGAGCGCCACGATCGAGTACTCGAACATCGGCGGCGAGGAGCTCTGGCCCGGAGCCGGGAACCTGCGCACCGACCCGCGTTTCGTCGACGCGCCGGCCGGGAACTACGCGCTGCGGTTCGGCTCGCCGTGCATCGGCACGGGGTTCGACGGAGAAGACATGGGCGCGGTGCCGTTCGAGCTCGGATCGGGCGTCTTCGTGCGCGGCGACGCGGACGGCAGCGGCACGGTCGAGCTCACCGACGTGATCGTGGGGCTCTCGTTCCTGTTCCGCGGCGGCGCGGGGCCGGAGCAGTGCCGCGACATGCTCGACTCGAACGACGACGGCACCGCGGACGTCTCGGACGCGATCTACACGCTGCGATGGCTCTACGCCGGCGGACCGATCATTCCACCGCCCTTCCCGAACGTGGGGGAGGACCCGACGGAAGACGAGCACACGTGCGGGCCGTGATTCCAGCTCACGCGCGCGACGGTCGCGACAGAGCGTGAGGCGCGAGTCGCGAGTCGCGACTCGCGAGCCGCTCGGCCGGGGCCCCTCTTCTTTGCGAGCTTTGCGCCTTCGCGTGACAACTCTTCAAGAGAGCTCACGCAAAGGCGCAAAGCTCGCAAAG
>CAYMRB010000553.1:0-5563 GCA_964392615.1 uncultured Planctomycetia bacterium | reverse complement strand
CCAACACATCAGCTCGACACAGTCGTAACCCGTCTCCGCGGCGAACTGCAGAACCTCCTCGAGGCTCAGCTCGGGCAGAATCGCACTGACGAATCCCAATTGCATGGCTCCACCTCGCTGCTTGTGGGAACGGCCGGCTATTCTGCCCGACAGCGACCGCGTGTGTCACGGCGAAAGCGCCGCGACCCGCTCGTGCTGGACCCGTACTGTTCGTGTCGTGGCGTTGAGGCTCGCACCGCTCGCGGTGA
This sequence comes from uncultured Planctomycetia bacterium, assembly GCA_964392615.1. Classification (GTDB taxonomy): domain Bacteria; phylum Planctomycetota; class UBA8108; order UBA8108; family UBA8108; genus CAYMRB01. The sequence goes on along the minus strand of CAYMRB010000553.1, from coordinate 5,315 downwards.
TGTGCATCTCGCCGGACGATGCAGCGCTCGTCGACAGGCGTGCCGTGCCCGCGGTGTCTGCGGTCACGACGCGATAGACCTCGCCTTCCATCCACGCACAGACGGTGGCGCCGGGCGCCGTGCGCACCTCGAACGTACGATCGCCGGTCAGAAGCACCTCCGGCAGCTCGAGAGGCGGGGTGACCGGATCGCGAGCGCGGAGATCGAGGGTCGGATCGCCGAGCAGATTGAGCTCCGACTGGCAGAAGTGGAAGCCTGCCGACCGTAGCCCGTCCTCGGCGAGCTCTCCTCGGGCTGCGGCCCAGGCCTCTCCTGCCGTCAGGCCTCGCTCGAGGCCGAGCGTCCAGAACAGCGTCAGGATTCGCGTCGTGCCGTCCATCTTTCCTTCGGTGACCATGCGTCGGAAGTCGGCCCGGTCGTGGAACACGGGCGTGCCTTGACGAGCGGGTGCCACGAGAACGACGGCCCCGCCCGACGGTTGCCGCAGCATCGACTCCGTGATCGACGGGTCCTTCGCATCGTCGAATTGCCCCGTGAAGCACGAGACCGTCGTGATGACGGGATACGCGTCGGGGTGCTTCAACCGCGCGACGTGGGAACGATCGAGCTTCTGGTGCTTCTCGAGAACCCAGAGCGGCAGGAGGCCGTGCCCGTGGAGATGCAGTTTTCCGGCGACGCGCTCGTTGAACAGGCGCATCCAGTTCGCCGGGCTCAGATCGTGATCCCCGGGCTCGCTCTCATCCCACGGCGTCCGGTTGCCGAAGAACTCGAGAGCCTCGCCGTGGCCCCAGGCCGCCGCCATGGTCTTGCGGCTGGTGACGAGCTTCGGATACGCCGCCTCCACGGGACATGCGTAAACCATCCGTGCTGCGAAGTCCCGCTTCGGATACCGCGTCTCGTACGCGATCACCTTCGCCGTGTACGCCTCGACGTCGGCCGCGGTGCGCACCGGGATGCGTCCGATCGACGCGTGCGGGTTCGTATAGGCGACCGCGTCGCGATCCTTCTCCCACTCGCCGTAGACGCCGTCTCCGTTGGCGTCCCAGCTCTGCTCGCTGATGTAGTAGACGTCCGTCGGGATGTCGCGGTGGCGGTAGCCCGGGTGGAGCGTGTCGCGATCCGGAACATGACCGCTGCCTCCCGGCAAGCTGTCGCCGCCGAGGATCACCCACCGCGTGCCGTGCTGCCGAATCGAGTCGAGCACGCACGCGCGGATCTTCGCCTGGACGTCGGCGCCCTTGAAAGCGGCCTTGATTTCGTCGACGGTGACGACGCGGGTCGACTTCCCGAGTCGCGTCTTCCAGTCCGCAAACGGCGTCCAGTGGGGCGCCAATTCGTCGCTCGTGACCAGCAGAACCGTGGCGGGTCGCTGCTCCTCTGCCGACACGAGCTCCCGCGAAGCGCATGCGAAACCGACGATCGACAGGGCTAGAATGACGCTGCGGTGCAGATAGAGTGGGGCTGCCAAGTTCCGTCTCCTTTTGCAGTGCGGAATCGGACATCAACGCCCGTAGAGGGGGCGGTGAAACAGGTGAGATCCCTCCACCGTCACCGCAGCCGAGAGGAAAGTCAACTTTTCGAGCGCCCCACCACCCCGACAGTCAGAATCGCAGATTCCGCCGAAACCTCTCCGGCCCTTCGACCGAAGACCGATGTGTCACCTTGGAGCCCGTCTTCCCGGATGTTTCGCGCTGTCCCACTCCTGCTGCTGACGGTCCCGTCGCTACTCGCTGGCGCCGAGACGACGACGTCGACGCGCGTGCTCGGTCGCGACACGCCGTGGGAGACCGAGTGCTTCACGACGACGAGCGACCTCCCCGGCCCGACGGTTCTCGTGCTCGGTGGCGTGCACGGTAACGAGGTCGCGGGGTTTCGCGCTGCCGCGCAGATTCGGCTATGGCCGCTGCGACGCGGCCGCCTGATCGTCGTGCCGGAGGCCAACCGGCGCGCTATCGCGGCTCACCAGCGTCGTACGCCCGGCAAGCCACCCGAGGATCTCAATCGCGCGTTTCCCCGCCGCTCGGACGAGCCGCCGCGGGGAGCACTCGCGACAGCGCTCTGGAGGCTGGTCGTCGAGTCGCGGCCGGACTGGGTCGTCGACCTCCACGAGGGCTTCGACTTCCGCCGCATCCAGCCGAAGAGCGTCGGCAGCTCGGTGATCGTTTGGCCGGAAGCGAAGACGCTCGACATCGCGCAGCGGATGATCGCGGTCGTCGATGCATCGATCGACCAGCCCGAGCACCGTTTCACGTTGCTCCGCAAGCCGGTGCTCGGCAGCCTGGCACGCGCCGCCGGCGAATTCCTCGGCCACCACGCGTTGATCGTCGAGACGACGTGGAAGGGCCCGCTCTCGAAGCGCACCGCCCAGCACCGCGCCGCCATCCTCGTGCTGCTGCGCTCGCTCGACATGGTCGCCCCGAAGGCCACGGAGTTCGAGCCGTTCTTCGGCGGCCGCCCGCGCGCGCAGGGAAAGACCCGCGTCGCGATTCTCGACGATGCGGCGACACGGGACGTCCGTCACCTCGACCGCGCGCTGCGCGCCACGACAGGGCTCGTCGTGCGACGCCTGGGCTCCGGCGATGTCCGCGCGGGCCGACTCGACGCATTCGATGCGGTCGTCGTTCCGTCGTTCGCCGTCAAGCCGGCATCGATCTTCGGCGACGCCGAGCGCCACGCCCTTCGCCGCTTCGTCGAACGAGGCGGCGGCTGCGTCGGCTTCGTTTCCGGACTACGACTCGTGCCCGCCGGCGACAAACACGCCGCCAGCCGCGCTCGGGTCGTCGAGCTCGAATCGCTGCGGAAGGGCGCGGATCAGGCCGCGCGCAAACGCTGGTGCGAGGGCTGGTCGGACGCCGTCCACCGCGTCGCCAGCGTCAGCTCCGCACCTGAACGGTGAACGCGATCTCGACCGCGGCGCCAAGCGGGAGCTCGTTGTGACCGAGAGCCGTTCGCGCGTGCCCCGCGCGCTCGCCCAGGACTTCCTTGAGAAGGTCCGACGCGCCGTTGAGCACCTGCGGATGAGCGGTGAAGCCGGGCGCGCTCGACACGTGCCCTTCGACGCGGACGACCTTCTCCAGCGCATCGAACGAGCCGAGGGCGGCACGCATTTGCGCGAGCCCGTTCAGCGCGCAGAGACGCGCAGCGGCGCAACCCTGCTCCACGTCGAGCTCGTCGCCGACGTGCCCCGCGTACTGCATCGCGCCGTCGGCCATCGGCAGCTGCCCCGAGATGAACACGAAGTCGCCGGCACGAATCCACGGCACATAGTTGGCCGCAGGCGGCGGCGCCGGAGGCAGCTCGAGCCCCAGTGCCTGTAGCCGAGCCTCGACCGAAGAATCGAACGTCGCCTCGCTCATCGCGTCTTTCGCTCCTCTCTTGGCGGCGCCTTCGCGCGCGCCGGATTCTCGTACCAGATCACCCCGAGACCGTCCCACTCTTCGCACGTGAGGACATCGAGGTCGCCGTCGGCGTCCAGGTCGAGAAGCTCGATACGGTCGAACTTCGTTCCCGGCGCCCCACCGATTTCGTGGTCCGTCCACTCGGTACGAGCATCCTCGAGCGGGCCGGACGCGCGCATCCAACGCACGCCGGAGAGCGGCCCGTTCGCGCCCTCGCACGTGAAGACGAGGTCGGCGCGTCCGTCGAGGTCGATGTCCCCGATGCCGACCCCCTTCGCGCCGCCGGTGCCCGCGGGCATCTCGACGGTCCGCGAGCTCCACTTGCGGCCGAGCTTGTCGTGACGCCGCAGGCACACGAGGTCGCGCGGCTTGACGGCCGCGACGACGTCGTCGAGCCCGTCGCCGTCGAGATCGGCGATGCTCACGAACATGACCTCGCGGCCCACCGCGCCGATCGGGTGCTCGCGCCAACGCAGGCCGGGCTCACGTGCGATGCGCTCGGCGCCCGGGTTGTCGAGCCAGAAGCAGCCGCGGCGGGCTCCCCTGCGATCGCTGATGACGAGATCGCTGTCGCCATCGCCGTCCATGTCGCGCGCGACGATCGACATGACCCAGCCCATCTCGCGAACAGGGTGCCAGGTCCAGGCGTCGAGCTGCCGCGCGTCGGCCGGGGCCTCGAGCCAGCCGAGCGCAGCGCCCGCGTTCTTGCCCGCCGCGATGAGATCGACGCCGTGCTTGCCGTCGACGTTCATCGGCACGCAGAACATCCACCGCATGCGGCCGCGAGTCGGAGGGAAGACGCTCGTCTTCCACGCGCTCCCGTCGAGCCAGCGGTCGGCGCGACGAGGCGCCCAGTGCACGCGCAAGCTGCGCTCGCGGCCCTCGCACGAGCTCACGACGTCGACAGCGCCGTCGCGATCGACATCGACGAAGACCGCGTCCTCGACCGACGGCGCGCGCCCGACCGTGACCGCGGGCCACCGCTCGCGGACGCGCACAGCTCCGGGGTTGCGGTACGCGCGGACGACGCCGCCCTCCTCCCAGCCGGTGACGATGTCCGGATCGCCGTCGCCGTCGACGTCGGCAAGGCGTACGCCGTCTGCGCCGTCCGACGAGGCGTCGATCGTGTGACGCGGCCACGCTCCGTCAGCCGGCGCGCCGGGCGCGAGCTGCGACCCGACATCCGGCCTGCCCGCCGCGCACGCCGCCGCGGCGATGGCGCTGGACGCAATCAGCAGCGCGGTGAGGTTCGCAACGCGCACGGGATCAACCCGCCGGCTGCGCCGCCGCACCGGCGGCTTCGGCCGGCGAGGAGGTCCCCTGTGTGGCGCGCTTCTCGAGACCGCGAAGGCCCGCGTCGAACTCCGCTTCCATCTTGCCGCGGAACAGCGCCATCATCAGCTTCATCACGAGGCCGTCGGCATCGCCCTCGAAGCTCCACGTGACGAGCGTGCCCTCGTCCGGTCCGTCGTCGAAGGCGATCTTCCCCGCCCATGGCTCGCCGTCGGAAAACGTCAGCTCGAACTCGATGCCGACCTGCGGATCGCTCTTCGTGATCCGCATCGAGCCGTCCCCCGCCTCCTTGCTCGTCCAGCTCTGAACGGCTCCGACGCCGCTCTCCGCACCGGAGTACGAGTACTCGAGGTCCGGATACGCCGTCTTGTTCCACGCGCTCCACTCGGGCCAGGTCTTCGGCCGCTCGAGGAGTGCGTGGATCGTCGCGCGGTCTGCGGCAATCGCATGGCTCCGCGCCACGAGGACGTGATCCGGCAGCAGGAACATGGCGAGCAGCAAGCCGCCCCCGACGAGAACGACCAGAGCCAGCAGCACCTTGAGGATCTTCATCGGATCTTCCTTCCGCGTAGCAGTCCGTTGAAAAAGGGCTCCGAGCGCGAGGGCGAGACATTTCGTCCAGGA
>CAYMRB010000552.1:0-5584 GCA_964392615.1 uncultured Planctomycetia bacterium | reverse complement strand
CGGCAAATGACCGGGGAATGCAACGGGCGCGGAGCGTGTGTGACGCCGGCCGCCGGGTCGCGGTTGATCCGCGCCGGCGGTCCTCCTACCATTTGGCCCGCATGTGCGGAATCGTGGGTGTGATCTCAGTGCAGCCCTCTCCCGACCTCGCGGCGGTCGCGTCGCGCATGGCCGCGCGGCTGCGCCATCGAGGTCCGGACGATCACGACGTCGTCGCGTTCGCCGACGGGCGGCCGATCGGACGTGACGTCACCGGTCCCGGCGCCGGGGCGACGCAGCCGGCCGAGGTCGTCTTCGCGCACCAGCGCCTCTCGATTCAGGATCTCTCGCCGCTCGGCCGTCAGCCGATGGCGGATCCGACGGGGCGGTTCTGGATCGTCTACAACGGGGAGGTCTACGATTTCCCGGAGCACCGCGCGCGCCTCGAGGCGCAGGGCGAGCGGTTCGAATCCGGCTGCGACACCGAGGTCCTGCTACGACTGTTCGCGCGTCGCGGTCCGGAGGTGCTCGCCGAGCTCGACGGCATGTTCGCGTTTGTCGTCCTCGATCTCGAGGCGCGGCGGGTCTGGGTGGTCCGCGATCGCTTCGGCATCAAGCCGCTCTACTACTGGAGAGCGCCGGACGACACGCTCGTCTTCGCGTCGGAGATCAAGGCGCTGACCGAGCACCCGGCGTGGCGGGCGAGCGTCGAGCCGCGGCGCGCGATGGATTTCCTCGTGCGCGGGATTATCGATCACTCGGACGAGACGATGTTCGCCGGCGTGCGACAGGTGCCGGCCGGCTGTCAGGGCTTCGTCGATCTGAACGAGCCGCGCAAGCCGATCGCGTGGCAGCGTTGGTACCGCGTCGGACAGGGCGGCGCGTCGGTGAAGGAATCGGTCGAGGGCCTGACGGCGGGGGCGCGCGCGGCGCGGTTGCGCGAGCTGCTCGCGAGCGCCGTGCGTCGGCGGTTGCGGGCGGATGTGCCCGTCGGATCGTGCCTCTCCGGCGGTCTCGATTCATCGTCGATCGTCTGCCTGCTCGGTCGAGAGCTCGAGCGCGCTCGAGGTGGTGGTGGACGGGCCGACGCCGACATCGACAGCGACATCCCGAGGCTGGCGACGTTCACGGCGCGATCGACCGACGAGGCGCTCGACGAGTGGGCATGGGCGCGGTCGACGGTCGACGCGGTCGGGGCTGACGGCGTCGAGGTCTGGCCGCGCGGCGACGAGCTGTGGCGGCGGCTGGACGACGTCGTGTGGACGCAGGACGAGCCGTTCGGATCGCCGTCGATCTGGATGCAGCACGAGGTTTTCGCGGCGGCGGCGGAGCGCGGCGTGGTCGTCATGCTGGATGGTCAGGGCGCCGACGAGCAGCTCGCCGGGTATCACACGTTCTTCAAGGCGTACCTTCTCGAGTTGCTGCGCGCTGGCCGCTGGCAGGAGTTTCGCGCTCTCGTTCGCGGCATGCGGCGGGATCACGGCTATTCGCGACGCGGTGTCGTTACCAAGCTGCTGGCGGCTGCACTGCCGGTGTCGCTCGCGGATGCGCTATCGCGTCGCTCCGCAGCCTGCCGCGCGGTCGGCGAGCTCTTGGCGGCCGGCGGGACGCGATGTCCGGACGTGCGCGATCCGTTGGCGACGACGGACGGACGACGGAGGGGCATCCGCGGGTTCTCGATCGAGCAGCTGACGTCGCAGAGTCTGCCGATGCTGCTGCACTGGGAGGATCGCAACTCGATGGCGCACAGCGTCGAGGCGCGCGTGCCGTTCCTGTCGCACCTGCTCGTCGACTTCCTCGTCGCGGTGCCGGCGCGAGAGAAGCTCGGCGGCGGCGTAACGAAGGCGTTGCTGCGCGAGGCGATGCGGGACGTGCTTCCGGAACGCGTTCGCACGCGTCGCGACAAGATGGCGTTCGCCGCGCCGGAGGAGCGCTGGATGCGCGGCGAGAACCGCGACGCGGCGGCGACCGCGCTCGATCGAGCGCTCGACGCGCTGCGACCGTGGATGCGCGAGGGAGGCGATCGAGGCGTGCGGGGAATCCTGGCGGGGGAACGGCCGTGGGACAACCTGCTGTGGCGGGTCATCTGTTTCGGGGCGTGGGTGCGGCGATTCGATGTGGGGCTGTGAGCGATGCGTGGCAGAATCGGGCTGCGGGCCCTACGACGTACGCGGCGAACGCCCCCTCGGCGGTGCTGGGCGCGGCCGAGCATCCTCGTCGCCTCGCCCCACCGCGCGGGTGTAATGAGTTCGGAGAGGATCGACCTTCCATGGCTGAACAGACGCCGCAGGTTCGAGGACGAGATGGCTGGAGTTGAAGTTCGGGAGTCCGAGGGACGCGGTCTTGGCGTCTTCACGGTGCAGCCCTTCGCCAGTGGTGAGCGAATTCGAGTCGTGAATATCGAGCGTGAGGTGACGCAAGGGCAGCCTCTCCGCCCCGAAGACGATCCAGACCATGTGTTCCTGTCAGACGGCAGGTTGCTGCTGGTGGGCACGCCCGATCGGTACGTGAACCACTCCTGCGACCCAAACGCGTATGTGTGGTACCGCGGCACCGCTATCGACCTGATGGCGCGACGTTCCATCGGAGCGGAGGAAGAAATCACCGTCGACTACCTCATCAACAACGCTGGCGGAGATAGTTGGGAATGCAGATGCGGGGCACCACGCTGTCGAGGAAAGACGGCAGCCAGCTTCTTCGAGCTGCCTGTCGAGATTCAACGAGAATACTATCCCCTTCTGGCGCCTTGGTTTCTTCGACAGCACCCTTCTGAGCTGGCAGGATTGAGACGCACGATGGGAGCCGATTGACTCGATATCGACGACGGTCGCGGAGAGACGCTCGAGCAGTACTCGTGGTCAGGCTTCCGGGTCGTTCGCGTCGATGCTACGCTGCGGACATCCCTTTCAAGGCGCCGGGCGCCGGCGTCGCTGAGCTACTTCTTCAGTCACTCGAGGCCACCCGGTGAAAGACGCAATCCCCGATCACCTCCGCGGGATCGTATCGCGAATCCGAGAGGCTCCGGTCTCGGATCCCCCTTCGCCTTGGTCTCGAGTCGGCGCGTTCGCCATCGGCGGGTTGGCATCGGTGGGTTTCTCGCCGTCTTCGGACCTCCTCCTCGTCACGTCCTCTCAGGGGCGTGGCGTCTTCGATTGCCGAAGCGGCGAGCGGCTGGCTCGGGACGGGGACGAGTCCGGGGACTTCGAGGATCCCGTGCAGCTCGAAGCGAATGGAATCGGCCCGGTCTCGGGCACCGTTCGCATGTCCGGCCTCTACGGAGGCGGGCTGCCCAACTCGACGGCGGATGGGTGGTCTGCTGAGCGGCTCTCCCTCGACTGGCCCGTCGAGACTCTGCTCCTCTTCGCGCCCGGTTCGACCCTGCACTGGCAAGTCGACGGGAAGCCCCCCGTGTTCACGAAGGTCTACCTCGGCTCCGAGATACGAGCGTGGGGCTTCTCGCCAACCGGACGGAGTTTGGTTGTCGCGACGTCCAGCGACCTGACGGCATACGGTCGATCGTAGCTACGAGGAGGCTCATCGCGATGGAAAACTACCCTGACGACGAAGACGGCGAGGTTCTCTCGATGCTCGCTCGTCGCGGCGTCGACATGACGAAGCCGCTGCGGATCGAGTTCGAGGTTTTCGCGCCGAACGCGAGCGCTGCTGAGACGATCGTCGAGAGGCTCACGGAAGCCGGCTATCAGCCTCGCATCGAACATGACGAAGGAGAGCCCCACGACGAGACGAATCCGGACGAGGTCGAGGAGTTCGGCCCTTCTTGGACCGTCGTCGTCGACAAGGTCATGACGCCGGCGCACGCGGAGATCGTGCGCATTCAGCAGGACCTCGAGAGAATCTCGGTTCCTCACGGCGGATACTCGGACGGGTGGGGCGTCCTGATCGATCCGGCCGCGCAGTGACGACACAGGAGAGCGCCGTGCGCCACCAGCCAACGATCGGATCTTCCGGCAAGTTCAGCGCGTTTCTCGTCTCCGCCTTCATCGCAGCCGTCATCGCCGGGTGCAGCTTCCCCGGCATGAAGCTGCTCAGGATGGAGGTTTACCAGGGCGACGAGCTCGTTCTTCGCACCCTGTTCGACGCTCCTGACAGCGAGGGCCCGGCCTACCTCTGGCAACGCGCCGGCGAGGAGCCCTTCGCATCCGAAGAGGAGGTCGCGCAGGTCGAGTCGGACGCAGACGACCCGCTGCGCGCCACGATCACCGGGACGGTGCGGGTCCGGATCCTGCACGTCGACAACGTCCAGACCAGCGCCGCGCTGACGGGCTTGACGTTGGTGCGCGACTCGAGCGAGAGCAGCAAGTGGTACCTGCCGGAGTCGGAGGTGCAGCGGGCCAAGCAAGCGGCCGGGTTGTGAGCGATCCGTCCCGCGCCATGCGGTGATGCTCTCTCCGCGACCTGATACCCTGACCGCATGCGCATCCTCGTCGTCTCCACTCTCTTTCCGCCGCTGAATGCTGCTGGCTCCGTTCGCGCGTGGTCGTTCGCGAAGTACTGGGCGCGCGCTGGCGCCGACGTCACGGTCTTGACGACCGCGAAGCACGGCGATGAGGTCGGCCTCGACGTCTCGATGGACGGCTTCGAGGTCGTCGAGATCCCGTTCTGCGCGCCGGCGATCATCGAGCGCTTGCGACGTCAAGGGAAGCGATCGTCGGAGCCGAGCACGGCGATGCCGGCGTCGACCGCGACCGCCGTCGAAGCTGGCGGCACGAACGCCACGCGCGCGCCCGCGTGGTGGAAGAGCCTGCTGCGGTCCGTGCAGGGCACCACCGGCATCTACCGCACGGTCCGCATGCCGGACCGCACCGACTTCTGGGTCAAGCCGGCGCGTGAGTGGGCGCTCGAGCAGTCCGGCTGGGACGCCGTCGTGAGCTCGAGCGGGCCCTACACGACCCACCTCGTCGCGCGCGCCGTCAAGCGCCGACGCCCCGCGACGATCTGGGCGGCGGACTTCCGCGACCTGTGGACTCGTAACCACGCGTACGGCGGCCTGTTTCCCTTCACGCTCATCGAGCGCGTCCTCGAGTCGCGGTGTCTGCGCGAAGTCGACCTCGTGACGACGGTGAGCGAACCCCTTCGCGACACGCTCGCTCGGTTCACCCGCGCGCCGGTAGAGACCGTCTACAACGGGCACGATTCCGATCTGACCGCGACGTCCTCCTGCGACGCGCCCGCGCCGTGGAACAACGACGGCGTCGTCCGCCTCGTCTTCACCGGTGGCCTCTACCCTCGCGGCCAGGATCCGACGAGCCTCTTCCGGGCGCTGTCGGCGCTTTCCGCGCGTGTGCCGAGCCTGCGCCAGAGACTGCGATTCGTGATCGCCGGGCCCGACGCCGAACGCTGGGCCGGTCTCGCAGCAGAGTGCGGCGCCGCCGAGCTCGTCGACGTCGTCGGTGTCGTGTCACGCGATCGCGCGATCGCTCTGCAGCGGTCCGCGGACGCGCTCGTCCTCATCGACTGGCAGGATCCCGGACGAGGAGTCCTGTCGAGCAAGCTCTTCGAGTACCTCTTCGCGCCGGCGCCGATCCTCGTCGTCGGCTGCGCCTCCCGGTCCGCCGTCGGCGATCTCGTCGAGGACGTCGGCCGC
>CAYMRB010000551.1:0-5674 GCA_964392615.1 uncultured Planctomycetia bacterium | reverse complement strand
AATCGCCATGAAGAACAGGAAGCCGGCGACCATGATGACGAGGTTGCGCAGGCCCTTCCCCTTCAGGCCGATGTAGCCCTGCCGACCGCCGAAGTAGATGCCGATGAGGAAGATGACCGCGCCGATCGCGTACTGGTAGACAAACGGGTCCATCGCTCAGTCCCTCGAAGGTTTCGATACGTCGCGCGCGGCGCGCAGCCTGCGGCAGAGCTCGCCGAGATGATCGACGACAAGGTCGGCGCGCGGCTCGGTGGTGCGCGCGTCAGCGGCGCTCGCTTCACCGCTGAGAACCAGCACTGCAAGCGCGCCCGCGGCGCGGCCCATCGCGATGTCGGTGTAGATCCGATCGCCGACCATCGCCAGCTCGGAAGGCTCGAGGTCGTGCTTCGCGAGAATCCCGGCGAGCATGCGCGGGTCCGGCTTGCCGAGTACCGCGTCCGGCGCTCGACCCGTCGCGGCCTCGAGCGCGGCGCAGACGGCGCCACAGTCGACGAGCACCGTCGGGCGATTCGTCGGGCACACGCGGTCCGGGTGCGTCGCGATGAACGGCTTGCCACGCGCGATCCACCACGCAGCGCGGCACAGCGCGTCGTAGCGCAGCGCGGTGTCGAAGCCGACGACGACGACGTCCGGCTCCTCGTCGTCCGATTCCTCCTCGCCGACGTGCCGGATGCTCGACTGCGCGAACTCCTCGCGCAGGCTCGCCGTGCCGAGCACGTACGCCGTCTTCGCGTCCGGATGCGCCTGCGACAGGTACTCGAGCGTCGCGCCCGCCGACGTGCGGATCTCGTCGAGCGTCGCGTCGATTCCCATATCGCGCAGGTGATCGCGGTACGCCACCGCGCTGCGCGACGAGTTGTTCGTCAAGAACGTGGTGCCGATGCCGAGCGACCGGAGCTCCGCCAGAGCGTCGAGCGTCCACGGAAAGAGCTCGCTGCCGCAGTACACGGTGCCATCGAGGTCGAGGGCGACGTGACGGATGCGGCGCAGGGAGTCGTTCGGTTCGTCGGTGGGGGACACGGGTTCGGATGAGACGGCTGTGCGTCGACTTTGTCAACGCACAGCGGTTACGATCGAGTCCGTGTGAAGGGCGTTGCCGCAAACCCGATTCTCAAGGAGGGACCCGCCATGAAGTCCGCCCTTTTCGTCCTCCCCCCGCTTCTGATCGCCTTTGCTGCAGTCCCGGAGTCTCCGGAGGAACCGTCGGAGAAGGAAAAGGAAGCGATCCAGTCGATTGCCGCGGTCATCGACCGCTACGAGAAGGCGTGTGATGCCGAGGACATGGAAGCCGTGTCACAGCTCTTCTCCCACGACGAGGACACCGTCCTGATCCACGCCACTGCCGGGCGCATGACGGTCGGCTGGAAGAAGATCAAGGTCGGCTACGAGTTCTTCTTCGCCAACGCGAGCGAGATCGACTTCGAGCACAAGCTGGGGAAGATCAAGGTGAGCTCCTCGGGCACTGCCGCGTGGGCAACCTGGGAGCAAGGCGCGACATTCGAGTTTCGGGGCCAGACGCGGGAGTTCCCGGGCGTCCGGGTCACGTGGGGCCTGGAGAAGCAGGACGGGAAGTGGCGCATCGTCCAGGCGCACTGGTCGGTCCCGCAGCGCAGCGCTGCCGAGGAGAGGCAGAGCTCGAGCAGCTCTGAAGCAGCAACGGAGTAGACGCTCCGTCGTAGACCGCCGAAGCCCGCTGAATCCCTGAGACAGTCTCCTACGGACACGCGAGCGGCTCGTCGCAGCCCAGGGCCACGTCGCTCGCCCGCGTCGAACGGGCGCAGGCGGGATAGGGCGCCACCGGGCTCGGTCCTCCGAGGAAACTGAAGCCGAGCATGTACACCGCGTCGGTCACTCCCCCGAGGCTGCCGTCGCCGTCCGCGTCGCAAGCGGCGAGGCACGGCGGCCGAGACGCGCCGGCGAACTTGTACCGCAGCAGGGCGACCGCGTCGGCGGGATCGCCGCTGGCCGAGCCGTTGGCGTCGCAGTCGCCGCGGAGGAACGGACCGATGCCAGGGGTGTCTGTGCGGCGCCAGGTGGCCTGGTAGATCGCGGGCCGGGCTCCCCCCACGGAGCGCCCGAAGTGGAGCACGGCGCCGTCCGCCGGCCAGTCGCAGGAGATGTCAGGGTGGCCACCCGCGTACAGGTCGCCGGTGTCCACCGGAGGTCCGAGGGGCACAGGGACGCCGAAGTCACTCTCGCCGTTCGCGCGCGTCGCGACCATGATCCTCCCGCCACTACGCCCGGCGGGCCCCGTGCTGTAGAAGAGCGCCAGTCCGTCGCATGAGAGACTCGGGCTGCGCTCGTGGTTCGGCGTGTTCAGGCTCGCAAGCGGCGTCGGCTCGCCGAAGCGGAGATCGATGGCACGCCGCCTCGCGACGTACAAGTCGCCGAGTCCGCCGGTGCGCTTGGACTGAAAGAAGAGCTCCAACCCGTCCCGCGAGATGCACGGGCCGTTGTCGTTCGCGTCGCTGTCGACCTCGTCCAGAAGCGACGCCTCCCCAAACCGAGCAGGACGTCCGTCCGGATCCCACGGGCTTTCCCGATGCGCGACGAAGATGTCGCCACGTCCGAGGCCACTCTGGACTTCGGAGTGAAAGTAGAGCGTCAAGCCGTCGTGCGACAGGCTCGGCTCTCTCTCTTGCGCCGGTGTGTTGAGCTCGTCCAGGGGTCGAACGCCAGCCCACGGCTCGCCTCGCCGCCCACGCCAGGCGACGTAGATATCGCTGGTACTTGTCGACCAATTGCGGAACGACACGAAGTAGAGCTGCCGACCATCACTCGAGAGACACGGCTGCATCTCACCGAGTGGCGAGTTGACTTCGCCGCCCACGCTCTCGACAGGCCTCACATCTTCGAAACGCCCCTCCTGGGCCTTTCCCGCGCTAGTGAGCACCACGACCAGCGACGCGACTGCCGCGGCCGCCCTTCCGTCAGTGTTCTTCATGTCGAATCTCCGTTGTGAAACCTCGGATTCCAGAAGACTCTGGGCCTTCGCGAAGCTACTGCGGGCCCTATCAAGCTCGCCCGTGAACGCAAACGTCTTGCCCATGAAGTCGTGGGCGGCGGGACTCATGCGGTCGAGCTGGAGCGCCCCCTCGGCGACGTCCAAGAGTTCGGCAAACGCCTCGCTCAGATCCCCTTCTTCCGCCCCGCCCTCGCTGTGGCGCACGAGCCAGACGCGAGCGAGGAGGGTTCGGCCCAGCGTGAGACGCGCCTTCATGTCGTGGGGGCAGAGTCGTGCCACCCGACGCGCGGCCTCGATCGCCGCGGGGAAACGCTCGCGGAGCCAGCATCTCCGAACGAGCAGCGAGTAGATCGCCTCCGTCCAGACGTCCCCTTCCTCTGGCGAGCCGCACAGCCGCGCGGCCTCCCGCAGACGCTCGTCCGCCCTGTCGAGGTCGCCGGGGTTGCCTCGCAGAAAGTACGTCATGCCGAGCAACAGGTGCGGCTCGAGGAGCTCTCCCCACGAGACCTGCGATCGCGTGCGAGCGGCCCAGAAATCGAGCACCGCCCCGTCGTAGTCCTCGGCCCACAAACGCGCGGTTCCGCGGCCGAGCAGGTGGATGGTCCTGGAGCCCGGGTAGAGCTCGCCCGCCTCCCCCTCGAGCGCGACGAGCTCGTCCCAGGCCGCGATGGCCTCGTCGAAGCGCCACTTCCGCATGGCGCGTTGTGCCCTCCTCCAGGCCGCGCCGCGCGGGTCGGTAGTGAGGTCCGGATCGTCGTCCTCACCGCGCGCTTGCGTCCTGAGCACGAGCGCCGGCGCGAAGCCCGGATTGCGCCCCAGCGCCTCCTCAAGCTCGCCGACCGCGTCGTTGCCGCGACGGAGCATCAGCAGGGCCCGCCCGCGGTGGTAGTAGGCCTCGAAGCGCTCCGGCAGCAGCTCACGCGCGCGTTCGAGGTCCTGGAGCGCCTCGACGATAGCGGCCTTGCCCCGCTCCACGAGATCTCGGTCGTACTCCGCCGGCAACAGGGAGACTCCCTCCGCGCGGCTGCCGCGCACGCCCGCCAGGATCGTCTCTCCCCGCAGGAGCTTCATCGCCGCGGCGACGACCGTCCGATCGTACTCCTGCGAGCGCTGGCGCATCGATTCGACCGACAGCCGCCACGCGAGGACGGCGCACGCGAGCACGAGCACCGCTGCAGTGCCCGCGACAAAGAGGCGGAGCTTCTCGCGGGCCACCCGACGTCGGAGCCGCTGCCACCTCCCCTGCGGCCGCGCCTCGATCGGATCGCCGCGCACGAAACGCCGCAGATCCTGCGCCAGGGCCTCCGCCGTGCGGTAGCGATCGTCGGGATCCTTCCGCAAACACTTCAAGACGATCGTCTCGAGCTCGGCCGGCACCCGGGGGTTCAACTGCCGCGGAGGTCGCGGGTCGCGCTCGATGATCCGCGAGAGCGTGTCCTCGCGGTCCCTGCCCTCATGCGGCGGCCGCCGGACGAGCGCTTCGTAGAACGTTGCGCCGAGCGAGTAGATGTCCGTACGGTGGTCGACGGGCACCTTCTGCCGCCGAGCCTGCTCGGGACTCATGTACTGCGGCGTGCCGAGGAAGTCGCCCGTGACCGTCAGCGCGTCCTGCCCCTCGAGGCGCGCGAGGCCGAAGTCGAGGATGCGAATATGGCGGTCACCATCGACGATCAAGTTCGACGGCTTGATGTCTCGGTGCACGACGCCGCCCGCGTGCGCGTGCTGAAGCCCATCGGCGACGTCCGCGAACGCGCTGGCCATGTACAGGCAGTGGGACTGGAACGCGTCAGGCGCGGGCGGCTCACGACGCAACACCGCGGCCAGCGTCTCGCCCTCGACGAGCTCCATCGCGAAGTACGGCGTGTCCTGCTCGACACCCATGCCGTAGACGCTGACGATGTTCGGATGGTGGAGCTTCCCCGCCACGCGAGCCTCGGCCGCCCAACGCCCCCCCCCCCCCCGGGGCGCCGCGGGGGCCCCCCCGGGGGCCCCCCAACACCCCCCCCCCGGCCAACACCCCCGCCCCCCGCCCCCCCCCCCCCCCCCACCGCCCTCGGGTCCGCTGCGATCCCCGCGGGGAGAACCTTCAACGCCACGCCGCGGTCCATCGACGCCTGCCACGCCTCGTAGACCACTCCCATGCCGCCGCGTCCGATCCGTCGGCGCAGCGTGTAGTCGCCGAGCGTGCCGAGACAGTCGGCACTCCGCTGCACGCCGTCGTCGAGGTTCGAGTCGTCCTGGAGACCCGAATCGTCATCGAGGTCGAGATAGATGCGAAGCTCGTCGAGAATCTCCACCCCCAGGTCGGGATGGGCGAGCAGGATGTCTTCCGGCTCGATGGTCTCGCCTGCCGCGAAACGGTCGATGTACTGCGTGACCAGATCGTCGAAACGGGCGCGATCGGGGTCGCTCATGGCTCGACCTCCCCGTCGACGCCCGGTGTCGTCTCACTGTCGAACGTCCGATCCGGCAGGTGAAGACTCTCGGTGTCGCCGAAGTGCCGCTTCAGGCTGCGCAGGCCGCGAAGGATGAGCTGCTTGACGGCATCCACGGACCGATCCGTGCGCGCGGCGATCTCCCGGATCTTGAGCCCGTCGATCCGCGACATGCGGATGACTTGACGCTGCTCGGGAGTCAACCTGCGCAAGGCGTCCTGCAGGCGATCGAAGCGCTCCTCCGTCGAGCGAGACGGCTTGCGGTCAGATCGTG
>CAYMRB010000550.1:0-5707 GCA_964392615.1 uncultured Planctomycetia bacterium | reverse complement strand
CTTGTCCCAGGCGGGGCCGCTTTCCTGGAAGAGTGCGAGCGTGGCGTAGTACCAATAGTAGAAGTTCGCGCCGTCGGGCCTGTCGCCGCCCTGATCGCGATCGATCGGCAAGTTCGCGACAAGCGTGTCGATCGATTCCTGCGTCGCGCGGCGCAGCTTCCGGTCGTTGCGCGCATTCTCGTCGAGCAACGAGTCGACGAGCATCGTCTGGCAGAACAGACCTTGGGCGACCATCGCGAGCGACGTGCGCGAGTTGCCCGGCTGATAGAGGAATCTCCCACCGTGGCGCCCGGTGCGTGCGCTATCGAGATAGTTCGCGGCGCGGGCGAGCCCCACGCGGTCGACCTCGAGCCCGCCGAGCCGCGCGCTCTTCAACGCCATCAACATCCAGCCGAAGACGCTCGTGTCGACTTCCTTGCTACGAGGATAGGGCTCGTACCGCCAGCCACCCTTCTGCGGATTCTGGACGCGAATCGTGTAGTCGATCGCCTTCTGAGCCGGCTCGCGCAGCTTCGGATCGCGCGTGAACGCGTACGCTTCGCACAGCGCGAATGCCGCGACACCGTGCATGTAGAGGTTGCCGCCGCCGCGCAGGTCGCCGTCTTTCTTCTGCGCCTTGACGAGCCAATCGAGACCGCGCTCGACGACCTCCCGGAACGGTCCCTCCTCGAGGTGCGAGTCGCCGTGTCCGAGGAACGCGAGCAGCGCGAGCCCCGTGGCAGCCGTGTCGCCCCTGGCCGCCTTGCCGGAGCCCCCGATGCTGCGGCGGTTGCCGCGGCCGTTCCAGTCCGGGTGCTGCAGATCGCGCTTCGACGCCTTGCGTAGATGCTTCGTGTAGCCGTCGAGCCGCCAGCGTCCGTCCGGACTCTGATGACGCGCCAGCCACAATAGCCCCTCCCCGACCGCCAGCTCGGTCGCCTCGCTCCCTCCGCCGCGCTGCAGCGCCTCGTCGCGCCGGTCCTTGCCGCGAAGCTGGTAGATCCGCGGCAGGAACGTGCTCGAGCGCTCGCTGCGGCCGAGGTGCGCGACCTCGACCTCGACGACGCTAGACGGCGACGGTGCCGGCCGGCTGATAGTCGCCGCGATCTCCGGTGCGCTCGAGTGCATGGCCGCGGCACGCGCCTGCCGCTCGACGAGAGCCGCTTGAACCGAGACCGCGCGCGACACGGGAGTCCGCGGCGTCGGTGTCGCGCGGGCCGGTGTCGGTCGACGACTCGCGAGCCTCGTGCGCGATCCGAGAGTCGGTCGGTCGTCCCGCCTCCGCGTGGCAGACCGCGAGCCGGGCGCTCGGGTCTCCGGACGGCTGTCCCGCGCGGCGAGAACCGGGCCGGCCGGGGTCGCCTCGGGACGGGCGCGGACCGCGGCCAGGGCCGTGACGTTCTCGACGTCGACCGGGTCGACGACTCTGGTCGGCGGACGAGGTGCGATCGCGGCGACCGGCGCACTCGACGATTCGGCCTCTGCGGCGCCTCCGGCGACGACGAGCGACGTCGCGAGCGGCGCGGCTGCCGGAGCCAGTCTCGCGGCGTCGCGCGACCGAGTGGGCCTGGCGCCCGACAACTGCGTCGGGCGATCGACACCGCGTGCCACCGCGGTGTCCCTCGGTGTCGCCACGGCGGAGCGCGTGACGAGTTGTGGCGGCGCCGCCTCCGCCGACTTGACCGCCGGAGCCGCGGCGACGATCTCGTCGCCTTCCGTCGCCCTTCGCGACGCGGTCACCGCGCGCGGCGTCACCGCGACCGTCGGAGCGGCGTCGGCTTGCCGTGATGCCATCGCGTTTGCGTCGCGAACCAGGCCGATGGGCGCGTCGGGCGCGGGCACGCCGCTTTCTGACGCGTCCGCCGCCTCGCCTCGCGGCGTCGCGGGAGCACGCTGCACGCGCGCGAGTTCGGGCCGCGAGCGCACGGTCTTCGGCACGGCGGCTCCCGAACGTGCTGCGAGCTCCGGCGCCGCCGTCGGAGTCGGCGGCGCGTCGCGCACCGCTCGCGGCGCGGTGATCGGATCGTCCGACGAATCGATCGACGACGACGCGCGCGACACCGCAGCCCGCGGCGTCACCGACGCGGACGCGACCGCGTCGGCCTGCGACGACGACGCACCCTCGTCGCGTGCGAGACGGGCGACATCGGCGTCCGTCGGCGCGTGCTCCACCCGCTGCGATGCCTCCGAACGCGCCGGCACGGCTCCGCGTACGAGCTCGGCGCGCGCGACCGTGGAGCTCTCGGCCGACGGCGCGGAATGCGACCGCGATGCGAGCTCCGGCGCGTTCGATGATGTCGCCTCGACAGCGGGCTTCGGCCGCGCGACGTCGATGTCGTCGACACCGTCCCGGGCAGCGGGCATCGCCACCGCCACCTGACGCGGCGTCACAGCGACCGCTGCAGACGCATCGGCCAGCAACGATGCCGCAACCGCGTCGTGTGCAAGCGGCGCTTTGTCCGCCGATGCTGCGGCGGCGTTCGCGACGCCACTTCGCGCGTTCGATCGTCGCGGCGCGTCGACACGAGCGAGCTCCGCACGCGCCGCGCTCTGTGGCGCTGGCGGCACCGCAGCACGCGCGACGAGCTCCGGCGTCGGCGGCGACGTCGTCGTCTTCTCAGCCGCGGCAGCAGAGGCGACGACGATCTCGTCGGCAGGCTCCGAAGCCGGCGAGCGCGTCGCCGCCGACGCGTGCGGTCGGACGACGACCGGCTCGGCGGCGTCGGCCTCTAACGACGACGTGCGCGGGTCGTGTGCCAGGCCGGCCTTCGCCTCGAGCGCCGCGACCGTGTCCGCGGGCGTGCTCGATGACTCGGATCGCGCCGGCGCCTCGGTGCGCACGAGCTCCGCACGCGCGGGTGCTGCACTCTCGGATGCCGGCGGCGCAGCGGGAGCGCGCGCGGCGAGCGCCGGCGTCGCGGTCGTCGTGGGCTTCGCGGTCGGATCGGCGCGCGCGACGACCTCGTCGCTCTCCGACGGCGCCGACCGCGATGCCGTCGCCGTCCGCGGCGTCACCGCGATCTCCACGCCGGTGTCGGTCTGCGACGCCGACGCGCTCGAGTCGCGAACCAACGCGACCTCGCTATCCTGCGGCGTGACGACCTCGTCCCGCGAACGCGACTCCGCCGTACCCGCCGGCTCCTCGGACCGGGCGAGCTCCGGACGCGGAGGCGCACTCGCGACCGGCGGCGCCGCGCGAGCCCGCGTCGCCAGCTCCGGCGTCTCCGTCGCGACGGGCCGATCGCTCGAGTCGACCGCGGCTACGACGACCTCGTCACTCGTTTCCGTCGCCGTTCGTGACGCCGTCGCCGCACGCGGCGTCACCGCGACCGGCGCCGCGGCGTCGGCCTGCGCCGGCGACGCGCCGGGATCGTGCGCGAGATCTGCCCGTGCATCGCGCGACGTCGCCAAGTGCTCGGTAGCGCGCGCGGATGCCGATCGCATCGGTTCATCCGCACGCACGAGCTCGGCGCGCGGCCGGGTCGCGCTCTCCACCGGTGGCGCGGCGAGCGCCCGCGCGGGAAGGTCCGGCGTTGCCGCCGGAGCGGGCTTTATGTCCGCGCCGACAGCCGTCGCGACGACTTCATCGTCGACCGACGCCGCCGACCGCGACGCCGTCGCCGCGCGCGGCGTCACGTCGACCGCTCGGACCTCGTCCGCCCGCGGCGACGAAGCGCTCGGTTCGTGCGCCAGGCGCGTGTCCGCTAAAGGCGAGGCCGCGATCTCGCGCCGTGCGCGCGGCGCCTCAGAACGCGCCGGCTCGTCCGCGCGAGCGATCTCCGCACGTGCCGGTGCCGAGCGCGCGGCCGGCGGCTCCACACGAGCGCGAGCGGCGAGCTCCGGTGACGACGCGTCCACCGTCGGTCTCGCCACCGGCCTCGCGGCCGCGGCGACGACCGCTTCGCGATCGACGCTCGACGCGGCGGATGCTGCGCGCGGCGTCACCGCGACGGGCGACACTTCGTCGGCGCGCGGAGCGCTCGCGTCGTGGGTGAGGCGACCCGGCGCGCTCTCGGTCGGCGGCGGCGGTGCGACCGGCGTCGTCGGTACGCGATGATCGACGCTCCGTGCCGCGAGCTCCGCTCGCGGTGTCGGCGTCGTCTCGGTGGGCGGCCGGATCGTGCGTGCGACGATCTCGACCGCGGACTCGGTCACGTCCTCCGCTCTCCGCGGCGCGCTGCGCGGGGCGCTCGGTCGGATCGCCTCGACCGCATCGGGCGACGTGGGCCGCGGCGGCTCGGCGACGACGTCGGGAGCCGGCTCCGACACGACGCTCCGCGCGAGAGCGACATCGAGCGGCGTCGGCGCGGTCGCTTCCTCCGCGCGCTCCGGACGCGCCGGGGCGGCGTCTCGCGACAACGATTCCGCTGGCGCGACTTCCGGCGACTCCGGGGCGACGGTACGCGCCGCGATCTCGAGCGTCGGCGCATCGGGGTCGTCGCGCCGGATCGGATCGGGAACCGCGATCGCCGGCGGCTCCTCGTCGGCCGAGTCCGGATCGCTCAGCGCAGGCGGCGGCGAGTCGAGCGGCTCGACGAGAGGCTCCGGATCGGGAAGGTGGACATCGCGCGGCACCGGCACGCTGACATCGACCGCGTCGAGATCGGCGAGCGTCGCGTCCGGCTCCGGACGGAGTGGCGGACTCGACGGCTCGATGATCGTCGCGACGTCGACCGGCTCCTCCGTCGGCGCGTCGGCATCGCGCGCGGAGAGTTCCGGCACGGGAGCGGGATCGGGCCGCAGCGCGATCGCGGGCGGCAGGATCTCCTCCTCCTCGACCTCCGGCGGTCGAGGAAGAGGTTCCGCGCGCACCGGATCGATTCGCTCGGCCGCCGCCGGCGGCTCGATCTCGTCCAACTCCATCGCCTGGCGGATCTCCGGCGCGGCGATCTCGACCTCGTCCGGCTCCGCCTGCGGCGCGTCGACCCGCGCGGCGAGCGTCGGCGTCTCATCCCCGGACTCCGTCGTCGCCATCGCTTCGCGGATCGCGAGGCCGACGTCCTCCTCCGGAAGCCCCTCGACGCTGACCTCGAACGCCTCGAACTGCTCCTCGACAGCTCGAACCAGAATGCGCTGCACCGTGTTCCGATTCATCCAGATCGCGGCGAGCACGTGGAGGAGGAGCGCGACCAGAAACGCGCGCGCCAACAGATTCGGGGCCCGCAGCCACCGACGAAACAACAAGAGCAGCGCGAGACACGTCAGCGCCGAGATGATCAGACCGAGAATCCACGCCGGCACGCGCCGCAGAAAGTTCGCCAGCCACTCGCCGAAACCCGTCAGGCTCCAGTACGGTCCCTCGTCCTCGCTCGTGCGATACACCTCGCGCGACAGAGTGACGCAGATGTCCGCCTGCCCGTCGCGCTGTCGCGAAAAGTACAACCGATAGCCACCCGTCCCGAGCGCCGGGTCGAGCTCATCTTCTGCGCTGTTGACGAGCGGTCCGAGCGACTCGACCTGCAGCTCCCCGTCCCGCGGAACGGCACCGCCGACGAGACGCGCTCGGTAGAGGTCGAAGCCCCCGTCGCCTCCCGGTCGAGAGCTCGAGAAGTAGAGGAAGTCGCCCAGCGGCGAAATCGCGACCGGGCCATCGGCCGCGCCGAGCGCGTTCAGCACGCGAACGGGGACGGGCGCGGCGAACACGGGGAGGGCTGCGAGGGCGGAGTCGGAATCGGAGTCGGCGTCGGAGCCGGAGTCGGTCTCGGAGTCGGTGTCGGTGTCGGTGTCG
>CAYMRB010000549.1:0-5709 GCA_964392615.1 uncultured Planctomycetia bacterium | reverse complement strand
GGAGTCGGAGTCGGAGTCGGAGTCGGAGTCGGTGTCGGTGTCGGAGTCGGAGTCGTCCTCCGTCGTCGTCGCGTCTGCCGACAGGTCATCCAGCTCGGAGTCGAGCTTTCGGAGCCTGGCGTCGGCATCGTCCAGCGCCTTCTGGACGGTCGCCGTGTCGATCTCCTTCCTCGCGTCCCTCGGCCTGCTGGCCGACGGCCGTCGCGTCGGACGTTCGAGCTTCACCGCGGCCGGGCGCGCGCCGCCGATCTCGCCCCAGCTCGAGCCGCGGCGGATGCTGGGCGCGCGTGTCGTCTTCAGCGCTGCGTGGCGCACTCCGGAGGCGCCTCGAGCCGCGCTTCGATCGACGGGCGTCGGCGAGCCCGGTTCGATCGCGGTCGGTGTGGGGGGCGAGACCGACGGGGGCGCCGGATCGTCCGGGATCGGCGGGCCGCTCGACTCACAACCCGAAACCGCTAAAACGGCGCAAGAGACGACACAAGCGAGCACGACAGTACCGCGAGCGGCGAGCATCGGTTGTCCTCCGCAATGAGGCGCGGGCAGGATGGTCAAGTGGAGTCGACCGCCGATGATCGCACACGCCGGCAGCCGCCTCCAAACTTTCCCCGGGCTGCTCGGTGTGATAGGACATCGGGGGTAGCCGCCACCTACGAAGAGCAAGAGCCATGCTGACCGCACGCTGGATCTCGATTCTCGTCGTCGGCGCAGGTGGGATCCTCGCCGGCTGTCATCACCATGTGTACCGCGCGCCACCACCCGTTCGCACGGAACAGGTCATCGAGATGAGCCGCGCCGGCGAGCCGCCCGAGCGCATCATCGAGACGATCGAGAAGAGCCGCACGATCTACTACATGGACAGCCAGGACGTCGTCGACCTCAAGGAGCAGGGCGTCGACAAGCGCGTCATCGACCACATGATGCGTACGGCAGAGCGCGAAGCGGAGCGTCGAGCGCAGCGTGCCCGGGCCGTCCGGTACTACCGTCCGTATCCGGATCCGTACCTCTACTGGGGGCCGGGATTCGGGTTCTACTACGGGCCGTGGTAGCGTCCATCAGCGGCGTTGACGGGCTTTTTCCGGTATTTTTTTCCGCGTCTCGCGCGCGTTTTCCCGGTTGTGACACGCGCTGGACCGAGGGACAATGCACGCTCCTCAGGGCTTCGGGTTCGCTGTGTCGCCCCGCCTCCCGGCGCCGGCGGCCACCCTCGGTGAAACCCACTGCATAGGAGCGGCGCCGTGTCCGTCCGAATCCTCCCCCGACTCGTCATCTCATCGCTCGTTCTGTTCTCGCTTCTGCCCGCGGCTCGTGTCGTCGCCGACGACGGCGCGGTCCTGCTCGTGCCGAAGGAGCTCCAGTCCGGCGGCCGCTCGTCGTTGACGCTGACGACGATCGATGTGGAAACGCGCGAGCCCGTCGCGCGGCCCGTCGTCGTCGAGCTCGTCGGCCCGAGCGGTCCCGTCGCGAACCTCTACGCCGGCGCGTCCGGAGCCGACGGCCGCGTGCACGTCGAGTTCGATGTGCCGCACGTCGAACCGGGCGCTTACTCGATCGACGCGCGCATCGCCGGAATCGAAGAGGTGCTGACCGCCGAGGCGACCGTCTCGCGCGCGCCGGCGATCCTCATCGAAACCGACAAGCCGATCTACAAGCCCGGTCAGACGATCCAAGGCCGCGTGCTGCTGATCGACAACGGCATGCGCCCCGTCCCCGGCGAGGTCGAGGTCACGTTCCACGACGCGAAGGGCATTCGCATCGACCGGAAGACGCTGACGTGCGGTGACTTCGGCGCCGCCGAGTTCTCGCTCGATCTCGCGAGCGAGGTCAACTTCGGCACGTGGAAGGTGCGCGCGCGCTCCGACAACTCCGAGAGCGTTCGCGACGTGCGCGTCGAGGAGTACACGCTGCCGCGATTCGACCTCGGCGTCGAGTTCGAGCGCAGCTGGGCCCTGGTCGACTCGACCGTGCCCGGCACGGTCAACGCGCGCTACTTCTTCGGCCGCGCGGTCGAAGGGACGGTGCGCATCGTTGCCAGCCGCTGGGTCGGCGAGTGGCAGGAGTACGCCACCATCGACGGTGAGCTTACCGACGGCGCGCTCGAGTTCACGTTGCCGGCCGTCGAGTTCGTCGCGGGATCGCCACAGAACTCCGGCCAGGGCGCCGTGACGCTCGATGTGTCGTGCACCGACTCGACCGGTCACACGCAAGAGCTCACCGAGACGCTGACGATCGCCGAGGCGTCCATCGTGCTCGGTCTCGTGCCGCGAGGGCGCTCCTTGAAGCCGGGGCTGCCGCTCGAGGTCGTCGTCACCGGGCGTTCTCCCGATGGCGTCGCGCTCGACGCCGACGTCGAGGTCACCGTGACGTTCTTCCGCATGTGGGGCGAGGAGCTCGGCACGCAGCGAGAAACGGTCAGCGTCGTCGACGGTCGCGGTGAGTTCGTTGCCGTGCCGCCTGAGGAGTCGTTCTACGCCGACGTCGCGGCGACGGCCGAACGCGATGGCCACTCGACGACGACGCAGATTCGCGTGCGCGGGTCGTCGTCGGACGGCGGCGGCGCGTTCTTCGTGTCGCTCGCGCGCGACGATGGCGAGGGGCCCGTTGAGGCTGGCGACACCGCGGTGTTCTCGGCGATCTCGACCGAGTCGAGCGCCATCTATTACGAGGTCCTCGCCGGCGGGCGCAGCGTGCTGTCCGACTTCTCGGAGAGCGGCACGTTCAGCGTCGCGATCACGCCCGACATGGCGCCGAAGGCGCGCGTCGTCGCGTATCAGATCGGCTCGACGAACGAGGTCGCGGCCGACAGCATCACGGTCGATGTCGAGCTCGCGTCGACGATCACGATCACCGCGGACTTCGCCGCCGCCGAGGTACGGCCCGGCGACCCGGTGGGCGTGACCATCGAGTCCGGCACCGGCGAGCGCGCGCTGATCGGCGTGTCGGTCGTCGACGAGTCCGTGCTGGCGCTCGGCCGCAGTCGCCTCGGGCTCGCCGACCTGTTCGCCGAGCTCGAGCGTCGCTTCCTCGAGCCGCAGGCCGAGGTCCACGAGGGCGGCGGCGGCCCGGGGCCGATCGGAGGACCGCCGGTCGACGGCGGCTTCGGCGGCGGCGACTTCGCGCCGTGGCGCGTTCCCGACAGTCTCGGCGCGCTCGATATCCTCGAGGACGCCGGGCTCCTCGTCGTGACGACCGAGAACGTCCGCGTGCCGGCCGGCCAGCGGTGGGACTGGGCCGAGGACTTCGACAACGCGGGGCCGCCGGAGGCCGGTGCCGGCGGTGGCGACGGCGGTACGGCACCGTCAGAGGTCGTGCGCGTGCGCCAGTACTTCCCCGAAACGTGGGTGTGGGAGCCTCTCCTTCTGACGGACGACAATGGCCGTGTTCACCTCGATCTCACGGCGCCGGACAGCATCACCGGCTGGAAGCTCCAGGCGGTCGGCAGCTCGAGCGCCGGGATCGGCTTCGGCGAGACGGAGCTCACCGTCTTCCAGGAATTCTTCGTCGAGCCGTCGCTGCCGTACTCGGTGACGCGGGGCGAGGAGTTCCCGGTCAAGGTCGACGTGTTCAACTACCTCGACACGGACCAAGAGGTGGCGCTGACGTTCGGAGACGGCGAGTGGTACGAGGCGCTCGGCGAGAGCGCGGCCACGGTGACGGTGCCCGCTTCGTCGGCGACGGCTGTCTACTTCCCGATTCGACCGACGGCGATCGGTGAGCACCAGATCGAGGTGATGGCGATCGGCACGGCGATGTCGGATGCCGTGCGGCGCACCATCCGCGTCGTGCCAGAGGGCTTGCCGGCCGAGCTCGTGTTCAACGGCGTCATCGAGGCGGGCCAGACACTGCCGGTCGATCTGACGTTCCCGCCGGACGCGATCGACGGCTCGGCTCGCGCGTGGCTCCACGTGACGCCGAATCCGGTCTCGCAAACGATGAACGGCATCAGCGATCTGCTCAACATGCCGTACGGCTGCGGCGAGCAGAACATGATCTTCCTCGCGCCCGACGTCGAGATCCTCAAGTACCTGCGCGAGGTCGGCGAGCTGAATCCCGAGATTCGTGCGACGGCCGAGTACTACGTCAACACCGGATATCAGCGGGAGCTGACATTCCAGAGCGACGACGGCGGCTTCGCGGCGTTCGGAGGCGCGGAGGGCAGCCTGTGGTTGACCGCGTTCGTTCTGTCCACGTTCTCGAGCGCGCGCGAGGTGCGCGACATCGACGAAGGTGTGCTGGCGCAGGCGGCCGGCATGCTCGTCGGTCGGCAGAATCCGGACGGCTCGTTCCGCACCGACGACTTCCTGATCCACCGCGAGATGGACGGCGGCCTCGAAAACACCTACGCCATGGCCGCGTACGTGCTCAACGCGCTTGCCGACTACGCGGACGGGACGTCGGTCAGCGCCGAGGTCCAAGAGGCGATCGTTCGCGCGGGCGACTTCCTTGTCGCCGGCGTGACGTCCATCTCCAGCGACGCGTACTCCCTTGCCCTGACGACGGTCGCGTTGCAGAAGGTGCCTGGCGTGGAAGCGGCCGCGACGGCGGCGCTCGATCGTCTCGTCGAGCTCGGGCAGACCGACGGCGTCGGCATCCGTTGGGAGCCGTACCCGGTCGAAACGACCGGCTACGCGGCGATCGCGCTCCTCGCGGCTTCCCGGCCGGAGGCCGCCGGTGCGATCGACTGGCTGACGACGCAGCGCAACTCGCTTGGCGGATACGGCGGCTCGACGCAGGACACCGTCGTCGCGATCCGCGCGCTGTTCCAGGCGGCTCGCACCGCGACTCGCGACCTCGACCTCGACATCAGCGTGCGCGCGGGTGGCGAGACGATCGCGGAGATCGCGATCAACCGCTCGAACTTCGATCTGCTCCACTCGTGGCCGTTGCCGCTCGATGCGGGCGACGTCGAGATCGAGGCGATCGGCGACGGGTCGTCGTCGTACCAGATCGCGCGTCGCTTCAACGTCGCGGGCGACCTGCTGCCGCCGCCGCGCGATATGTTGATCACGGTCGAGTACGACGCCGATGGCATCGAGGTCGACGACATCCTCGATGTCGGCGTGCGGCTGCTCTACACCGGCTCCAAGCAAGCGACGGGCATGGTGATCGCCGATGTCGGCGTCCCGACGGGCTTCGCGGTCGAGCGTCCGAGCGTCGACGCGCTGGTCGACGCGGGCACGGTCAGTCGCGTCGAGATCGCCGGACGCAAGGTGATCTTCTACGTCGACTCCCTCGTACCCGGTGAGCCCGTGAGCTTCTCGTTCCAGATGCGGGCGCTCTTCCCGGTGCGCGCCGAGGGGCCGATCAGCAGGGTGTACGAGTATTACGATCCGGACATCCAGGCGTTCCACTCGACGGGGACGATCCGCGTCGGAGAGGGAGGCGATTCGGAGACGACGTTCGTGCGCGGTGACTCCAACCGCGACGGAGAGGTCGATCTCTCGGACGCGGTCACGACGCTGGACTATCTCTTCGTCGGGCTGCCGGGAGGCATGCGCTGCGAGGACGCGGCGGATGTGAACGACGACAGCGTGCTCGACATCACGGACGCGGTGTACCTGCTGCAGTACCTGTTCCTCGGCGGCACCGCTCCGGCGGCGCCCTATCCCGAGGCCGGGGTCGACTCGACGGCTGACGATCTGGGCTGCCGCGCCGCGCTCTGACGACCCGGACGACGGCAGTGGCCGCGCTGCGCACGTGTCGCGCGGCGCG
>CAYMRB010000548.1:0-5728 GCA_964392615.1 uncultured Planctomycetia bacterium | reverse complement strand
TCGGGAACATCCTGTCGCAGGCGCTCGCGACGGGGGCGGTCGCGGATCGCGCCGAGGTCCGGAGCGTCGTCGCGGCGAGCGAAGAGGTGACGGAGTACGCGGCGCCGTAGCGCGAGTCTCGACGCCGCTCACCTCTGACACCGCGAGCAATAGTACGTCGACCGCCCGGCCATCACCCGGCGACGGACCGTCTCGCCGCACTGCGGGCACGGCTCGCCCTCGCGGCCGTACACGCTGAGCTGTACGCGAAAGTAGCCCTCGCCGCCCTGCGCGTCGCGGAAGTCGCTGAGCGTCGTACCGCCCGCGTCGATCGCGTCGCGGAGCACTTCCTGGACGGCGGCGGTCAGTCTCCCCCACCGCTGCTTGCCGATGCGGCCGACGGCGCGCTGCGGATGCACCCCGGCGCGAAAGAGCGCTTCGCACGCGTAGATGTTGCCGACGCCGACGACCTGCGACGCATCCATGAGCCAGTTCTTGACCGGCTTGCGCCGCCCTCGCGTGCGCTCGAAGAACGCGTCGCCGTCGCACTCGTCCGACAGCGGCTCGACGCCAAGCCCGGTGAATCGCCGATCCGTCGCGAGATCCGACGCTCGCAACGCGTCGACGAGCCCGAAGCGCCGCGGGTCGCGAAAACGCAGCTCGCGACCGTCGTCGAGCTCGAACACGACGTGCGTATGGGGCTCTTCAGCCACGCCGTCAGCGAACACGCGGAGCCCGCCGGTCATTCCGAGGTGGACGACGAGGCACGTGTCGGATCGCGCATCAGCGTGCGACGGCCGACGCAGTCGAGCGATCAAGTACTTCGCGCGTCGCTCGATCGCGATGACCTCGCGTCCGACGACGCGCGCGGCGAGACGCCGGCGATCGACCGGATAGCGCAAGCGCGCGTCTCTCACGTCCACGGCGACGATGCGACGGCCGACGAGCGCCGGGCTCAAACCGCGCCGTACGGTCTCCACCTCCGGTAGTTCGGGCATCGAGAGGTTCCGCTGCGGATCACACGCCGTACGCGTGCTTGCGGACCTCGCGACCGAGCAGCGCATCCGCCGCCGCGTCGCCGACGCAACGCTCGCGCCGCCAGTCCCACGCGAGCTTGCGACCGGCGCGCATCGCGACGTTGCCGAGAATGCAGAGCGCCGTCGTGCGGTGCCCGATCTCGACGTCGGCGATCGGCAGCTCGTGCTTCCTTATCGAGTCGACCCAGTTCTGCATGTGGCCGGGGCTCGACGGAAGCTCGACCGGCTTTCCCTCGCGAGGCAGCGGCGCTTCCTTGCCGTTCTCGAAGTACTTGCACAGACCGTTTCCGAAGCCGGTGCGCAGCTCGCCGGCCTCGCCGTAGAACGTCATGCCGTACTTCTGTCCGGGCAAGACGTCGCCGCCGGCTTCCGGCTGCGTCCACGTCAGCGTGAAATCGGGCTCCTCGAACTCCCAACGCGCGTCCATCGTGACGGGGAAGTCGTAGATGTTGTCCTCGGCGAACGTCGCCTTCGCCTCGACCGACTTCGGTCCTTTGTGGTCGACGTCCATCGCGAACGTGATCACGTTGAACATGTGGACGCCCCAATCGGTCATGAAGCCGCCCGCGTAGTCGTCACACCAACGGAAGTTGAAGTGGACGCGCGACGGGTGATACGGCTTCTCCGGCGCGGGGCCGAGCCAGAAATCGTAGTCGAGCTCGGCCGGCGGCTTGCGCGGCGGCGTGCGCTTCTCGATCTTGTTGCCCCACATCCAATTCTTCACCGCGTGCACCTTGCCGATGCGACCACCCCGGACGATGCGCGCGATGTGGTGAACGTACCCCGCCGAGCGATGGTGCATCCCGACCTGCACGACGGGGGCGTGGGGCGGCGCCGGGTCGACCATCGCACGCCCCTCGACGATGTTGTGGCACAGCGGCTTCTCGCAGTAGACGTGTTTGCCGGCCGCGCACGACGCGATCGTGACCCCAGCGTGCCAATGGTCCGGCGTCGCGACGACGATGCCGTCGACGTCCTTCCGCTCGATCACCTTGCGGTAGTCGCCGGTCGCGAGCGCATCTCGGCCGACGCGCTTCCGAGCGCGCGTCAGGTGATTGCGGTCGACATCGCAGACCGCAGCCACGTCGATCCCCTGATTCCCGAGCGTCATGCCGAGCAGACTGCCGCCGCGCCCGCCGATGCCGACATGGCCGACCGTCAGTCGCTCGTTCGGGCTCGCGGAGACCGCGCGGGACAGAAGCGACGGCATCGCGAGGCCGCTGGCGACGGCAGCAGACGACGCGAGGAAGCGGCGACGGGTGGGACGCTGGGCGTTCGGCATCGGGGGGCACTCCGTTGGGGAGAAACTCACTGGGCCGATTCAGTGTACGCCAGCGCCGGCGGCGGCGGAAAGACCGTCCTTGTCCGTGCGCGCCGCAGAAACGAAACGGCCCCGCAGGTCCATGACCCGCGGGGCTGTTTCGCTCTCGAAGGCTCGTTGACCGACTACTCGTCGGCCAGCACCTTCTCCTTCACCGGTTCGTCCTCCGGCAGGTGCGGCTCTCCGTTGCCGTCGAACCACGTGATCTGCCCCGACTCGAACTTGCTCGAGAGCTCCCGGCGGAACGGCAGCACGCGAACGGCGAAACCGTGGCGGCCTGCCTCGCGGCACGGGATCGCGCCCTGGAACAACGCGTGATCGCCCTCGCGACGCAGGAAGTGCAGCGGCAGCGCCTCGCCGGAATCGATCTGCTCCTCGGTGTCGAGCCTGCCGTGCAGCACCTCGACCGCGACCTCCTCCTCTCGGAACGGGCCGATCGCGATGCGCACCGTCAGCGGCAGCTCGCTGCCGACGTCGAGCTCGCGGCTCGACTCGGCCGCCACGGACACGATCTCGACCTCGCTCCAGTGCCGGGTGACGAACTCCTTCCACGCGGCAAGCGCGCGCGCGGCGCTGAAGTCCTCCCGCACCAGCATGCTCGAGTTGATCGCCGCCGGCAGGTAGAAGCGCTCGGCGTACTCCGCCACCATGCGGTTCGTATTGAAGAACGGGCAGATCGTCGACAGCGACTCCTTCATGCGCGCGATCCACTCGCGCGGCAGATCATCCGGCCCGCGCCGATAGAACGTCGGCACGACCTCCTTCTCGAGGAGATCGTACAGAATGCGCGATTCGAGCTCGTCCTGATGCTCGCTGTCGGGGTACAGCTCGCCCGTTCCGAGCGCCCAGCCGTTCTCGCCGGCGAACGCCTCGCACCACCAACCGTCGAGGATGCTGACGTTCAGGCTGCCGTTCATCGACGCCTTCATGCCGCTCGTACCGCTCGCCTCCATCGGACGACGCGGCGTGTTGAGCCACACGTCGCAGCCCTGCACGAGCACGCGGGCGACCTCGAAGTCATAGTCCTCGAGGAAAACGATCCGGTGATGGAAGTCGTCGCCACGCGCGAGCTGCGCGATCTGGCGGATGATCTCCTTGCCCGGATGGTCCTGCGGGTGCGCCTTGCCGGCCATCACGAGCTGCACGGGTCGCTCGCGATCGAGCAGCAGCCGCTTCAACCGTTCGATGTCGCGCAACACGAGGTAGGCGCGCTTGTACGTCGCGAACCGTCGCGCGAAGCCGATCGTCAGCACCTCGGGGTCGAGGATCTCGTCGGCCACGGCGAGCTTCGACGCATCCGTGCCCTGGCGGCGCAGCTGACGCTTGATACGACCGCGCACGAAACTGACGAGAGACTCGCGCAGGCGCTCCTTCGCGCGCCAGAGCTCGTTGTCGGGGATCTCGCGCACACGGTGCCAGATGCCGCGGTTGACCGGGTCATCGAGCCACTGCGGTCCGAGGTACCGCTCGTATAGCCGGTGGAGCTCGTCGGAGAGCCACGTCAGCGCGTGAACGCCGTTCGTCACGTGGGCGATCGGGATCTCGCGCTCGGGAACGCCGGGCCAGATCCGCTTCCACATGCCGCGCGACACCTCGCCATGCAGCTTGCTGACGCCGTTGGCGTGCGAGGCCATGCGGAGCGCCAACACCGTCATGCAGAACTCCTCGCGCGGGTCGGCGGGATCCTCGCGCCCGAGGCCGAGGAACTCGTCCATCCCCAGGCCGACGTCCCGAACGTACGCGCGGAAGTACTCGCGCATCATGTCGGGCGGGAATCGGTCGTTTCCGGCTGGCACCGGCGTGTGCGTCGTGAAGACGCACGACGAACGGACGGCCTCGCGGGCCTCCTCGAACGAGAGGTCCTTCTCGCGCATGAGCACACGGATGCGCTCGAGCGCGAGGAACGCGGAGTGCCCCTCGTTCATGTGGCACACGGTCGGGCTCAAGCCGACACGCGCCAGGACTCGCATGCCGCCGATGCCGAGGAGGATCTCCTGGCGCACGCGCATGTCGAGGTCGCCGCCGTAGAGCCGCGAGGTGATCTCGCGATCGTGCGGATCGTTGACCGGCAGGTTGCTGTCGAGCAGGAACAGCGACACGCGGCCGACGTCCAACCGCCAGACGCGCGCCCAGACGTCGCGCCCCGGCAGCGCCACCGACACCATGACCTCGCTGCCGTCCGCCTCGCGGACGAGCGTCAGCGGCATATTGTAGAAGTCGTTCTCCGGGTACTTCTCCTGCTGCCAGCCGTCGGAGTTCAGGAACTGCCGGTAGTAGCCGTTCTGGTACGCGAGGCCGACGCCGACGAGCGGCAAACCGAGCTCGGCCGCCGACTTGACGTGATCGCCCGCCAGGCCGCCGAGGCCGCCGGAGTAGAGCGGCAGGCACTCGTGGATGCCGAACTCCGCCGAGAAGTACGCGATGCGGATATCGAGCTTCCCCTCGTAGACGCGGGAGTACCACGTGCCACGCGACAGGTAGTTCTCGAGCTCCGCGTGGACGGAGTCCATGTGAGCGAGGAACGCCTCGTCCTCTTCGAGCGTGCGCAGGCGCTGCGGATGAAGGATGCCGAGCAGCTCGACGGGATTGTGGCCGCAGCGCTCCCACAGATCGAGGTCGATGCGCCGGAAGAGCGCGACCGCGTTGCGATTCCAGCTCCACCAGAGGTTGCGGGCAATCGCCTGCAGAGGCCTCAGCCTCTCCGTGATCCGTGGAACGACCGTAAACTTCTGAATCAACTGACGATCCTCGTGTGTTCTCTGACTCGGACGAACGCTGCAGTATACGCGATGGGCTTCTCGCGTACTCCTTCTTCGGTTTATCGGCGAGGGAAACACAAGCCTTTTGGCCGCCCGTCCGATACCCCCAGAGCGGCCGAGAACGAGCCGCTGCGACGGCCATGACCGCCGACCGCCGCCGCGCGCTGTGCTATACTTTCCTCGACATCGTCCGGACTCCCGGAAGTGCGGAGGGACTCCGTTGCGCCTCCTGATCATCGACGACGACAAGCCCCACGGCGAGAGCCTCGCTGACCTCCTAAACTCCAGTGGACACGAGGCTTACTTTGCCTCGAGTCTCGATGACGCCCAGTGGCTGCTCGAGCTCTTCCGGTTCAACATCGCGCTCGTCGACTACGACATGCCCGTGCTGGACGGTCCGGAGGTCGCCCGTCGGTTGCAGGAGCACGACCCCGAGCTGCGCGCCGTCGTCATGTCGGCGCGCGAAAATGACGCGACGCGCCGCAGCGAGCTGGGCGCGCTTCCGTTCGTCCCGAAGCCGATCAGCGCCGACGGCCTCCTGGCGTTGATCGTCGAGGTCGCGAGCCAGCAGGCGGGAACGGCCCTCGTCGTGCGCGTCGAGTTTCCGCTCGTACCCTACCGCGGCGACGGGG
>CAYMRB010000547.1:0-5794 GCA_964392615.1 uncultured Planctomycetia bacterium | reverse complement strand
GCGGGGGAGGCTGGCCTCGACCACTTCGTCGTGCCGTATCTCTTCACGTGGGCCGCGTTCTTCTTCCTCTATCGCTTCGTACCCGCGACGCGCGTCAACACGACCGGAGCCGTCGTCGCGGCGTTCGTCGCCGGCTGTCTGTGGGAGGTCGGCAAGGTTGTCTTCAGCCGCTACGTGTTCGAGCTAACGACCAAGGCGACGGTCACGAGTATCACCTACGGCTCGCTGGCGTTGATTCCGATTTTCCTGCTCTGGCTCTACATCAGCTGGCTGTTCGCGCTCTTCGGCGTCAAGCTCTGCTACGTGTGGCAGCACATCGGAAGCTACTCCGGCAAGGGTTGGAAGGCGCTTCCGGTGAGCACCGAGTCGCAAGAGCTTCTCGCGGCCGAGGTCGTGGCCCGCGTCGTCGAGGAGCAGTACACCCGAGGACGCGGCATGACGCTCGAGGCTCTCGCGCTCGCGCTGCGATTTCCCCAGCACCGGCTCGAGGCGGCGATCGACACCCTACGCCGCGCGGGCATTCTGACCGAAGCCGCCGACGGCGACCGACTGGTCACCGTCGTACCGCCGGACAAGCTGACGCTCGAGGATGTCACCTGCGCCGTGCGCGGCTCCGGCGAGTACACCCGGCTGTCAAACGAGAGCGGCTACCTGCGCAAGATCGCAGGTCTCCTCGGCCTCGTCGACGAACGTCGCCGGCGCATCCTGTCGGCGGCGAGCTACGCGTCGCTGGTGCGCGAGTCGATCGACGTCGGAGACACCGCCGCCGATACCGTCGTTGACGCGGGCCCTCCGGACGTGCCCGACACCGGCCCGACGACGTCGGCCGGCGCGTAGCCGCCGACGTATCGCCGCGGCGCGGTACCGCGACAGACGACCGCGCGCGCGACGCGTCGCACGTCGTCGAGCGTCGCGTAGAGAAGCGGCACGACGAGCAGCGTGAAGAACGTCGAGGTCGTCAGCCCCCCCACCAGGACCACGGCGAGGCTCTTGTAGTCCACTCCCTCACCGCGCTGCGGGAAGATCATCAGTGGAAGCAGGCCGAAGACGGTCGTCAGGGCCGTCATCCAGATCGGCCGGAAACGGATGTGGACGGATCGGACGATCGCCTCGCGTCGACCGAAGCCCGCCGCACGCTGGCGGTTGATGTAGTCGACCAGCACGATCGCGTTGTTCACGACGATGCCGACGAGCATCAGCATGCCGATCATCCCGACCGCGTCGAGATCGACGCCCAACGCGACGAGCAACCACATCGACCCCACGAACGCGAAGGGAATCGACAGGAGCACCGACAGCGGCAGCACCCACGACTCGAACAGGAGCCCCATCACGAAGAACACGAGGAACAGCGCCATCGCCAGCGCGAGGAAGAAGTTCTTCAGGTCGGCTTCGAAGCCGCCAGCATCGCGGCTCGAGCGCAGCTCGCAACCCTCAGGGAGATCCAGGCGGCCGAGCCAGTACATCGCCTTCTTGCGCGCGCTGAACACGTCGCCCCCTTCGACGCGAGCCGAAAGCCCCACCGTCATGCGGCCGTTGACGCGGTGGATGTCGCCCGACCCCGGCAGCATCTGGAGGCTCGCCAGGCTCGACAGAGGCGCGGCACGACCGTCGCTTCCGAAGACCAAGATGTCGTTCAGCGCTTCGACGTTCTCCTTGTCCGCGTCGGCGTACCGTATCCAGAACGACCGTTCCCGATCGTCGACGACGAAATCGGGCAGCGTGGCGCCGCGCAAGGCCCACGACACCATGCGCGACACGGTCGTCGTGTCGATGCCGCGATGCTGCGCCGCCCGACGATTCACGAGGATGCGCACCTCCTCCTGCTCGTCGTCCTTCCAGCGCTGCACCTCGCGCAGCTCGGGGAACCGCGCGCGATCCTTCAGCGCGTTCTCGACCGTACGACCGGCCTTGTCGAGCGCTTCGAGATCCGTCCCCTCGATGAAGATGCGCAAGCGCTGCTGGCCCTTGTCGCTCCCGAAATCCTCGAATCCGAGGTGATACGTCACGCCGGCCAGCTCCGGAAGGCGCGGCCGCAGGTGATCGAAGAACTCGTCCTCCTTCACGCGATGCCCGGTCTTCGGGAACATGTTCAGCGTGCCGCCCTGCGAGTCGAACCAGCACGTGATCGAGTCGATCGCGAACGGTTTGCCGGCCTCGCGAATCGCGGTCTCGATCGTCTCGAACGTATCGTTGGCTTCCGACAGGGTGAAGTTCTTCGGCAGCTCGACGCGCACCTGCAGGCGCGAGGGGCCTTCCATGTTCGCGGCCTTCTTGCCAACGAGCTGGAACGCGAGCACGGTCGACGCCAGAAATGCCGCACAGGCGAGATACGCCCGACCGCGACGCGTCAACGCCCACTGCAGCACGGCCACCGTGCCTCGATTGGCGAGCGACCACTTCGCTCGCTGACGACGCGATGCCCTCGATGCCGCACCGTTCCGCCGCAGAGACCACGTCGCCAGTCGGCGCAGCCAGATCGCTCCCTGCGGGATGAATACCAATGCGACGACCAGCGATGCGAGCACGCTGACACACAGCGGTAGTCCGATCGCCGCGGTGATGACTCGGAACCGCGGATCCGCCAGGAAGATGAGCGGCAGGAACACCATCACGGTCGTCAGCGTCGCCAACGACACGGCCAGGCCGACCTCTCGCACGCCCTCGATCGCGGCACCGAGGGGCGGCTGCCCCTGCTCCGTCTTTCGCAGGATGTTCTCGACGACGACGATCGAGTTGTCCACCAGCATGCCGATGCCGAGCGACAGCCCCATCAGCGACAGCAGGTTGAACGAACCGCCGGAGAAGTAGATCCAGATGACCGTGATCAACAGCGAGAACGGAATCGCCAGGAACACGAGCATCGTCATGCCGAGGCGCCGGAAGAACAGGAAGAGCACGATGACGGCGAACAAGCCGCCCCATGTCGCGCTCCCTCGAAGCGAGGCGATCGACTCGTTGATCATCTCGCCCTGATCGAGCCACGCATGCGATTCGATTCCGGTGACACCTGGAATCGTGCGGCGGAGCTCAGCCTCGAGATCGCCGAGGACGACCCTGACGCGCTCGCAGACCTCGACCGCGTTGGCCGTCGACTCCTTGCTCACGACGACGGCCCGCGCGAGCTGACCGTTGACCCGCGCCATTCTATCGCGAACGGCTCGGCGTTCGCGGATCGTCGCGAAGTCGTCGATCGTCAATCTGCCGGCCGGGAAGGCGCGAACCTCCGCCTCGTCGCGGAACTGGCCGTCGAAGCGCACGAGGAGCTCGCGATCGCCGTCGCGCACTTTGCCGGCGTTGATCGTTCGATTGTCGCCGATCAAACGCTGGACGAGGCTCTGGAGGTCGACGCCGTACGCGAAGACCTGCTCGCGGTCGAGGGCGATCTCGACGCGCTTGTCGAGGACTCCCCACACCTGCACTCTCGCGACGCCGTTGACCGCCTCGAGGCGCTTGCGGATGACCTCGTCGAAGATATGGTCGAGATCGGTCTGCTCCCGCCGCCGCGGGTCGATTTGGATGCCAAGCGAGACGATGTACACGGGCAGCGCGGCCTCGCTCTCGCGCCACACGTGATACTGATCCATGCCCTCGGGCCACTCGGATCGCGCGCGGTCGATGCGATCGCGAACCTCCGGGATCATCTCGTCGAGGTCGTAGCTCGGGTCGAACTCGAGGCGAATGCGGCAGCTCCGCGGTCCGGAGCTCGTGGTCACGCGCTTGAGTCCGGGAAGCGTTCGCAGCAGGTCTTCGCACGGTTTGGCGACCTGCTGCATGACCTCCTGCGGCGTCGCGTCCGGAACGGGAATCCAGATGCCGCATTCGGGCGACGTCATGCCGTCGGGGATCAATTGCAGACGGATGCGCGGATACGACAGCACGCCGACGACGAGCGTCGCGACGAAGAGCATCAGGATGCTGACCGGGCGGAAGATCGTCGAGCGCAGAAGCCAGGAGTGATCGGCGGCGCCGTCGAGCTCACGCATCGGTCGCATCGCTCGTCGGCCGCAGCACGCCCAAGATCGAGTCGACCGCCGATGCCATCACCGGAACGACGACGAGCGTCAAGACGGTCGCGGCGCTCAATCCCGCGATCACCGAGACCGCCAGCGGCGTGCGAATCTCAGCGCCCTCGCCCGTGCCCAGCAGCGAGCTCAGACCGGGAACGCCGTTGAGTGCGCCGGTCAGCGGCAGCAGGCCGAGGACGGTCGTCAGCGTCGTCATGAGGATCGGCCGCAGGCGCAGGGCGCCGGCCTTCGTCAACGCGTCGCGGTACTCCAGCCCGCCGTCGCGGCGCAGCTGGTTCGCCGTGTCGATCAACACGATCGCGTTGTTGACCACGATACCCGCAAGCACGATCAAACCGATGAAGACCACGACGCTGAGGGGGATGTCGAGCCACCACAGGACCGGGATCACGCCGACGAGAGCCAGCGGAATCGCGACGATGATCACGACCGGTTGCACGAGCGACTCGAACTGCATCGCCATGACGACGAACACGAGGAAGATCGCGAGCAAGAGCGCGCGTCGCAGGCCTCGCGTGGCGACGTCCATCTCCTCCTTCTGCCCGCCGAACCCGACCACGAACTCCGGCGGGTGGCGTACCGAGTCCAGCACCTCGTGGACGCTCTGCGTCGCCGCGCCGAGGCTCATCCCCGCGAGGTTCGCCGTGACGATGGCCGCCCGCTCGTG
This sequence comes from uncultured Planctomycetia bacterium, assembly GCA_964392615.1. Classification (GTDB taxonomy): domain Bacteria; phylum Planctomycetota; class UBA8108; order UBA8108; family UBA8108; genus CAYMRB01. Next base: position 1,099 of record CAYMRB010000547.1, on the reverse strand, counting down.
GGCGATGCGCCGGATTTCCGCTGGACCGTCGCCGATGCGCAGCACCTTCTCGCCCGCGGTGCTCGCAGGGCCTTCGTCCTGCACGACGACGTCGCGCAAGCGGTACTCGCGCGTCGCTCCCGGATTGATGATGAGATCGGCGAGCTCGCCGAGCGAGTCGCGGTCGCGCTCGATCAATCGTGCGCGAATCGGCACCTTGCGATCGCCGATCGTGAAGTAGGTCGGCACCTCCCCTTGGAGCTTGCGACGGATGACCTCACCCACCTGCTGCATCGTCAGGCCGTAACGATTCAGCGCATCGCGGTCGAGGCGGATCCGCACCTCCGGAGCACCTCGCGCGAGGTTCGTCTTGACGTCCTTGATCTCCGGAATCTGCTCCATGCGCTCTTCGACCTGGCCGACGATCCTCTCGAGCTCGTGGAGGTCGTGCCCCTTGACCTCGACCTCGATCGGCGTGCGGAAGGTGAAGAGCACCGGATTGCGAAACTCGACCGACTCGAACTCCGCATCGCGCACGACCGCTCGGATCTTGGCCTTGACGCGTTCCTCGAGCTCGCGCGGGTCGCCGCTGCGCTTCAAACGCACGAGGAACTTCGCGGTGTGCTCGCCCTCATCGCCGGCGCGGACGTCGTCCTTGTCGACGCCGAGGGTCGTCGTCAGCGACTCGATCTCGAACGCGTCGCGCTCGTCGATCAGCCGCTTCTCCCACGGCTCGATGACGTCGTCCGTCCGCTCGATCCGCGTCGCGCGCGGCAGGCGAATGTCGACGGTGAACTCGCCCTGGTGGACCTCGGGGATCAACTCGGTATCGAGGCGCAGGAAGAGCTGCAGCGCGCCGAATGCGGCCAGCGCGACCAGCCCGAGCACGACGACGCGGCTCGCCAGCGCGCGACCGAGCAGGCGCGCGTAGAGCGACTGCAGCCCGTCGAATCCCGCGTCGAAGCTGCGCAGCCCCTTCCCCGCGACGGCTTCATAGACGCGGCCGAACGCGCCCAGTGCGCCACGAAGGACGCCGGCGATCGCCATCGCGACGACGAGCAAGACCAGCGCGACCCACCCGAGCAGCCAGCGGCACAGAGTGTGCGGTACGTCCCAGATG
>CAYMRB010000546.1:0-5807 GCA_964392615.1 uncultured Planctomycetia bacterium | reverse complement strand
CACCGACACCGACGCCGACTCCGACTCCTGGTACGAGTACGGATTCGACTCCGATCCCGATCCCGAGCTCGAACCGCCCAGCCCGTTCGAGTGCGCCGTCTTCCGAGCTCTCTGGTACGTCACGGATCCGAACCGTCGCGAGCGTAGCAAGCGAGAGGCTCGAGCGCTCGATGCGTGGCTACAGACGGTGCCGACCATCGCCGGCCTGTCGTTCTTCGGATCCCGGGGAGGACTCGCAGGAGCGCTGCGTCACGAGGTCTACTACTGTGACAGCTACGAGGCCTTCGAAGCCCTGCAGCGCCTGCGCGACCTCCTCTGGCGCCTCCGCAGCTGAAGGCTGCGCCGTCCGCCGTCCGCCTACGCCAATCCCATCACCGTCATCACGCCCACGCCGATCGGCAACGCGTCTTCGTCGACGTGGAAGCGGTTCGAGTGCAGCGCGACGCGCTCCTTGTCCGGGGCGACGCAGCCGAGCCGCAGCAGCAGGCCGGGGACGTGCTCGAGGTAGTGGCCGAAGTCCTCGCTGCCCATGCTCGGCAGGTCGAGCTCGGCGACGGCATCCTCTCCCCACAGCTCGCCCGTGAGCTGGCGCGCGAGCGCGGAGAGGCCGTGATCGTTCTCGACAGCGGGAGGGCCGCGATCGATGGTCAGCTCGTGCTCGCCGCCGACGACGCGCGTGAGGTCCTCGACGACTTCGTGCATCCCCTCGTGAATCAACCGGCGCGCCTCCGCCTCGAGCGTGCGGATCGTGCCGCGCATCTTCAGCTTGGTCGGGATCACGTTGAAGTTCTCGCCCGCGTGGATCGAGCCGAAGCTCACGACGGCGGGCTGGCGCTCCGGGTGGAGGTGCATGCGCGGAATGTCGAGGACGCCGGACACGACGCGCGCGCCGAGCGCGATCAGATCGACGGTCTCGTACGGACGCGCTCCGTGTCCGCCCGGTCCGCGCAGCACGCACTCGAAGCCGTCGGCAGCGGCGGTGATCACACCGTCGCGAAAACCGACCTGCCCGGACTGCAGAGGAGGCCAGACGTGCAGCGTGATGACATCGCCGACGCCGTCGAGCACGCCTTCGTCGATCATGCGCTGCGATCCGCTCGGAAGAACCTCCTCCGCCGGCTGAAAAATAAGGCGGACCGGCCGGCGCCGCAGCGAGTCGAGCTCGCTCAACGCCTTCGCCACGCCGAGGAGGATCGCCGCGTGCGCGTCATGGCCGCACGCGTGCATCACGCCCTCGCGGACCGACGCGTAGGGCAGGCCGGACTCCTCCGTGACCGCGATCGCGTCGAGATCGCAGCGCAGCACGCGAATCGGCAGGTCCTCGGAGCCGGGGAGATCGGCGACCACGCCCGTCCCCGCCATGCGCCGCGTCTCGATGCCGAGGTCGCGCAGCCAGTCTTCGACGTACTCCGCTGTCTGGTGCTCCTCCCAGCTGAGCTCCGGATGACGGTGCAGGTGGTGATAGTGAAATCGCAGTTGGGGCAGCAATGCGTCGACCGCTTCCCGCACCGCCGCGATCATGTCGCGACGGTTTTCGGGAACGGACGACGATGCCGAGGCGCTGTCGCTCATCGGTCTCCGGAGTTCAGGATTCTGAATCAGAGGTGAAACGGGCGGTCCTCTTCGGACTCGCGGATCAAGCAGTCGACGACCTTGTCGAGGTCGCCGGTCTCCTTGTAGATCGCGCGTTGCCGCGCGTAGCTCGGCCCCTCGCGGACCATCTGGAGAATGCGAGAGAGCTGATCGGCACTGCCGAGCTCTTCGAAGATCGGTTTGAGGTCTTCGAGCAGTCTCTCGATGGTCTCCGAGATGGGCTCGAGCCGCCCCTCTCCGTCGACAATCGTCGAGCCGCGGACGCTGTAACGCGCCGCGCGCCACTTATTCTCGCGGACAATCCTGCGGTGGAGGGCCGGCACCTCGACGCCATTGGCGACGCGACGCTGCAGGTAGACGATCAGTCCCTGAACGAGCGCCGTCAACGCCACCGTCTCGCACAACGTCGGAACGACGTCGCAGACGCGCACCTCGACGGTCCCGAAGCCTTCGTGCGGCCGCACGTCCCACCAGATCTCGCGCGTCGTCTCGATCGCTTGCGCCTTGACGAGGACGTCGACGAGCTGCTCGAACTCGGCCCAGTTCGCGTGGCGGTGTGGCAGGCCGGCGGTCGGCAGTGTCTCGAACACCTTGATGCGCGAAGACGCGAGGCCGGTGTCCTTGCCATCCCAGAACGGCGAACTCGCCGTCAGCGCGAGAAGGTGCGGCAACCACGGCTCGATGTGATTGATCACCCCGATCGCCGTCTCGCCGTCCGGAATACCGACGTGCACGTGCAGGCCGAAGATCAGCAGCCGGCGCGCCGGCCACTGCACGCGGTTGACCAGCCGGTAGTACCGCTCGTCGGAAGTGATCGCCTGATCGTCCCAACGCGAAAACGGGTGCGTCCCAGCGCCGACCAGCGCGACGCCGTCCTCGTGGCAGACGGCGCGAACCTTTTCCATCTTCTCGGCGAGGTCCGCCTGCACCTCGGCGACGTTCTTGCAGACCTTCGTATTGATCTCGACGGTCGACTGCAGCAGCTCGGGTTTCACCCAGTCCGAATTCGGAAAGGCCTCGAGCAGCTTCGGCGCGTACTGCGTGAGCTGCCGCGTCTCCCGGTCGACTAGCTGCAGCTCGATCTCGACTCCGAGAGTCGGCTCTGCACTGCCGTTGAAAACGAGTGCCATGTGATTCCTACCAAAGGACCCTCGGAATGGCCGATGCGCTGCAGTATATTCCGTCGGGAGGTCGATTCCAATGGCTCGCCAATACTGGAGATATCGGCTGTGCGCGACGAGCGGCTGTAACGAGCTGCTGACACCGAGGGGATCCGAATGAGCGACAGCGCGCGGGAAGAGCTGCGAATCGGCACGTCCGGTTGGTCGTACAAGGACTGGGTCGGGCCGTTCTACGCCGACGGTACGAGCCAGGGCGAGTTTCTCGCGCGCTATGCCGAGCGATTCTCGGTCGTCGAGGTCGACTCGACATTCTATCGCGTTCCGTCGGTGCGCATGGTCGAGGGGTGGGCCGCGCGCACGCCCGACGACTTCCGCTTCGCGCTGAAGATGCCCGGCGCCGTCACGCATGGCGCCGAGGGTCAGCGGCCGAACGTCGACAAGGTGCTCGTCGATGAAGAGAGCACGCTCGACGCGTTCCTCGAGGCGCTCGAACCGCTCGGCGACAAGGCGGGCGTGCTCGTCTTTCAGTTCCCGTACTTCCGCGTCAAGGAGATGGCCCGCGACGACTTCGTGTCCAGGCTGTCGTCAACGCTCGAATCACTGCCAGAGAGCAAGCGATTCGCGGTCGAGATCCGCAACAAGGGCTGGATCGACGCCGAGTACCTCGCGCTGCTCAGGAAGCACCGCGTCGCCGCGGTGATGATCGACCACCCGTACATGCCGCCTCCGCGCGAGCAGCTCGCCCGCGGCATGGTGACGACCGATTTCGCCTACGTGCGGCTTCTCGGCGACCGCTACGGCATCGAGAAGATCACCAAGAAATGGGACCGCATCGTCGTCGAGAAGGACCGCCGCCTCGCGCAGTGGTCCGAGGTCCTCGTCGAGATCATCGCGCGCCACGGCGTCGCCGCCGCGTGGGCGTTCGCGAACAACCACTTCGCCGGACACGGGCCGGACACGAGCCGGCAGCTCCTGCGGGCGACGCTCGACCGTCTCGACGCACCAGGCGCTTGAATCGCCACGAAAGCCCGCCGAGAATCGCTAGTCTGACCGACGGCGCCGCCGGGCGCCGCGACCCAACAGACTACGGAACGAACGAGGCACGGAACACATGACGCGATGCCTGATCGCATTGGCCTGCTTGACGCTGTGCTCGACCACCGCCATCCGAGCGGCCGATGAGTACCGCGACATCGACCCGCTCTTCGGCGAGTGGAAGACGCTGTTCAACGGCAAGGACCTGACCGGCTGGACGACCGCGAAGCTGCGCCAACACAAGGGCGAGAACAAGTGGAAGGTCGAAGACGGCACGCTGACGAACGGCAAGAACGGCCAGAACGACATCTGCACGGTCGAAGAATTCGCGGACTACGAGCTCGAGATCGAATACAAGATCCCGGGTGGCGGGAACAGCGGCGTCTACCTGCGCGGTGTCTGCGAGATCCAGATCGCCGACAGCGCTCCCAAGGGGGACAAGCCATTGGGGTTCGGAGACGCTGGCGCGATCTACGGCAAGGGAGGGAGAATCGCACTAGTCAATGCGCAGAAGCCGGCCGGGCAGTGGAACAAGTACCGTGTCATCCACGTCGACCACCACATCACGGTCTGGCACAACGGCGTGTTGATCCAGGACAACGTCTACCAGCCCAAGCGGACCGGCGGCGCGATGGGGAGCTACACGGCCGGCCCGAAGAAGGGACAGAGGTTCCCCGAAGAGCCTCTCTCCGGCCCGCTGATGCTGCAGGGCGACCACAGCTTGGTCTGGTATCGCAACATCCGCATCCGGCCGCTGTTCGCGAAGAAGGGCTGGAAGTCGATCTTCAACGGCAAGGACCTGAGCCAATTCACCGGCGGCGGCGACAAGCCGAAGTGGTCGGTCGACACGAAGATCAAGGCGCTGACGAACACCGCGACCGGTGGCGGCGGGCACGACATCTGGACGAAGGAAGCCTTCGAGAACTTCGCGGTCTACTACCAGTACAAGCCGGACACGGGCAAGCTCAGCGGCGACAACACGATCCAGGACAAGTCCGGCAACTCGGGCTTCTACCTGCGCAATCAGTGGGAGATCCAGATCCACAAGCCGGTGAAGAATCCCAACAAGCACCACGACGGCGCGCTGTACTCGTACAAGGCGGCCGACCGCCCGTCGCAAAACGGTCGGGATCGCTGGAACCACATGTTCGTCACGTGCATCGATGGCAAGATCAGCGCGTGGCGAAACGGCGTGCTGATCCACGACAAGGTCGTGCTGCCGACGCGCACCGACAGCCACGGAACGCCGACCCCGCCGACCGGCAATAAGGCGCCGTTCAAGCTGCAGGGCGACCACGGCAAGGTCTGGTTCGCGAATCTGCGCATCCTGCCGCTGCCGTAGCGGCCCTACTTCGAGACGGTGAACTCGGCCGCTGCCGTGCGCCACTCGCCCGTCGTATCGCCTTTGCGGCGGTGCAGCTCGAGTGCGACGCGCCAATGGCCGCGGCCGAGTTCGCCTTCTCCGAAGCGCATCGTGAAGCCGCGCGCGGCCTCCCCGAACGCCGCGCGGACGAGCAAGTGGGCGGGCACCTTGACGGGGTAGCGTCGCGTCGACGAAGTCCGCCCGCCCGCCTCGACGCGTTCGAGGACGAGCACGGGATCGCTGAAGACGTCACCGGTCGCGAATCGACGCAGCGCGATGCGACCGCGCACGTGCGTGAAGTCGGCGGACGACACGTCGACGCGTCCGAACAGCGGATACCACTCCGCGCATTCCGACGCGATCCGCTGCGGACGACGCTCGGAGAGCGCGGGACCGAGCTCGAAGACCGCGGCCGCCTCGCCCGTACGCAGGAACGCGACGACGCGACGCGTCACGTCATCCTCGACGGCAGCCAGCGGCACGCGCCGATACAGATGCGCCGCGGTCGCACAGGCCGGCGGACGCAAACGCTTGTCCCACGACGGCAGACGATCGAGCAGCGCGTCGAGCGCGTCGACGCGGGTAGCGGTCGGCAGCCAATCGACGTCTGCGCTGCGCAGGTACGCGAGCACGCGCCGCGTCTCTCCGTCGCCGTGTGCTCCGTCGATCCGCTCGACGAAAAACCGCGACGGTAC
>CAYMRB010000545.1:3692-5832 GCA_964392615.1 uncultured Planctomycetia bacterium | reverse complement strand
AGTGCCGATAGGCGTCCTTGTCACTCTTCTCCGCCGCGTGGCACTCGTAGCACCCGACGTTGGCACGGTAGTGCTTGCTGGAGCCCCATTGCTGGTAAATACCACGGCTCTGCTTCTTGTGGCACTCGATGCACTCCTGCGAGGCCTTGCTGAGCTTGGGGAGACCGATGGCCTGCCCCTGCGCCGGCGCGCCGGCGAACAGCACCGTGAGCGCCACGGCCCCCACGAATATCATTTGGACTCGACTCATGAACAGAACCCTCCTTGCGAATCAGAAACGGAACACGAAAGCACACGGCACTGCTCAGAGCCGCGCCTCTTCCGTGTAGTGGACTGTGTCGTGCGTCATCCGACCCGACAGGACCGGAATCGAAATGCGAACAAAGATCGTGTAGAGGAGCAGGCCGAAGGCCCAGATCCCGAGACAAACCAGGATCTCGTTGATCGTCGGCGTGTACTCGACCATCTCGCCGAGCGGCGACGGGATGAACGCCGGCACGATCAGCCCCATGCCCTTCTCGATCCAGATGCCGACGATCATCAGCACGCACGCGACGTTCAGAGCGCCGAGCTTGCGGTGCATGGGCGAGTACAGGATCACCATGGCGATCGTGTTCATGCCGATCGCGGTCCAGATCCACGGTACGAGAGCGTGGTAGCCGCGCAGACCGAGGAACAGGTACTGCGCCGATGCCGCGTGATGCGATCCGGTGTAGAACTCGGTGAAAACCTCGCAGCCGAGCAGGAACATGTTGATGGTCAGAGCGATTGTGACGACGCCGCGCAGAAGCTGCAGGGCCTTGTCCGAAACCTCGTACCGTCCGTAGTACCGGATGATCTGCAGCGTCAGGATGATGAACGCCGGCCCCGCAGCGAACGCGGATGCGAGGAAGCGGGGCGCGATGATCGCGGCGTTCCAGAACGGCCGCCCACCGAGACCGACGTACAGGAACGCGGTCACAGTATGGATGCTGATCGCCCACGCGATCGCGACGAAGACGAACGGCAAGTAGAAGAGCCGGCTCGGTTGGCGCTTCTTGTAGTCGCAGTAGATCAGGTACCCGCAGATATGCAGATTCAGTATCAGGTACCCTCCCAACGCGACGACGTCCCACGTCAGCATCGAGATCGGGAAGTTGAACCGCATGAAGATGTGCAGGCCGCGGTCCGGGCGACCGAGGTCGACGTTGACGAACAGGAGGCACATCACGATCGATGCGACGGCGAGCAGCTCGCCGAAGATCACCAGATGGTGTAACTCCCGGTTCCGGTACACGTAGACCGGAATCACCAGCATGACGGCAGCCGCCGCCATACCGACGAGGAACGTGAAGTTGGCGATATAGAGCCCCCACGACACCTGATCGGTCATGCCGGTCGTCGCGAGGCCGTGCACGAGCTGCTTGCAGTAGGCGTTGAGCCCGAGCAACGCGAAGATCGTGAGGATCACCATCCACAGGTAGTATCGCCAACCACCGATGAAGCTGATCCGGAAGCACCGCCAGAGAAAGCGCGTGTAGGAGATCACTTCGCACCTCCTTCCTGCGGCGCCGGCGCGACGGCCGTCGTGCGCGGATAGTCCTCGTCGAAGTAGTAGAAGAACCGCGGGATCGTGCCGACGTCCTGCTTGAGGACGAACACGTGCTTCGTCTTGAGGATCTCGGAGACCTCGCTGTTGGGATCCTTGATATTGCCGAAGTGGCGCGCGCCGACGGGGCAGACCTCGAGGCAGGCCGGCACGCGCCCCTCTCGCGTCCGCTGCAGACAGAAGTGGCACTTCTCCATGACGCCCTGCTTGCGCGGACGGTTGGACAGGTAGTTCATGTTCTTGTTGAGCACGAACTTGCCCTTAGCGTCCTTCGCGTAGCCGGGCTCCGTGAAATTGAACCGTCGCGCCCAATACGGACAGGCGGCCTCGCAGTAGCGGCAGCCGATGCACCAGTCGTAGTCGATGACCGTGACGCCGTCCGGCTCCTGCCAGGTCGCCTCGATCGGACACACCTTGACGCAGGGCGGCTTGGTGCACTGGTGGCATTGAACCGGCATGTAGTAGTGCCGGTCGTCCGGTACCGTCGGATGGTCGTAGTAGTGGTTGGCGTGCTCGACGTCCACGCTGTCGGCCCGCGGCATCTCGAGGACC
>CAYMRB010000545.1:0-3682 GCA_964392615.1 uncultured Planctomycetia bacterium | reverse complement strand
ACGCGGATGTACTGGATCTCCGGCGAGCGGCTCTGGTTGTTCTCCTCCACGCACGCGTACACGCACTTGCGACAGCCGATACAGCGACCGAGGTGCAGGGCGTACACGAACTCGACGCCATCCTTCGGCTTGACGTCGCGGAGCTCCGGCCGCACCTCGTAGCGCGCTTCGACCTCCGTCGTGATGCGCTCGAGGATCTTCTCCATCTCCTCGGGCGAGAGCTCCTTGTAGTGCTTCTGGAGGAACTTCTCGACGGTGAAGTCCTCCGTATCGAGGTCCCGCAGCGGGCTCAACGCCGCGGCGAAGGCGGCCAGGCCTCCCGCCGTCGCGAGGCCTCCGCGCAGGAAGCTCCGCCGGGATGCGCGCGGGATCGGGTACTTGCCGCCTCCCGGCTGTGGGGCGTCAGGTGATCGATTGGGTTGCGTCATCGTTCTCTTCGCCGAGCGGACCCGGCCTCTCGCTCACTCCGTCCAAGGGATGTGGAGCGGGTTGCGCTTGGATCCCTCCGGCTCGCGGGCGTGCTCGTCGGGGGCGTGAGTTCCCATCCGCAGCGTGTGCGGGCCAGGCAGCGGCTCGATCGGGTCCATCGCGGGAACCCGGGGGACGTGAGGATCGTGGCACTCGGTGCACTTCAGGCGAACCGACTCGCCGGACGTCGCGTCCCAATAGCCGCTCGTACGGCCGTGAGCTCCGCGCTGCCAGTCGCGGTACGTCGGCCCGTGACATTGCGCGCACAGCTCGACAACGTCGCCGTAGGCGATCGATCGCCCGTCGCGGAGAATCAACCGATTGCGGTCGACCGGGTCGTGGCAGTTCCTGCAGCGGCTATTGATCCCGTGATTCAGCTTGATCTCCTTGTGCTGCAGCAGACGCGCGGGCGGCGTCTCGCGGGGCGGAAACGACCGGTGGCAGTCCATGCAGGTCCGGTCGAAGCCGCCGATCGCCACCTGCGGCGGGTCGCTGAGAATCAGACGGCGGGGCGCCGTCGACAGCCGCGCTGGATCCACCGTCCGCGCTTCTCCGAGCGGGATGGCGGTCCCGCTCGGATCGACGACGAACCAGACCGCAAGGAGGAGGAAGACCGGCCCGATCGTGTAGCCGAGCCAGGGCGACACCGCCCTGTACGGAGGTCCGGGATGGACCTGTGCGTCGTTATCGTGGGTTTCCGTACTCATGCTCCGTGTTCCGCAAAGGGGCTCCCCGACGCGCGAGTTCTCGCGATAAGAGCGAAAAAATCCGCACTCCGTGGCTCGAGACCCGGGGTTTCGTGCTCCACCTGGCCACCTGGGTATTTCGGTCCCGCCGCCGACAGGGCGATGCGGGACGCCTCCCTATAACCCATTGGTTCGCCCCGCCCGACCCGAAATCGTCCGGGGCTGCACTTTTCGTTCGCGGCCGTCTGGCCGCCGGCATTCTCGCAATGAGCCCGGCAAGACACCGAACCTGCGGCGCCCGTCATCAAATCTCGTGCCACCTTACTGTGGAAGGCTCCGCGCAGGATCCCGCGCTGCCTTCACCTGATGGACCGTCGTCGTGAGACGGCGCGGACCAGACGTCGAGGGCCGGGCCGCTCGGCGTCCGGAATCCGAGACGAAGGACCGTGCCGAGACACACATCCGAACAGGAACCACACCTCGTGCACTCCGCCGCGTCGACGCAGCCGCGGCCGGGAAGCACGTAATCCTCCATGACTCTGAGACCCATCGAACAGTGAACGGAACACTGGCGACACTGGAGCCGATTCGCTTCCGGTTGCACGCGCATTCGCAGGATCCCCCGGCGCCCGATCAGGGCGTAGAACGCGCCGAGCGGGCACAGGGAGCGGCAGAACGCCCGGGGAAACGCGTACTCGAGAAGCGGCAGCGAGAGCAGCGCCCAAGTCTCCGGGCCGGGCTGGAAGACGGCCCCGAGCGCGACCAGGTTGATCGGCGAGATCGTCGCGAACACCGGCAAACCGGCGATCGCCGACATGGCGAGCGCCGCGCCGAGGAGCCAGTACTTCGTCTGGCGCGGGATCGACCACTGGGGCCACGGCACGCGGTGGGATTGGGCGAGCCGGCGCAACCCGGAGCGAATGTCGTCGTTGACGTCCAAGATGAAACCGACCGGACAGAGCCAACCGCAGAACGCCCGGCCCAGGACGGCCCACAGGACGACGAGCAGCCCCACGCCCAGGAGCGCGGTCGCCGACAGCTCGAGGGTCGCGACGAGCACCTCGAGGCCCGCCAGCGGGTCGACCAGCGTCACGACATCGAACAGCCGCGTCGCCGAGAGCGCTCCGGCCAGCCACGGGAACCACTCCTCGCGTCCGAGGATCAGGAGCGCGAAGAAGACGGCAGCGGTGACGCGGTGGGCCCACGTCCACTTGCGGAACCCCTGTCGAGAGCGCGTCATCCGGCACCTCCCGACGCATCCGTCCCGGCGGAGGCCGACGGCCCCTCCGCTGCGCCCGTCGCGGAGCTGACGTCGCGGACGCCCGGCTCCACGACGATGGCCGGCTCTTCGGTCAGACAGGCGTGCACGCACAGCCCGCAGCCGACGCAGCCGTCGAGCACGACCGCCCGCCCGAGCTCGTCGAGCTTGATCGCGATATCCCGGAACGGGCAAGCATGCCAGCAGGCGCGGCAGGAGACGCCGATCCACGCGAAACAGGTCGCGCAGTCGATGACCGCGAGCCCCATGCGAACGTCCTCGCGACGCGCGACGGGACGCAGTGCCGCCGTCGGGCACACCTCGATGCACCGCATCCCCTCGTGCCCCTCGCACAGATCGCACGGATTCGTGCGGGGCTCGAGGTACGGCGTGCCGAGAGCGACCCCCGCGTCGGCGTGCGCGAGCTCGAGAATCTGAGTCGGGCACGCCTCGACGCACTGCCCGCAGCGAATGCAGGCCGCGAGGAAGTCGTCGCTGGGCCGAGCGCCCGGCGGCCGCAGGTAGTCCGGCACGGAGGCCTTCGCACCGCGCAGCCAGAGGCCGCCTAGAATCCCGCCGATCAACGTCACGCCCCCAGCAAGAACCTGCCGTCGACGGATCGACGCGGGCGTCGCAGCGCTCGAAGATGCAGCTGATGAAGGGCTCTCGGGCATAGGGCAGTGGTGGGACGAGCGTTGTTCCGGCTACTCGCTCATCCGAGATCGTCCGGACGCGGATCGGCCCGCACCGGAGAACGTGGAGTGTGTTATTCTCGTCGCGTTACGTCAATCGGTCGATGGATCGGTCCGGTGGTCAATCATTGGATGACCGATCGGTCGTCCATCCGCCGATCGAGTGGAAACCGATGTCACGGATTCGTCGATCATGTACCGTCACACCCAACGCGGTCCGATCCACTGGATCCTCGGCGTCAGCGCCGCCGGTGCGACGGCCTTCGCGTGGAGCGAGGCGCTGGCCGCGACCGAGCGCGTGGTCCTTCTCGCCGTGGCAGGTCTGTTCGCGATTCTCGCGTGCGCGTTCGCGCGGCTGACGGTCGAGAACGTCGGCGGCGAGCTCGAGATCCGCTTCGGCCCCCTTCCGCTGTTCCGTCGCCGGCTCGATTACGGCGAGATGCGCGCGGTCGAGCCGGCGCGCAGCGGCCTTCTCGACGGACTCGGTATCCACTGGAAGCCGGGCCGCGGCTGGATCTGGAACATCTGGGGCCGCGATTGCGTCGAGATCACGCTGCGCCGCGGCAAGTTTCGCGTCG
>CAYMRB010000544.1:0-5857 GCA_964392615.1 uncultured Planctomycetia bacterium | reverse complement strand
GGACACTCCGACTTCGGCGGCGAGGTCGAGCGCGTGCTCCAGATGGCCGATGGCGTGCTGCTGCTGGTCGACGCGGCCGAAGGTCCGATGCCGCAGACTCGCTTCGTGCTCAAGAAGGCCTTCGAGCATGGCCTGCGACCGCTGGTCGTCATCAACAAGATCGACCGCGCCGATTCGCGCATCGAGGAAGTCGTCGACGAGGTCGGCACGCTTTTCCTCGAGCTGATCACCGAGCTCGATCTGGACACGGTCAACGATTTCGGCGGTCACGACGTGCTCGACTTCCCGGTCATCTACGCGTCGGCGCGCGACGGTTACGCGAAGCTCTCGATGGACGCCGCGAACGAGAGCGTCGTACCGCTTCTGGACACGCTGCTCGATCACATCCCGGCGCCGAGCGTCGACATCGACGCTCCGCTCCAGCTGCAGATCACGACGCTCGACTACAGCGACTACGTCGGGCGCATCGGCATCGGCCGCGTGACGCAGGGACGTGTCCGGATCGGCGACAAGGTCTTCGTCAGCGGCCGCAACAAGGAACGCGGCGAGACGGTCAAGGAGCTCTTCGTCTTCGACAAGCTCGGTCGCACTCCGGTGACCGGAGTCGACGCGGGCGATATCTGCGCGGTCACGGGCATCGCCGACGTCGAGATCGGCGACACGCTGACCGATCCCGAGAATCCGCAGCCGCTACCGCTTATCGACGTCGACCGTCCGACGATCTCGATGGTCTTCTCGGTCAACGACAGTCCATTCGCCGGCCAGGAAGGCAAGTTCGTCACGTCGCGCCAGCTGCGCGCACGGCTCTACAAGGAGCTCGAGTCGAACGTCGCGCTGCGCGTCGAGGATACGGGCGAGGCGGGCTCGTACGAGGTGTCGGGTCGCGGCACGCTCCACCTCGGCATCCTGATCGAGAACATGCGCCGCGAGGGCTACGAGTTCGGCGTTGGCAAGCCGCGGCCGATCTTCATCCAGGAGGACGGCGTCCGCAAGGAGCCGATCGAGCTCCTCGTCGTGCAGACGCCGGACGACAGTGCGGGGCGCGTGATCGAGGTCATCGGCGGGCGACGCGGCGAGATGGAGAAGTTCGAGCCGCAGGGCGACCGCGTGCTGCTCGAGTTCAAGGTGCCGGCGCGCGGACTGATCGGTATGGGTTCACGATTGATGAACCTGACCGCCGGCGAAGCGATCGTCTTCCACAGCTTCGACTCGTACCAGGCGCACAAGGGGCCGATCCCGGGCCGTCCGGTCGGCGTCATGGTGTCGAGCGAGGGCGGCCAGGCCGTGCCGTACGCGCTGTTCAACCTGCGGGACCGCGGGCCGATGTTCATCGAGCCGACGGAGAAGGTCTACGAGGGCATGGTCGTCGGCGAGCACTGCAAGGACGACGACATCGCGGTGAACGTCTGCAAGGAGAAGAAGCTGACGAACGTCCGCGCCGCCGGCAGCGACAAGAACGTCATCCTGAGCCCGCCGCGACGCATGTCGATCGAGGAAGCCCTCGAGTACATCGAGGAAGACGAGCTCGTCGAGATCACGCCGACGTCGTATCGGCTGCGCAAGCGGGTGCTGAAGGCGAAGCTGCGGCGCAAGCGTCGCGATTGACGCTTCCGGCTCGGGCCGCGAGACGCGAGTCGCGTTGGGGGAGGACGTCGGGGTTGGGTCAGCCCGCGGCCCACGAGACGGCACGCGAAGGCCCGACGCTCGCGCGACGCGGCGACCTCTTGCTGCGAGCCGGGTGGATGAGCGGGAAGGCGCTGCTCCATCCTGTGACTCGACGCGGGTACTTCTGCGTCAAGAGAGCCGACGGCATTCGAAACCTGACCGCGTTCGACCGGGCCGGCTTTCATCTCGGGGTCATCGAGTCCGAGTGGGCCGTGCCGGATCCGCCCCAAGGCGAGGGACAGCAACGCGGCAACAGCGGCGTCTGCCTGATGGGCCGTTACGAAATCCAGATCCTCGATAGCTATCGCAACCCGACCTACGCCGCTGGCTCCGCGGCGAGCCTCTTCGGCCAGCACGGGCCGCTCGCCAACGCGTGCCGCAAGCCCGGCGAATGGCAGACCGACATCGTGTTTCGCGCGCCGCGCTTCAGGAACGGCAAGGTCACCGAATCGGGCCGCGTGACGCTGTTCCACAACGGCGTCCTCGCGCTCGACCACGCCGAAATCCACGGCCCGATCCTCTGGCGCGCCCTGGCCGACAAGCACGCGCACGCTCCCGAGGGTCCGATCCTTCTGCAGGATCACGCGGGCGGCAAGGGCTCGCGCTTCCGCAATATCTGGGTGCGCCGACTCGACCTGGCCGGCAAGGGCTGATCGCGCGTCAGCTCAGAAAACACCACGCCGTCGCCGTCGCCGCGATCTGCATCGTCAGGTTGTCGAGCCCGTGGTGCGAGACGGCCTCGACGACGGTCGACGCAAACGCGACGGCGAGTGCGATCGCCGCGAGCGAGCCCCACCCTATCGTCGTCGGAAGATCGAGGTTCGCGAACGCGAAGACGCAGAGCGTGCCGGCGAACACCGCGAGGAGCACGGCCGCGCTGCCCTCGAACGATCGGTCGCTGACGACACCGCTGCCGAAGTTCGGCACGCGGTAGCGGTGCTTTCCGAAGCGGATGCCGATCGGCTCGCCGATCGCATCGCCCCAGCCGCTCGCGACGATGCCGACCGTCGCGAAGGGCCCGAACAGCGCCGCCGAGGCGATGCCGCCGATCGCGGTGGCGATGAACGGCACGGCGATGTAGAGCGAGCGCCGCGGCCGGTCCGTCTCGCGCGCCATCGCCTCGTAGAACGGAAAGCCATCGCCGCGCCAAAGCGCGAACGCGATCGCCAGCGCCATCAAACCTCCGAGCAGGTTGACCGCGGCGAAGCCGAGCGTCGCGGACAGCACCGCCGCACACGTGAAGATCGCGAAGTGGAACAGCTTGCGCGTGTCGCCGGTGCGCCAGCCGCGGCGCGTCTTCACCCAGCCGGCCGCGAACGCCGCGACGACGATCCACGCGACGAGACACGGCGCGAGCCATGCGGTGATCTCGAGAGCAGGCAGGGTCGGCGACCAGCGCATCGGTAGACTCGGCCCGCTATCCCTTGATCACCCCCACCGGACGCAACCGCGCGACCTTGAGCGCGAGGTTCGCGGCGTGAACGACGTCGACGACCTCCGCGACGTCCTTGTACGCCTCGGGAAACTCCTCGTCGATCGTGCGCCGATTCGCAGCGGCGATGTGGATCCCCTTGTCGCGCAGCTCGCGCGCGATGTTGCGATCCCGCGTCGCCTTCAACGCCTTCTTGCGGCTCATCCGACGCCCCGCGCCGTGACAGCAGCTCGCGAACGTGAAATCCGGCGCATCGGGATGTCCGACGAGCACGTACGAGTAGCGCCCCATGTCGCCCGGCACGAGCACCGGCTGACCGACGTCGCGATAGGCGTCCGGCACCTCCGAGTGTCCGGCCGGAAACGCGCGCGTCGCGCCCTTGCGGTGCACGCAGACGCGGCGATCCTCGCCGTCGATGCGGTGCGTCTCGACCTTCGCAATATTGTGGCAGACGTCGTACACGACCCGCACTCCGTGCTCACGCGGCGTCAGCCCCCACGCCTGCTCGAACGTCTCCCGCACCCAGTGCGTGATGACCTGGCGGTTCGCGAACGCGAAGTTCGCGCCGCAGGACATGGCGGCGAGGTACTCCTTGCCCTCGTGGCTCTTCAGCGGCGCGCAGCAGAGCTGACGGTCGGGCAGACGGATGCGGTGCTTGCCCGCGGCCTTCTGCAGAACGTGCAGCCAGTCGTCGCAGATCTGGTAGCCGAAGCCGCGCGAGCCGGTGTGAATGATCACCGTCAGGCCGCCGCGGTGCAGGCCGATGCGCGCAGCGATATCCTCGTCGTACACCTCGTCGACCCAGCCGAGCTCGACGAAGTGGTTGCCGCTGCCGATCGTGCCGAGCTGCGCCCGCCCGCGCTGGAACGCCCGCTCGCTGACGAGCTCGAACTCGGAGCTCTCGAGACACCCGCCCTCCTCGATGCGGTCGAGGTCCTCCCGCGAGCCGAACCCCTGGTCGATGGCCCAGCGAGCCCCCTGCATCGTCATGCGGCGAAAGTCCTTCGCGCTGAGTCGCAGATCCTTGCGCGCCTTGCCGACGCCGGAGGGGACGTTCGCGAAGAGGCGATGCACGAAGTCCCCAACCCGGTCCTTGACGTCCTCGTACTCGAGGCTCGTCGACAGGAGTCGCACGCCACAGTTGATGTCGTAGCCGACGCCCCCGGGCGAGACCACGCCCTCGTCGAGATCGAACGCCGCGACGCCGCCGATCGGGAAGCCGTAGCCCCAGTGGATGTCCGGCATGCCGATCGACGGACCGACGATGCCGGGCAGGCACGCGACGTTCGCGACCTGTTCGAGACACCGGTCGTCACGTAGACGCTCCATGAGGAGATCGTCGGCGAACACGATGCCGTCGGTCTGCATCGGCCCGTCTCGCGGGATGCGCCACGCGGTGCCGTCGACGCGCTGGACCTTCAGGTTGTCGTTCCAGGAACTGCGAAACTGCATCGTCGTCGCTCGCTTTCGCCGTGGCGCCCCTATAGATCGAAGACCACGCGGGCCCGCCATTCGTTCGCGGCCGTCTGCCGCAGCTCGAGGTCGTGGTACGTCGCCGCCTTGACCTCCGTCTCGACACCGCCGTCCAGCGCCGCGGCGGGGTAGCCGATGAGCGTCCCTTCGAGCCGCGCGCCCTCGATCGATCCCCCCCCCTGTGCGCCCCCACCGAGACACAGCCGGTTGACGCGCAACTCCGCCACGAGCAGGTCGCGCGTGTCGAACAGGAAGATCAGCTCGCCGAGGAGTCCGACGAGCAGCCCCTCGCCGTCCGGTGCCGCGAGGTCGACCGGCGACCGGGTCGCCTGAGCCCGATCAACGCTCGCGCTCTCACCGCAGTACAGCACCCACAGCGCCTCGGTCGCCGCCTCGAAGAGGCCGGCGGCGTCCGGTGCGACGAGGTCGACGGCCGCGTCGGCGGTGTGATCGATGAACTCGAACGTCACTCGGTCCCTCCACGTCGCAGGCGGAGGGCAGGATAGCGAAAGCGAGGCGAACGGCCCAGAAAAGAAGGGAGGGCCGTGGGAAGAAGACCTTCAGGTCCAGGTCTCCCTCACACGGCCCTGTGTCAGGTAGGAGGAATGGGGGGTGTAGGGTGTTGGGTCTCGGGAGAAGGTATAAAGCAATCCCTGTTCCAATAACACGACGAGGGGCCGTAGTCGTAAGTCCTTGTGACTGAAGGCCCCTCGGTCTACGGCGGAGCTGCCGAGCTGCCAGATGCCAGGAATCCTGACAGTTCCGTCGCGCGCTGGAAGGTCGTCGGGAGGCCGATCTCGGGAGGCCGATCTCAGAGAACGCGGGCGAACACCGCGTTGAGGTAGCGGGACTCCGGGCAGTGGGCCGAGACCGGGTGGTCGGCTGCGGCGCCCGCGACCCGAAAGATCTGCAGGTCGCGGCCCGCGAGCCCGGCGGCGTGGGCGACCGTGCGCAGGAACTTCTCCTCGGAGATCAGGCCCGAGCAGGAGCAGGTCAGCAGGAGCCCGCCCGGCCGCACGGCGCGGCACGCGTACGTGTTGATGTCGACGTAGCGGCGCTCGGCGTCATCGAGGCGATCGCGGCCGACGGCCCACTTCGGAGGATCGACGACGACGGCGTCAAAGGGCTCCACCGCGTGCTGCTGGCGACGCAGGTAGTCGAAGCAGTCGGCGTGCACCCATTGAATCGGGGCGCGGTTCAAGTGGGCGTTGCGCTTGCCCTGCGCGATGGCCGCCTCGTCGAGATCGACGGCGGTGACGCGATCCGCCTTGCCGAGCGTCTTCGCGG
>CAYMRB010000543.1:0-5887 GCA_964392615.1 uncultured Planctomycetia bacterium | reverse complement strand
CGCGCGCTGGGATCTGTGCGGGGGGCCCCGGGCGACCGGGGTCCCTACCGCGATGCCCCGGCCGAACCGCGCGCTTCCGTTCGGACGGCTCGGGGCGGCATAATGGGGGCATGAGCTGGCCGGGAGGTCGGCGCGGCGGCCCTCGACGTCGTTCGGCCGGCAGCCCATGCCCGCGGAGTTGGAGCTGACCGTTTCGCGGCAGCTCAACGCCGCTGGGCTGATCAGCGTACGCGGACAAGAACGGGGGATGGAGGTCTCGATGTCAGGTGTCTGGAAGCCGCTGAAGGCATGCCGCGTGTTGGCGTTTGCGCTTCTCGTGGTGATCGTCGGAGCTGTTCGACCGCTCGCGGCTGTCGTGCTCCATGAGATCCACTACCATCCGCCGGAGGGCGGCACGCTCGAGTTCGTCGAGCTCTTCAATCCGACGCCGGAGGACATCGACCTCAGCGGCTGGTCGTTCGGCAACGGAGTGCGCTTCGAGTTCGCCCCTGGCTCGGTGATCCGCGCGGGCGGATACCGCGTGGTCTGCAAGGATCGCGCTTCCCTCGCGCTGCGGTTCGGGCTCGCGCTCGAGGATCTCGACGGCGAGTTCTTCGGCTCGCTGTCCAACGGTGGCGAGACCCTCGCGCTCGTCGACGCGAGCGGGTCGATCGTGGACGAGGTCCGCTTCGACGACGATCCGCCGTGGGGCGAGCTGGCCGATGGCGGTGGCCCGTCGCTCGAGCGCCTGTGCGCCGAGTCCCCGTCGGAGAATCCGGCGAACTGGATCGCGCGCGTCGGTGGTGAACCGACCCCGCTCGCGGCGAACGGGCGCGAGGAGTGTCCGCCGCCGCCGCTTCCCGCGCCGACAATCGCGATCAACGAGATCTTCTATCACGAGCTCGAAATCGTCGAAGAGATCGAGTTCGTCGAGCTCGTCAATACCGGCGACGCCGCGGTGAACCTGCTCGGCTGGCGGTTCACGCAGGGGATCGACTTCGTCTTCGCGAGCGACTTCGTTCTCGAGCCGGGCGCGTTCGTCGCGGTCTGCAGCAACCGTCAAGCCGTCGTCGAGCAGTTCGGCGTCGAGAACGCCGTCGGCGATTTCTCGGGCCAGCTGTCGAATGACGGCGAGCGGATCACGCTGGTCGACGCGGCCGGTGCCCTTGCCGATTCGGTCCGCTATCGCGACAAGGGAGATTGGCCGGTCGCGGCGGATGGCCTCGGTCACGGGTTGGAGAAGATCGTCGCGACGGCGCCGTCCGACGATCCCGCCAGCTGGGACGTCAGCCAGGTTTCGGGTGGCGACGAATGGACGACGATCGACCTGTTCGGCCGCGCGACGAGCGACCGCGTCTACGTCTATCTCGCCGAAGCGGGGGAGCTGCTCCTCGATGACTTCTCGCTGCGGCTTCTCGACGATGAGGGCGTGCCAGGCCCGGAGTTGCTTCCGAACGGCACGTTCGACACGGGCCTCGATCCGTGGCTCGCTCGCGGCTCGCACGAGACGAGCGCGTGGGCGGAAGGGCAGGGCCCCGACGGCAGCGGCGCGCTTCACCTGATCGCTACCGCGCGCGGTAGCGGACGGACGAACGGCGTGTCTCTCGAGACGCCGGATCCGCTCGATCGCGCGACGGACCTGACCTATCACATGCGATTCTCGTACCGCCTGTTGAGCGGGAACGATCGCCTGACGGTGCGGCTGTCCGGAGCGTCGCCGTCTCGCGGCCTCTACTACGTCCGCGGCCTCGGCGAGATCGCCAGCCCAGGCGCGCCCAACGGCGCCCGCGCGGACTCGGTGCCGCCGTTCGTCGATCAGATCGGGCGATCTCCGCGCGAGCCGACGTCCGAGAACGCGGTGTCCGTCAGCGCTCGCGTGCGCGGCGAGGGCGTCGACCGAGTGACGCTCCAGGTCACGATCTTCGAGGGCGAGTCGTTCGAGCTCGAGATGCTCGATGACGGCTTGGCGGGAGACGGAGCGGCCGGGGACGGCATCTGGGGCGTCGAGGTGCCTCCGCAGGCTCACGACAGCCAGGTCACGTTCCGCGTCGTCGCGTCTTCCTCGACGACCGGCGTGCGCGAGTTTCCGGCGTTCAACGACCCGACCGGCGTGTACGGCTACTACGTCAACGACGAGCAGCCGGACTCGAACCTGCCGGTGTACTCGCTCATGTTTCCCGGCGCGGTAAACCCGCGGTCGTTCGTCGCGGCGCTCAATTGCGCGACGTATCGACCCGCATCCTTTGCGTATCGGGGCGACCTCTGGTTCAACGTCGGCGTCCGGCGTCGCGGACAGTCCGTCTGCGGCGACGGCAACGTGATCAAGAAGTTCCTCAAGGTGAAGTTCCTTCGCGGTCGCGAGTATCGCGGCGTGCGCAAGATCAACCTCCAGAGCCTCTACACGGACAAGAGCCTGATCCGCGAGCGCATGGCGTGGGAGAACTTCGACTCGATGGCGAGTCCGTACTGCTTCCACTACTACGTGCGTCTGCACGCCGAGGGGCGGTACTTCGGGCTCTACGCCGCGATGGAGCACCCCGACCACCGCTTTCTCGCACGCAACGACCTGAATCCCGACGGCAACCTCTACAAGGCCGTCGCGTCGCGCGAGGAGCGCGACGGCACGACCGGCAACGTGCGCAGCTCGTACGAGAAGAAGACGAACGAGGACGGCGACTTTTCCGACCTCGAGGAATTCCTCGACGGACTGCACGACGCGCGGACTCCCGACGATCTCGTCGAGTTCTTCAGCACGAACACCGACGAGGACGCGATCGTCGACTACCAGGCGGCGCAGGTGCTTCCGAACAACCGCGACTACCCGCACAAGAATCACTACCTGTACCACGACACCGAGCGCGGCAAGTGGATGCCGATCACGTGGGACATGGATCTCACGTACGGCAAGCGCTGGGATGGCAACAACCGCGGTGTCCTCAACGACCTGATGGACAACCCCGGGATCACGCCGTGGTACACGACGTCGTTCCGCGGCGGTGGCGCCGGCAATCACCTGCTCGACAGGTTCTTCTCGCGGGCTGGGGCGCACTATCGCCGCGCGCTGATCGTGCGTCTCTGGGACGCTCTCCACGAGAAGTACACGTCGGAGCTCTACGAGGATCGTATCGTCGAGCTCCGCGATCTCCTGTGGGACGAGCAGCTGCGCGACATCGCCGTGTGGGGGCGGTCGGCGGCTTCCCCGAACGACCGCAACGCGCCGGCGGCGTTCGACCCGAACCTCGACCGCGTGCGCAATCACATCCGCATCCGCCGCGACTACCTGCTCCGCTACCTGCAGACCACGGAAGGTTTCGGCGGCCACGATCGGCTGAAGATCACCGAGGTGATGTACAACCCCGTGGGCAGTTCGGACGCCGAGTTCCTCGAGCTGTGGAACAACAGCGGCGGACCGATCGACATCAGCGGCTGGACGATCGAAGGCCTCGGAGCGACGCTCGGTGACGGCACGCGCCAGGAGTTCGTGTTCCCCGAGGGCACGACGGTCGCGGAGGACGAGATCTTCTGCGTCGTCAAGGATCCGGTCACGTTCGAGCTGCGCAATGGCGCGTCGATCCGCGCGATCGGGCCGTACCCCGGCAATCTGGACAACGCCGGTGAGATCCTGCGCGTCAAGGACGTCGGCCCCGGGCATCCCGCGACGGTCGACTTGCTGCGCTACCGCAACGACCCGCCGTGGCCGGTGCGGCCGGACGGGCTCGGCTACAGCCTCGAGCTGACCGACGTCGAGCCGGATCGCGACAACGACCCCGCGACGGCATGGCGCAGCTCGGAAGACTTCGGTGGCACGCCGGGGCGGATCGAGGGCATCACGCCCGCGTCGAGCTGGTTCAGCCGCGGAGACTGCGACGCCGACGGCACGCCGCTTCTGACGGATGCGGTAGCGATCCTGGATTACCTGTTCCGCGGCGCGGAACCGCCGTCGTGTCTCGAGGCGTGCGACGTCGACGCCAGCGCCGAGATCAACCTCAGCGACGCGGTCTTCCTGCTGAACTACCTGTTCCGCGGCGCGCCGGATCCGATCCCGGCGCCGGGGCCCGGGGAGTGTGGCGCCGTGGATCCGGCCGCGTGCGAAGTGTCGACCTGCGCACCGGCGGAGTGATCGAACGGGTCCGGCGCTCCGCGGCGATGACCTCGGAGCGCCGGACTCGATTCGCTACGCCATCGCGTTGCGCAGCGTCGCCTCGATCCCGTCGAGGAAGTCGTCGGTGACGACGAACGATCCCTCCGGCGGGCGGGTCGTCCTGTGGATCGCGACCGCGAGATCCTTGGTGATCGTGCCCGACTCGATCGTGTCGACGCACGCCTTCTCGACCTTGTGAGCGAACTCGGTCACTTCCGGCGTACCGTCGAGCTTGCCACGGTGCGCGAGGCCGCGCGTCCAAGCGAATATGCTCGCCACCGGGTTCGTGCTGGTCGGGTTGCCCTTCTGGTGCTCGCGGTAGTGACGCGTCACCGTGCCGTGCGCGGCCTCGGCCTCGATGGTCTCGCCATCGGGACACATGAGCACCGACGTCATGAGGCCGAGCGAGCCGAAGCCCTGCGCGACCGTGTCGGACTGCACGTCGCCGTCGTAGTTCTTGCACGCCCAGACGATGCCGCCTTCCCACTTCAGCACCTGCGCGACCATGTCGTCGATCAGGCGGTGCTCGTAGGTCAAGTTCGCGTCCTTGAACTGGTCGGTGAACTCGGCGTCGAAGACCTCCTGGAAGAGGTCGCGGAAGCGGCCGTCGTACGTCTTCAGAATGGTGTTCTTCGTGCTCAGGTAGACCGGGAAACCGAGCATGAGGCCATAATTGAAGCAACTGCGGGCGAAGTCGCGGATGGAGGCGTCGGTGTTGTACATGCCCATCGCGATACCGGCACCGTCGAATTCGTTGACGGTCCACTCCTGGCCCTCGCCGCCGTCGGCGGGCTCGAAGGTCATCTTGAGCGTGCCCTTGCCGGGGATCTTCACGTCGGTCGCGCGATACTGATCGGCGTGCGCGTGACGGCCGACGACGATCGGCTTCGTCCACGCGGGCACGAGCCGCGGCACATTGCTCGTTACGATCGGCGCGCGGAATACCGTGCCGCCGAGGTAGTTGCGGATCGTGCCGTTCGGGCTACGCCACATCTTCTTGAGCCCGAACTCCTCGACCCGATCCTCGTCGGGAGTGATCGTCGCGCACTTGACACCGACCTTGTGCTCCTTGATCGCCTTCGCGGCGTCGAGGGTGATCTGATCGTCCGTCTCGTCGCGCTTCTGGATCGACAGATCGTAGTAGAGGAGGTCGACGTCGAGGTAGGGCAGCAGAAGCTTGTCTTTGATCTTCGCCCAGATGATCCGGGTCATCTCGTCGCCGTCGAGCTCGACGATCGGACCGACTACCTTGATCTTGCTCACTCTCGAAACCCTCCCTGAAAAGTACTCTCGCGGACCGTGTAAAGGCGCGTATCCTATCGTTTCGGAGCGAGTTTGGCTATTCTCGAGTTGCGGCCTCTGGCACCGAATCCGTCGTTTCGAGCTGCCCAGAGGGCATCTGGAAGATTTTCGCGCATGACTCGCCACAGGACCGCGTTCCGCGGGCTCGCTCTCGCGTCGCTCGGCGCGGCCGTCGCGCTGTCGGGCTGTGTGCGTCAGACGAGGAGCGGGGTCGGAGCGTCTTCGAACGCTCGACGCTCCTACAGGTAGGAAGTCCAGCGCCAGCGCCGTCGCAGCTTGACGTGTCGATACACGGCGCAGACGGGGTAGAGCAGCACGAGGGCTGCGCCGGTCGCCAGCCACGTCTCGCGCAGGCCCGCCGCCCGCAGCATTCCGGAAGCGTGCGCGAGGACGACGAGAAGAGGCACGTGGAGCAGGTAGAAGAACAGCGGCACCTGGCCGAAGGTCAGCACCACCGACGCAAGC
>CAYMRB010000542.1:0-5929 GCA_964392615.1 uncultured Planctomycetia bacterium | reverse complement strand
CCCCCCCCCGGCGGCGGCGGGGGGGGGCCGCCCCCCCGCCCCCCCCGAAACTCGAGAGCTCGAGGCGCGAGACCGAGGGCGGCCTAGTGATCGCCGCCGCTCTTCGACTCTGCCTTGTACGCCTCGACGACCTTCTGCTGCACGTTCGCCGGCACCGCCTCGTAGTGCGACATCTCCATCGTGTAGCTGCCTTGACCGCCGGTCATCGATCCGAGGCTCGACGCGTAGTCGGGCATCTCGGCCAGCGGCACCTGGGCCTTGAGCACCTGGAAGTCGCCCATCGCGTCGACGCCCTGCGGACGACCGCGACGGCGAGTCAGGTCGCCCTGGATGTCACCGGTCATCTCGCTCGGGAACGTGACCTCGAGATCGACGATCGGCTCGAGCAGCACCGGCTTCGCCTTGGTGAACGCGAGCTTGAACGCCTCGCGGCCGGCCTTCTGGAACGCGATGTCCTTCGAGTCGACCGGGTGCTCCTTGCCGTCGAAGATCTCGATCTTGACGTCGACGACCGGGCAACCGGCCACGACGCCGTGCTCGCAGAACGAGCGGATGCCCTTCTCGGCGGATTGCACGTAGCTGCCGCTGATCGCGCCGCCGAAGATCTTGTTCTCGAACGCGAGCCCCTCGCCGCGCTCCTGCGGCATGACGCGCAGGTGCACCTCGGCGAACTCGCCGGCGCCGCCGGACTGCTTCTTGTGCCGGTACATGTCCTCGGCTTGCGTCGTGATAGTCTCGAGGTACGGGGTCTTCGGCTGCTTCGTCTCGACCTCGACACCGTAGCGCGACTTCAGACGCTCGAAGAGGATCTGCAGGTGAAGTGAGCTGACGCCCGCCATCACCAGCTCGCCGGTTCGCCTGTCGCGTTCGGCGATCAGCGTCACGTCCTCATCGACCAGCTTGCCGAACGCCTCGGCGAACTTCTTCTCGTCGGCCTTCGTCTTCGGCGACACGGCGAGCGCGGACATCGGTCGCGGGATCTTCGGCGTGTCGAAAGCCATCGGCTTGCTGCCGGTCAGCAGGTCGAATGCCTGCAGCCCTTCGACCTTGACCAGCGCGACGATGTCTCCGGCGGTGGCCGTCTCGATCGTGCCGTGCTCTTTGCCCTGCGGCTTGATGAGCTTGCCGACCTTCTCGTTCTTCCCCGTGTGGGGATTGACGAAGTGTCCGTTGTGCCCGATGTCACCGGAGAAGATCCGCAGGTAGGTCAGCTTGCCGACGAACGGGTCCGCGACGACCTTGATCACGACGCCACAGAACTCGTCGTCGGCGCCGGTCGTCAGCGGTACAGCCTCCGGGGCGTCGGCGTCGGCGTCGGCGTCGGCATCCGCGGGGACGGGAACGTGAGCGGTGCGTCCGAGGGCGTTGCTCGCGGCCGGCGCGTACGCGATCAGGCCGTCGAGGAGCTCGGCGATGCCGACGTCCGTCTCGGCGCTGGTCGCGAAGACCGGGAACAGCTCCCGCGTCGCGACGGCGACGCCGCACTGCGCGGCGACCTCGTCGTCGGAGACCTCCTCGCCGCCGAGATAGCGTTCCATCAGGTCGTCGTTCGACTCGACGATCGACTCCATCAGGCTCTCGTCGCTGCCGAGAGTCTTCTCGACGGCGCTGAACGAGGTGCCGGACGCGTTCGGCACGGTCAACGGCAGACACTTGGGGCTGAGCTGGGCCTGCAGCTGCGACAGAGCGTCGTCGAAATCCGCGTGCTCCCGGTCGACGCGATTGATCACGACGATGACCGGCAGATTGGATTTCTCAGCGATCTCCCAAACCTTGCGAGTATTGGGCCGCACGCCTTCGTCCGCCGACACGACGACCGCCATGCAGTCGACACCGACGGCGGCGCAGTAGACCTGGCCGACGAAGTCTCGGTACCCCGGAGTATCGATGAAATTCAGGAGCGTGTCCTTGGTGTCGGCAGAAGCGCACGCGAGATCGATACTGCTCTTCCGCTCCTTTTCGAGGTCGTCGAAATCCGTCACCGCGGTTCCGGCATCCACCGATCCCTTGCGGGAAATCGCGCCGCCGGCGTGAAGGAGGCTCTCGACCAGCGAGGTTTTGCCGCAGGAGTTGTGGCCTGCGAAGGCGACATTACGGGTGGCTTCCGGCGTTCTCGATGCCATTCGGGGTCTCCGTTAATCGCTTGCGGAAAAAGCAAACGTTACCGGAGAACGGCCCGGGCAACAAGACCCTACAGGCAACGCCGGAAGCGTCCCGCATCCGGGCCCCCCGGCCGGGCCCCACCCGGGCTCCGAGCCCTCGTCCCGGCCCCCTCTCTCCGGTCAGACTCCCGCGGGCACGACCGAGCGCGGGCTGCGTCGCGCGCGCGGACCGCGGCACTCCTCGCTCGCGAGGCGGGCTCGAAAGCGCAGGTGGCGGCGCCGGGAGAGCTCGACCAGCGGCCGCCACGCGGCCTGTGTCCGTCGGCGGCGGATGAGCCACTTCCAGAGTCGATTCGACCGCTTGTACAGATAGCTCATCGCGAGGTACGCCGGCACCGCTGACGGCTGCCGCGGACGACGACGCCAGATGCTTCGGTGCGAGAACAGCCGCCGATAGCACCACGCGTAGCCGGCTTCGAGCGTCCGCGGGGACATGTGGCGCGGCTGGAACACGGCGTGGGCCGTGTCCCAGAGATCCCAGTCGCGGTGCAGCAGGCGGCCTTCCGCGTCCAGCTGTCGATAGAGCGGTGTGCCGGGATACGGCGTCAGGATGTGGAAGGTCGCGCACTCGAGGCGGTTCGCCTCGATCCACTCCACCGTGCGTTCGAACACGTCGGTGCGGTCGTGGTCGAACCCGAACACGAAGCTGCCGTTCACCTGGATGCCGCACCGGTGCAGAATCTCGACGCGTCGCGCCCAGTCGCTCGCCGACGGCGCCCGCTTGCGAGCGTCGCGGATGTTCTCGTCCTGCAGCGACTCGAAGCCCACGAACACGCCGGTGCAGCCGGCGAGGGCCATCTCGCGGACGAGATCCGGATCGTCCGTGACGTCGAGAGTGACGGCGGCGCTCCAGATTCGCTCGATCGGCCGCAGCGCGCGGCACAGGCGTCGCAGATACTCGCGATCCGAGCCGAGGTTGTTGTCGGCAAAAACGCCGTAGGGCTGCCCATCTGCCACGAACTCCGCGACGACCTGGTCGACGTCGCGAGCACGGCGCGGCACGTGGAGGCCGTCCGTCGCCAGATAGCAGAATCCGCAGCGGTTGTGGCAACCGCGCGTGGCGATCAGGCTCGTCGTGGTGAGGAAGTCGCGCCGCGGCAGGAGATCCCGTCGCGGCGCCGGTTCGTCGCGATACTCGCCCCGGAAGTCGGCGCGGTACTCCGACCGCAAGCGGCCCAGCGACACGTCGTCGAGAATGCGAGGCCACAGCGCGACGCCGTCGCCGATCGCGATCGCGTCCGCATGAGGTCGCGCCTCGCCAGGACACGACACGACGTGCAGCCCTCCGAGCACGACGCGCGCACCGCAGCGGCGGTAGAACCTCGCGAGCTCGTACGCGCGGCGCGCGAACGTCAGGTGCACGGTGATGCCGACGACCTGCGGGCACGGGTCGCACGGCGGCGGCCCCTGCAACAGGTTCTCGTCCCAGAGCTGCACCTCCCAGTCCGCCGGAGTCGCCGCCGCGACGCTCGTCAGCGCGAGGCTCGGCGTCAACACGTGCTTCCCGAAGCTCGCGTGCGGACCCTTCGGATAGAACGGCTGAATCAGCAGGGCGCGACGCGGGGCCACTGAACTCGGCGCGTCACGCTCGGGCAGCGCGGGTGGCGTGCGCATCGAATCGCTGGATTCCGACGAACGGAAGGGGAAGGGCATGGTGACCGCGCCTCCACTCTTATGCAAAGATCGCTCTGCGATACAAAGCTTAAGCCTATGCGATCGGCCCGCCGGCGTCAACTCGAGTTTGTCCACCGAGTCGATCGGGCGAACCGAGCCCCCGGATGGGGGCGAAGCTCGAGGTCAGGAGGTCGTCAGGAGCCGCCGCGGCGCGCCCGCCGCAAGAGCGTCTCGTAGGCTCGCTGCAGCTCCTTGAACCTCTCGTGGGCAACGCGCTGGAACTCGTCGCCGAGGTGGTGAACCTTGTCCGGGTGGTACTGAACGGCGAGGCGGTGGAACGCGCGGCGGATCGTCGACTCGTCGGCGCCCTCGTCGAGGCCCAGGAGCTCCCACGGGCTGATGAACGAGCGCGCTGTCGGCCGTTCCGCCGCGCCGCGTTCGCGTCGCGACCGGTCGCGGCGGTGGTCCCGTCGCTCGCTCCCGGCGTCCTCCCACCGGGCCCCGTCGTCCGCGCCGCCGTCGCGCTCGCTCGACGATTCGGCGGATGACGACGCCGCCGGCCGCAACCAGCGCCGCCACCACCCGCCGCTGGAATAGCGGCGATCGCCGTCGCGCTCGAAGAAGTAGCGCCGACGCTCGCCGTTCTCCTTGTACCAGGCCGCTGCGCGCAGGAAATCGCCCGGCTGCGCCGCGAACGCGCCGAGCAGGTACTCGAGGAAGTTCGGCTGAAACGGCGGCGACGCGAACCAGCGGCCCCGCTTCGAGCGCTCGCAGTGGTTCGACCGCCCGCAAGCCGGACACCCGTAGAGGTGCAGCGGGCCGCCATGGGCTTCGTCGCGGGAGCGCAGGATGCCGTCGCGCTCCACGTAATGCCGACTGATCCCGCGGCCGCAGTACCAGCAGCTCAACAGAGCTGCGCGTGGGTCCGTCGCGTCGTCCGCCACCGTGTCGCTTCCGAGCGTCGAGGGGTCAGATGCGCACGCGTCGCTGCGGCTTCTTCGCCTCGACCTTCTTCGCCTTCGGCAGCGCGTCGGCGATGATCTTCTCGAGCTGCTTCTCGAGATCGGGACGGAATCCGGATGCGCGATGCACGATCTTGCCGTCCGGCCCGATCACGTAGAACGTCGGGATGCCCGAGACCTTGTACGCCTTCGCGACGTCGTCCCCGCCGAGCAGCAAGCCGTACGTAAGCTCCTGCTCCTTCATGTACGCCGGCGCGTCGCCGCGCTCCCAGCAGTTGATGCCGAGGATCGCGACCGGCTTGTCGGCGAACTTCTCGTGCAGCTTCTGAACACCGGGCATCGCGCGCTTGCACGGACCGCACCACGTCGCCCAGAAGTCCATCAGGACGACCTTGCCGCGCAGCCCCTTCAGCGACACCGACTCGCCGGCCGGCGTCTTCAGCGACCAATCGGGCGCGGCACTGCCGACCTCCAAGAGCGCGGGCCGTGCGGGCCGCGCACGGCGCACGGGCGGCTCGTACGGCTTCACGTTGAATCCGTCCGGCGCCTGTGTCGAGAACGTGGCCTTGTCGATCTTCGGCTTCGTGTCGAGGTTCGTCAGCGTCAACGTGCGCGTCGCGGCACCGTCGCGGTAGATCCGCTCGACCTGCCGCGGCAGGTGATCCTCGCGGCCGAACCACCAGCGCGCCTTCGCCGACGCCTGCACGTACTCGACGTAGATCACGTCGCACTCGACGCCGCCGATGGTCTTCGTTCCCTCGTACTTCGCTGGGCTCTCGAGCTCATCGGAGAACGGCGTCGGGTGCAGATACTCCTGCATCCAAAGCCCGAACGCCTGGCTGAGAACAGCCTGCGCCGCCGGCAGCGCGCCGCGGACTCCGGTCTTGCGCGCCGCGTTCACGCTGAGCACCTGCTTGCCGTCCGAGACGATGTCGAACTCGACCCTGCCGAACTTGCCCGCGGCCCGCAGGCGCGGGAAGTCGACCTTGTCCGACTGCTGCGCCACGAGCTTGCCGTTGTGGGCGGGCAAGGTCGCGCCGGTCATCGTGACTGTCGCGTCGTAGGAGACGGCCTTCACCGCACGGGTCGCGGCATCGACCTTGCGCAGGATCTCCTTCGGGTCCGGATCGTCCGCGGAGGCGATCGTCGTGGAAACGAACACGAGGGCGATGGAGAGGACGGCGCAGCAAC
>CAYMRB010000541.1:0-5959 GCA_964392615.1 uncultured Planctomycetia bacterium | reverse complement strand
CCATCGCGCCGCGCGAGCAGCCTCTCGATACGCTCCTCCATGCCCGGCACGAGACTCTCGTCGAACCCGACCTCGCGACGCAATACCGTGCCCGTGTGGTCCACCCAATAGCTGGTCGGGGCTTTCGTGACGCCGTACGCCTCCAGGCCGACCTTTCCCCCCATCAGCAGAATCGTGTACGTGAGGCTCTTCTTGTCGGCGAAGGCGCGAATCGTCGCCGTCGGCTCGTCCCAGTCGTTCACCGCGATGACCTGAAAGCCGCGCGCGCCGTACTTTTTCTCGAGCTGGTTCAGGTAGGGAGCCTCCCTACGACAAGGCCCTCATCCATAGCCCCAGAAGGTCAGCAGCGTCACCTTGCCCGGCAACGACTTCGCGAGCGTCAACTCGCCGCCAGTCAGCTTCTCGAGCGTGAATCCCGGCGCCCTCCTGCCGACCAGTCTCTTCAAGACCGTAGCCGCCGGATCATCTTCGAACAGCGCTCGATAGCCAACGAGATGGTCGCGAGCCGCTCGGCCGAGCGGCACATACGGCGTGTCCGCGACCAGGCCTTCGAGCGCCCGCACGTCCTTCTCGATCGTGGCGCTCGGCCCTCGCCCGGCGATGGCCGCGACGACTCGACGCTGCATGGACTCGGCCTGCGTCGCCTCCCCGAACCCGAGCTCCACGCGCGTCGCGAAGACCTCGGCCGTGTGGAGCTGCGCGTCGACCGTCAACTCCACCGGCGTGCCTCGCATGTCGATGCGCGCCGAGTAGGTGAAGCGGCGCGAGCGGATCAGCCGCTGCTCGACGCTCCACGTATACGTCTCGCGCCACGCGACCAGGCGCGCCACGTGGCCCTGAAACTCGAACGGCTCGGCCGGCTCGGTCGGCTCGGTCGGCTCGCCCGGCTCGCCCGATGCGGTCGCCGTCGATCCCGCGATCAGCTCCCGCGACAGAACCCGATCCGCGCCTCCGGTCGACATCGTCGTCGCGACCTTGCCGCGCACACGCAGGCTGCCGAGGATGGCGACGTCCCGCTCGACGGGCGGCCCCTGCGCCTCTGCGACGACCGCCCCAAGCGACAACGGCAGGCGAGGTACGTAGACCTGCAGGAGATCCGCGGCGCCGTCGAGCTCCTGGGGCGGCTCGTCCAGGAGCGGCAGCGCGGTCGTTGACGCACGCGCGTAGCGATCGGCCATCGCGGCGCTCGCATCGTCGGACGACCGCGGCGTGAGCGTGCGGAAGACGTCGATCGACGCGCCGTCCGCGCTGACCAGTCGCAGCACGTGCGCGTCGAAGCGGCTAACCGGCGCGGCGTCGCCGTCGACCGTCTGGCGCACCTCGACAGTGCCCTTCCAGGCCGCGACCTGGCCCGCGGGAAATCGGGGCGCGTAGTCGTCGGCTCGCGCCGGTGACGACATCGCGACCGTCGCTGCCACGGCCGTCGATACGAGCAGCGCGATCGACCATCTGTTGAGCTCTCGAGGCATGGTTCTCCCTGTCGAGTTCCTGGCGGCCCGCCTCCGGCTCTGTACACCGGCTGACCGACATGGTAACTGTCACGAATCGCCACCGCGAGCTTCTCGGCATGGCTCGGTCAGGGGCGACTGCAATGCGTGGAGGAAGCATGGATACGAGCGCCGCTCGACTCGATGGCAAGGTCGCCCTCATCACCGGCGGGAGTCGCGGCATCGGGCTCGCGACCGCGCGCCTGTTCCTCGAGCGCGGCGCGAGCGTGGTGATCACCGCTCGCCAGCGCGAAGGTCTCGACGCGGCGCGCCGTGAGCTGGACGCGGTCACCGCGGGGCGCGCCGAGACGACCGTCGCTCACAGCGCCCGCAGCGACGAGGTCGACGCCGCCTTCGAGTCTGCGGTCGCGGCGTTTGGTAAGGTCGACGTCGTCGTCAACAACGCGGCGACGAATCCGACCATGAGCTCGCTGGCCGAGATCGACCTCGACGTCTTCGACAAGATCGTCGATACGAACTTGCGCGGCTATCTGATCGTCGCGCGCGCGGGAGTGCGGCGTATGCGCGCCCAGGGTGGGGGGGGCGCGATCGTCAACGTGTCGACCGTGGCCTCCTATCGCCCGGTGGCCGGCCTCGGCGCCTACGGCATCAGCAAGGCAGCCGTGAACGCTATGACGCAGACGCTGGCGGTGGAGCTCGCGGCGGACGGCATACGCGTCAACGGCGTCGCTCCCGGCGTGATCCGTACGCGGCTGAGCGAAGCGCTGTGGAAGGAGCCCAAGAAGGAGCGCCGAGTGGTGCGGCAGGTCCCGCTGGGCCGTCTGGGCGAGCCGGCCGAGATCGCGAGCGCCATCGCATTCCTCGCCTCGGACGACGCCCGCTACGTGACCGGGCAAACGCTGGTCGCCGACGGCGGCCTGCTCGGCGTCTGAGCAGGCGGTCGAGCCGGGCGGCGATCCCGGCGGCGATCCCGGCGCCAGAATTCGGTACGCTCCTGCCGTGACGTTGCTTACAATCCCCCAGTGGGACCCGTTCCGTTCGCGGAGCCGGTCGCCTGGAGAGAGAAAGAGATGTCTCGCCTCGGTCGCGGTCCAGCGGGTGGCCAAGCCACCGTGCCGGAAGGCGTACCATGACGGGACCCGGACGTCGGCCGGGACCCGGGAAAGGAGATCTCGCATGCGACGGAACCTCACCTCCACGACCTCGGCTCGGCTCCTGGGCTGTGTCCTCGGCTGCCTCCTGGTGGCCTCGAGCGCGACCGCGCAGAGCGGCGGCGTCCCGCGCGTCGGCCTTGATACTGCGCGGCGTGCGGCGGCGAAGAAGGTCCGCGGCCGCTCGGCGACTCCGGCCCGCGACCGTTCGGACGCGCTCCGGTACGGCTGGCGCGGCCTGCCGTACGGCTACGGTCCGGCGTGGTGGACGATGCCGCAGGCCTCCAGCTACAAGCAGTATCCGCCGCCCGTGGCGATCGAGCCGCGTCTCGGCCTGCTGAACAACTACCCGTTCGCGTGGCAGATGGGGCTCCAGATGCCGCCCGCGGATCCGAACCCGCTGCGGACGTACTCGCTCGGCCCGTTCCAGGGAGTCGTACGCTCGCCGCAGTACCCGGCGTGGCTCTACGGTGACGACGGAATGCTCGAGGAGGGGCTTCTCGAGGATGACGACGGCGCCCGCGAGCTCGCTGCCGCGCTCGAGTTGATGCGCGCCGGCAAGTACAAGACCGCCGGCCTGATTCTCGCGGAGGGGTATCGGGACTCCGACGACGCGCGCTATCCGATTCTCCTCGTCGAGGCGCTGGTCGGTCTCGGCAAGAATCGCTACGCGAACCTGCTGCTCGCGCAGACGCTCAAGTCGGAGGCTGCGTTCGCCGTGCTCCCCGAGAACGCGGCCGCGCACTTCCCGTCCCGTCGCGCGTTCGAGGAGAAGCGCGCGGCTGTCGGCGAGGAGTACGCCCTGCTCGACGCCTATCTGACACTGTTCTCCGACCAGGCGACGGCGGGCCTCGACAAGCTCCTGCGCATCGCCGCGGAGCACGATAGCAAGGGAACGTCGGTCGCGGAGAAGCTCTACCGACACTACCTCACCAAGGCGTTCGCCGACGACAAGGGCGCACCGGCGAAGCCCGCCAAGGCCCCCGAGAAGGCCCCGCCGAAGAATGAGGAGCCGAAGAAGGCCGCCCCCGACAAGCCGGACGGTAGCCTCTAGGTGCCAGCACTCAGCGGATGATCCTTCGTCTCCTTCCTTTCCTCTTCGTGTTCGCGTTCGGCTTCTTCGTCGGCATGATGGTGTTCGTCCGTCGCGGCGAGGCGAAAGGGGGCGAGGACTGGGAGGTCAAGTACCGCGACCTCTACCAGCGGTACCGCGACCTGACCCAGCGCCTCGGCAAGGTCGACGAGCACGCCGACCTGAAGGCCAGCCGTCTGCGGCAGACGCTCTGGGACGTTCGGGGCATGCTGAACGACCCGGAGCGGCTGTCGCCAGACCGCGCACGCTCGGCGCTGACGGAGATCGAGGCCGCGCTGAACGAGACGGAATAGCGTCTCCGACCCGTGCGATCGCCACGATATTACCGGGCCCTTTCCCTCCCGAAGGCCACCGGCGTCCTCGACCGTTGCACAAAGACCCCAGAAGGGAGTAAGACACCTCCTTCGCAGAGGCTCCAAGAACCGTTGAACGTCGTCGCTTGCGGAGAGTGTCGTTGCGATCAGGTCCGTACTTCCGCCGCGTGGCAGTGGTGTTGGGTGTCGTCTGTCTGAGCGCGTGCACCGAGGAGTGGTATCGCGAGCAGGCCGACGGCGAGGTCTATTCGATCGTCGACGACAAGTCGGCGGAGGTCGGCGAAGGCGAGTTCCTCTCGACGCGTGATTTCGACGTCGAGCAGAAGCCGCTCGCCCTCGGCGAGGTCGGAGCGGTCACGGCGACCGAACGCTTCCTCGAAGCGCCTGAGCCGCAGGCGAAGGAGGAGAAGGTCGACGTCGACGAAGAGCTGAAGAAGCTCAAACAGCAGCTGAACCAGCCCGACGCCGGGACGGGTTCCGACGCCGACGCCGATGCCGATGCCGACGCCGACGCCGCGGCCGCCGCCGCCGCCGCCGCCGCCCCGCCCGCCCCCGCCGGCCCCCCCCCCGCGGCCGCGCGCGCCCCGGCGCGGCAGGACGGCCTCCCGCCGACGCCGATGCCGATGCCGATGCCGACGCCGACGCCGACGCCGATGCAGATGCAGATGCCGATGCCGATGCCGACGCCGATACCGGGACGGCAAAGACCTCCTACGGCGACCGTCAACCGCTCGCCGGCACGCCGACCGAGACGGCGCGCAAGCTGTCGCTTCAGGAGTGCCTCCGTCTCGCGCTCGCGAACAACCGCGACTACCAGGCGGACCGGGAGCTCGTGTACGAGACCTCTCTGGCGCTGACGCTGGCGCGCTGGGATTTCGCGCCGCGCTTCCTCGGCATGGTGACCGGCTCGTACGATCGCGGCTCGGACACCGAACGCTCCGGCTCGATCGATACTTCGCTCGGCTTGAACTGGACGTCCGTGTGGACGAACGGCACGCGCCTATCGCTCACGGCGCTCAACAGCCTGTTCCAGTTCTTCTCGGGTAACCGGCGCGAAGTCGCGTCGACGATCCTCGAGGGCACGATCACGCAGCCGCTGCTGCGCGGGTTCCGAAGGGAAGTTGTCGAGGAGCCGCTCGTTCAGGCCGAGCGCAATGTCATGTACGACATCCGTTCCCTCGAGCGCGCGCGCAAGACGCTTGCGGTGAACGTGATCAGTCAGTACTTCCGCACGTTGGAAGCTCGCGTCACGATCCGCAACGAATACGACAACTGGCAGAGCCTGGTGGACAGTACGGCGCGAGTCAAGGCTCGCAAGGAGGCCGGTGAGGTCCTCGTCACCGAGGTCGGTCAGACCGAGCAGCAGGAGCTGCAGGCCAAGGACCGCTACCTCGCAGCGGTGCAGCGGTACGAGTTCCAGCGTGACCAGTTCAAAATCACGCTCGGCATTCCGGTGAGCGAGTCCATCGTGCTCGACACCGCCGAACTCGATCGTCTCGTCGAACGCGGGGCGCGAGAGCTTGCCGTGCCCGTCGATCGTGCGATCGAGGCCGCTCTCGAGGACCGCCTCGATCTCGCCAACGAGCGAGGCTCTCTGGAGGACTCCGCGCGCCGTGTTCGGGTCGTCGCCGACGGCTTGCGGACGCAGTTCGACGTGAACGCTTCGGCTAGCATTCCAAGCAACAGCGACAACGGGCAGAAGCCCTTCGAATTCAACCTCGACGATATCGCGTACGGATTCGGCTTTTCGCTCGACCTGCCGCTCGATCGCAAGGCGGAGCGCAATCAGTACGTCGCTTCGCTCATCTCACATCGACGCCAGCAGCGCCGGCTGTCGCTCTTCGAGGACAACATCCGCTTAACCATACGCGACGCGTACCGGTCCCTGCAGCGAGAGGTCATCAGCTACCAGATTCAGCGGAAGAGCGTCGCCGTCGCAGAGGAACGCGTGTC
>CAYMRB010000540.1:0-5960 GCA_964392615.1 uncultured Planctomycetia bacterium | reverse complement strand
GGCGCCTGCACGATCGCCATCAACGCGCGATAGTTCGACCGCGGCTCGCCCTTCTCGAGGAACGTCCCCTCGAGCTCGACGATCGTGACATCGATGCCGTTGACCTTGCGCTCGGCGACCTTCGCCTCGGGCTTCTCCTGGAATTGACCGCGCCAGCGCGTGATGTTGCTCGACTTGTCGCCGCCGGCCGCGATCACGGTCAGCTCACCGTCGAACGGGTCACCATCGGCGCGCGGCAAGCGAAACTGCGC
This sequence comes from uncultured Planctomycetia bacterium, assembly GCA_964392615.1. Classification (GTDB taxonomy): domain Bacteria; phylum Planctomycetota; class UBA8108; order UBA8108; family UBA8108; genus CAYMRB01. The sequence goes on along the minus strand of CAYMRB010000540.1, from coordinate 5,709 downwards.
GGCGCGCATGCCGCTCGACGGCGTCTCGCGAACCCACCCCTCGGGCGGCTTCACGGTCATGCCGGAGACCTGGAATGCCTCGCCGGGAGGCCACGTCTTCCCGCCGGCGACCGGCTTGGTGCCGCTGCTGCCGCCGTCCAGCGGGGGATGGCCGGCTGGCACACCGCCGCCGTGGTCGTGCGGGTCCGTGGAGACCGGACGAGCCTTCGGGCTAGCCACGACGGTCTCGCCGAGCGCGGGATGCGCTGAGCCGACGAGCTCGTCGGCGCTCGTTGGGTGTGCTGGCGATCCGGAATCACAGCCGGTCCAGCCGGCCACGAATACCGACAGCGCCACGAGTCCGATGCATTTGGTAAAACCGCCCGGCGACAGTCGCTTCATCCGATTATCACTCCGTCAGCCATGCTGCGTCGAGAAGGCCTGCAACTCACGCTGCTGGACCTTCGGATCGACGTCGTCCGCGATGGCCGCCTCGCCGATGCGTGGCAGAAAGACCCATCGCAAACCCTTCGGCCCGCGCTTCTTGTCGCGGGACATGGCCGCCAGAATACGCGACGTATCGCATCCCCTCAAGCCCACAGGAAGCCCGTAGGCGGCAAGCGTGCCCTCGAGCCGCTCCGCGGTGCCCGTGGCCGTCCGCCCCAGCCGCTCGCCGAGCCGCGCTGCGAACACCATGCCGACCGCGACGGCCTCGCCGTGCAGAAGCCCGCCGTAGCCCTGCGCAGCCTCGATGCCGTGGGCGAGGGTGTGCCCGAAGTTCAGGATCATCCGCACTCCGGACTCGCGCTCGTCGGCCTCGACGACGGCAGCCTTGATCCGCACGCAACGCGCGACGACGCGTCCGAGCAGCGCCTCGTCGCCGGCGAGCAGCGCCTCTCGCTCCTTCTCGATGAGGCTCAGAAGCCGCGTGTCGCGGATCGCGGCGGTCTTGATGATCTCCGCCCAACCCGCGCGCACCTCCCGACGCGGCAGCGTGCGCAGAGTGTCGAGGTCCATCACCACGGCGCGAGGCTGGTGGAACGCGCCGACGAGGTTCTTGCCTTCCGGCACGTTGATGCCGGTCTTGCCGCCGACCGAGGCGTCGACCATCGCGAGGAGAGTCGTCGGCACCTGCACGAACGGCACGCCGCGCAACAGGCTAGCCGCAGCGTACCCGGTCAGATCGCCGACCACCCCCCCACCGAGCGCGACGAGGCACGCGCGACGATCGCAACCGGCGCGGATCGTCTCGCGGACGATGCGCTCGAGCTCGACGAAGCTCTTGGAGGCTTCACCGGCGGGAACGACCGTCTGCGACACGGGCAATCCGGTCGACTCGAGCGCCTCGCGCACGGCCTTTCCGTAGTGACGTCGGACGCGTGAGTCCGTGACGAGATGCAAGCGCGACGGTCGAAACGAGCCCCGGAACACTCGCGCCACCTTCGATAGCGCCCCGGACCCGACGAAGACGGGATACGATCCGCCCGCCGCGCGGACATCGACCTTGCGTATCGACAAGTTCAGTCCTCGGTGCTGGTGCTGTCGGCGGCGCTGGCCTTCGAGCCTGCGGATTCGTCGCCGCTCTTGACGGCCGAGCGGGCTTTCTCCCGACGGCTCTCGAACGTCCGGTTCGTGCGCCGCGTCAGCACGAAGATGAACGCGCCGGCGACCAGCGGCAGAATGATCGCGACGGGCAGCAGGTAGAGAATGCTCGGCGCGGCCGGAGGAGCCGACGGGAGCAACGAGTGCTCCAGCCCGACGAGAATCGGAATCGTGCCCTTGTACAGCTCGCCGTTGACCTCGACGTCGTTCGTGTAGAGGCGGCAGAAGTAGCCGCGAAACGTCACCCCGGTGAGGTGCTCGAGGTCCTGAGGCTTCGACGAGTAGACGAGAAAGAACGAGTCCTTCGGACTCTCGGACGCGTAGACGTAGGATCGGAACGTCCGCTCGAGGCCGCTCTCGTGATCGTCCGGCAGCGCGCGGAACTGCACGGGGCTCTTGTCCCGCTCCTGGCGGACGAGGTTGCCGACGATCTCGACGAGCTGGCCGCGGTAACGGTCGGGCTCGGCGAGTAGCCTCTCCGTGACTCGATCGCGACGCGACGTCAGTACCGGCTGACCGCTGCGGGTCTCGTCCGGACGGGCGAGCGCGCGGTGCAACAGGTAGATGATCGACTCGTCGGTGACGACGTCGAGGTCCTCCTCGCCGGCGGTCCGGTCGCGACTCGCTGCCAGCTCGAGCAGGACCGGATCGTCCTCGAACGGCGCCATGGACGGCGGCGGTTGATCGGCGAAATCGTCGAGGTCACCGATCGTCAACGCGCCGTCGTCGTCATGCTGCTCGAGGAATCGCTCGATTTCCTCCTGGCTCCGCAGCTCGACCGAGCCGCCGTCGCCCACCTCCTCGGCATACTCGGCGCGCAGCTCGTCGAGCGACACCGAGCGCCCACTGGGCTCTTCCTTGACGCCGCCGAACCAGCCCGCCTGCTGATAGCCGAGGGCGACCAACATCATGCCGCCGATGACCGCGAGGAAGATCAACTGCATGCCGACGCGCCGACGGACTTGGGCCTTCGGCGGCCGCGCGTTGGCCCTGCCGGGACGTTCGTGGCGGTTGGAACGGGACTCTCTGCCGTGTCCAGGAGTTCGCGAGGTTCGGCTCATGGTTCTTTCGAGGCGCCACCCTGACTCATCGAATCTTCGATCGGGGGTCGCGGAATTGCAACCTCCGGCAATTCTCCGCCGAGAAACGCGAGCAGGGTCTCCGCAGCTCGCGCGCCGCCTCCGGGGCGGAAAAAGGCGCGCTTGAGCCGCCCCAGCGCCTCCAGGGCTCGACTCCGCGCCTCTCCATCGTCGACCAGCTCGCGGGCCGAAGTCGCGATCCCCTCGTGCGGTTCGTCGTAGAAAAGCTCCTCGACGACGGTCGCCTCGCCGCCATTGACCGACGCGCCGAGGATATTCGGAAGAGCGATCCACGGCGTCACCGCGAAATGCTCGAACATCCACCTACCGAAGCCGTTGGTCCGATAGAGCACGACCATCGGCTTCTCGTAGTACGCGAGCTGCAGAGAGGCAGTCCCCGACGCGACGAGCGCGAAATCGCACGCCTGCATCAGGGCGCGCGCATCGTCGCCGACGAGCTCCGTGTCGACCCCGGCGTCCTCCGCCGCCTGCTCGAGAGGCGCGCGGAACTCGTCGCGATAGCAGGACACGACGACCCGGTGGCGCGCGGCGTCGAGCCCCATGTCCCGCAGCAGCCGGTGGAAGACCGGTGCCAGCATCTCGACCTCCTTGGACCGGCTGCCCGGGAACAGGCCGATGACGCGCTGCTCCGGCTCGATCGCCAGCCGCTGCCGCAGGTCGCGGCCCAGGTCACTCGAGACGGACTGCATCTCGTCGCCCAGCGGGTGACCGACGTACCGAACGGGCGTGCCGTGACCGCGGTAGATCTCCTCCTCGAACGGCAGGATCGGCATCAGCAGATCGGTGTAGCGGACGATCTTGCGGCGCCGCCACGGAGCCCATGCCCAGATCTGCGGGCAGATGTAGTACACCACCGGCACGCGGCGCCACTTCGCCAGGCGCGCCATGAGGAAGTGCAGCCCCGGCGAATCGATCAGCACCACCGCAGCCGGGCGCCTCTCGACCAGAAGCTCGTCGAACCTCTTCAACACGCGGATGAACCGCATGATGCCGCCGACCCAATTGAGCGCCATGGCCGCGACGTCCGTCAGATCGGCGCAGATCTCGCACCCGGCCGCCTGCATCTCCCGACTGCCGAAGCCGCAGAAGCGGACGTCGGGACGAACGTGGTGGACGGCCTCGATCAGGTGCCGACCGTGAAGATCACCCGACGGCTCGGCCGCGGAGATGACGATGTTCGCACCAGCGCGGACGTCGGGTGCCGGCGGAGCGTTGGCGGTGGACAAGACGAACGGGCTTCCCTATAAGCGACCCGATGAAACCGCTGACGGACTTCGACGATTTCCGGCGATTCCTGGCATCATTCACCAATTACGAGAAGTTTCAATCCTTCCGTTACGGCCAGGACACGCTCGATCTGGAGCGCATGCGGACATTCGCCGGCGAGCTCGGCAATCCGCAGCAGCGCTATCCGTCGATCCACATCGCGGGCACGAAGGGCAAGGGCGCGACATCGCTGATGCTCGAGGCGCTCCTTCGCGCTGACGGGTGGCGGGTCGGCACGTACACGTCGCCGCATCTGGAACACCTCCGCGAACGCTTGCGGGTGGACGGCCAGCCGATCGACGCCGACGAGCTCATCGACCTCACCAACGCGATGCTCCCGATCCTCGAGCGCCGCCGCCCGCGGCCCGAGGCGTCTCCGACGTTCTTCGAGCTCATGACGGCGCTCGCGATGCAGTGGTTCGCGCGCTGCGAGGTCGACGTCGCGATCTTCGAGGTCGGGCTCGGCGGACGGCTCGACGCGACGAACATCCTGTCCCCGCAGCTCACCTCGATCACCAGCATCGGCCTCGAGCACACGCACCTGCTCGGCGACAGCCTGGAGCAGATCGCGCGCGAGAAGGCCGGCATTCTCGAGCCCGGCGTCTCGGTCGTCCTGGGATCGTTACCGCCGGAAGCTCGCGAGACGATCGAGGCGGTGGCGCGAGAGACCGGCGCACCGATCGTCGCAGCGCGCCCCGATTCCGTGCGGCGACTCGGCGTCGGCTGGCTGGCGATCGATGGAGTCGACGGCGCGGTCGAAGCGCCGGCGATCCGCGGCCCGGCGCTGCGCACGGATCTGTCGATCGCCCTGGAGCTCCACCGCCGCTGGGCCGCGGACGCGGAGCGCCCCACCGCTCCCGACGCGCTGCGTCGAGCCCTCGCGACGCTCGTCCTGCCGGCCCGCGTCGAGATCTTCGCCGCGGGGTCTCCCGACAGCGAAGCCAACCTCGGACCGCCGATCTGCCTCGACGGCGCGCACACGACGGAGTCGATCGACGCGCTGGCCGCCACGCTCGATGAGATCGACTTCCCGCGACCCCGCACGTTGCTGTTCTCGCTCGCGTCGGACAAGAACCGCGACGCGATCGTCGCACGGCTGCCGTCGATGGCCGACGCGTTCGTCTTCACGCGCGCCGATGCGAACCGCTCGCTCGACCCGCGGGAGCTGCGCGACAACCTCGGCTCGGGCGAGGTGATCGAATCACCGCACGAAGCCTTCGATGCAGCGGTTGCCCGCGGCGATGCGATCGTCATCGCGGGATCGATCTACCTGGCGGGCGAGCTGCGCGGGCGGCTGCGGAGCCGCTGAGCCGACGGATCAACTCGCGTCGGAGTCGTCGTCGGATGCGGCGGCGACCGTCTCGGGCATCTCCTCGAGCGGCGGATCGCCGGCCTCCTCGTCGAGCGCGAAGAAGACCTGGCCGTCCTTGATCCCGCTCGTGATCGACTTCTTGTTCTCGAAGTGGCCGCGCAGAATCTCTTCGGCCATGGCGTCTTCGATGAACTGCTCGACGGCACGGCGCAGCGGCCGCGCGCCGAAATCGGGATTGAAGCCCTTGTCGATCAGGAACTCCTGCACCTCGCCGCTGATCGCAACGTCGAGGCCCTGCGCCTTGAGACGGTGAATGACGTGCTGCAGCTCGATATCGACAATCAGGCGGAGATCCTCCCGATCGAGGCTGTTGAAGACGATGATCTCGTCGATGCGGTTGAGGAACTCCGGGCGGAAGTGCTTCTCGATCTCGAGGAACAGCTCCCTCTT
>CAYMRB010000539.1:0-6011 GCA_964392615.1 uncultured Planctomycetia bacterium | reverse complement strand
CTTGGCCATCGCTCGCGTGTACGACCGCAGGCTCTGGTTGTGCACTGCTCCGCGCGGCAGATCGCCACCGACGTCCTCGTGGGCGATCGGTGACACGAGCACGAGGCGCGGGGCCGAGTCCCCGTTGAACCTCTGCGCGCGCAGGCCGGTGACGAAACGGTCGAGGTCGCTACGGAAACGCTCGAGCCCCGCTGCGCCGCGGAACGATTCGTTCATGCCGAAGCACGCGAAGATGACGTCTGCCTTCTCGCGAGCGAGCTCGTCGTGCAGACTGCCGAACCCCATGGGTCGCGGCATCAGTGTCACCTCGTCGGCCGACCATCCGAGGTTGCGAACGCGCAGGCGGTGATCCGGGAACGCCGCGTGGAGGAACGTCTCGAAGTAGCCGAACAGGTGCAGTCGCTCGGCGAAGGTGTTGCCGACGAAGACGATGCTGTCATCCTCGCGAAGCTGCAACGGCTTCGCGTGCAGCGCGGCGGCGCAGGACAATCCGATCAGCGCTGCGATGGCGAGTGACGTGAACTGTCGAACCGGTCGATCGAACATGAAAGAGGGCCCTCGAGCTTCCTCGCCGCGGTGGCCGCGACGTGGCCACTATCTTCACCAAGGCCCGTGTTGTCGTCCACCACGCACCGCGTTAGCATTGACCATCCCCAGCCAACGCGTCAGGAGGACTCGCCATGACGACGACGGCAGCACTGCGCCTCGTGTGTCTTTTCTCGGCAGCCCTGGGCACGGTCGGCCTGCGTGCGGACACGGTCGAGGTCGGTCCGGGCGACGATCTGGTCGAGGTCGAGCTCTTCGGCGACGACACGCTCGTGATGACCGGAGGTCGAATCGAGACGGTCCGCTCGTATGACCTCAGCACGGTGCGGCTTCACGACGGACTCGCGTTCAACGTGTTCGTCTTCGACAACGCGGGCCTCGGGATGTCCGGGGGCGAAGTCGTCAACCTGCGCGTCGGCCAAGGAGGCTTCGGTCGTCCGATCGCGAGCCTGCGCGGTGGCCGGGTGATGGGATCGCTCGCCGCGAGCGGCGCCGTCGTCGAGGTCTTCGCGCGCGAGCTCACCCGCTCGGACAGCGCCCTCGTCGGCACGTGGTACGACGGCTCGGAGCTCCTGATTCGCGACCACGACGCCGACGTCCATCGCTGGATCGATCCACGGCGTTGGGGCTCCTGGAGCGGCGTCGCTGGCGATGCCGACGCGTGGGACACCGACAATTGGTTCTGCGAGGTCATCTGGGGCAGCTACCCGGACGACGACAGCGACATCCTCCTCGAAGGCGGTGAGGGTTCGACAACGATCGACTTCTCGCGCTTTCCGGGGCGGCGATTCGAGCTCAACAGCTTGCTGATCGGCGACGGCATCGAGCCGACGTCCTGGAGCTTCGTCGCTCGGGACGGGATCACGGCCTGGTATTTCTCGACCGCCACGTTCGAGGTGCGACGGTTTGCCACGCTCCGGTTCGAGAGCATCGCGATCGACCAGCTGACGCTGCCGCCAGGGTCTACGCTGCAGGCAGGTCCCGGAGGTCACGTCGTAGCCGACCGGCTGCGCATCGCGGGCGACCTCGAGGTCGACGCGCCGCCTGAGGATCGAGACAGCTTCGCGATCGCCGCGTATCGGTCTCGCGCCGGCGAGTTCGACTCGGTCACGGGACTCCTGCCTGGCTGGAGCATCGAGTACGACCATCCTGTGGAGAGTCCGGACGACGATTACCTCGCTGTCATCGCCATCCCGCCCGCCACGTGCGGCGACCACGCTCCGTTCCGACGCGGCGATGCGAATGCGGACGGCGGGATCGACGTGAGCGACGCGGTGACCATCCTCGGCAGCCTGTTCCTCGGCAGTCCGCCGCGCCTGTCGTGCGAGAAGGCAGCCGATACGAACGACACGGGCGACGTCAATCTGACCGACGCCGTGTATCTGCTGATCTACCTCTTCCTCGGCTCGGCGGAACCCGCGGCACCGTTCGACGCGTGTGATTGGGATCCGACGCCCGACGCGCTCTCGTGCGACTCGTTCGCACCGTGCGAATGCTAGCAGTCACAGCGACTCGGCGAGCCTGCTACACTGGAGGTGGAGTCGAGCTGCCGCGGAGCGGTCAGATCCGACTTCGCGCACATGGGCTGGCGGAAGCCAGCGCGGAAAGTTGCCGCCGGCGCAGTCAACCCTTGCGGAGTTGAGCTGCCGCGCAGTAGTCACCCCCGCGGAGTGAGCGCGACGCGGTCAGCTCCAACTCCGCGCGCATGGGCTGCCCGCGACAGACTCGACAAGCTCGAGCGTTCTCCCGGGCAGCCATGCGATTTCTAACACGGTCCTGACAACTCGGCGTCACGATGACGCGCGTTGAAGCGGTTGCCACCGACAGGAGGTTCACCATGCAATCCGAGCTCCGCCCACGCGCCCGTCGCATCGCCGTCCACGTCGTTCTGGTCGCGTTTCTCGCCGCGCCGGTGGTCGCGCAACAGCGCCCGGCCGGCGACGACAGCCCCCGAAAGGCCGATCCGTCGACTCGTCTTCTCGAAGCCGAGCTCCTCGAGGTCGCGACCGGGGATCTCGAGCGCGCGCTCGAGGTCTACCGCACGCTCACGAGCGACGACAACACACCGGACGACATCCGTGCTCGCGCGCTCCTCTACACCGCGCGCTGCTACCGCAAACAGGGCAAACTCGATGCGGCGAAGAAATTGCTCGGCGAGCTCGTCACCACGCTCGCCGAAAGAAAGCCCGGCGAGCGAGTCGTCGCGCCAAGCGTGCTGCGCCAGGCGCGTACGTTTCTCGCCGAGCTCCGCGGTGCCGGCGCCGCGAACCCACGCTTCGACTGGCTCGGCGAGCTGGCACGCAACCCGGCGATTCAGGAGCGCGTGTTCGAGCTCGCGATGGAGCTCGTCTCTCCCGAGAGCGACAGGGGAAAGAGCGCCCGACGGCAGCTGCTGGCGCTCGGCACGCTGGGAGTACCGGTGCTCGAGAAGGTGCTCGAGACATCGCGCGACGCATTGCACCGTCGGGCCGTGGCCGCAGCGCTGGTCGAGATGGGACGCTTCGAGCACCTCCAGACGGTATTCGCCAACCTGTCGACACGAACGAGCGAAGAGACGGCTCCAATACAGAGTCTGCACAGCCTGGCACCGCGGCTGTCGCCGACCGAGCGGCGGCGGTTTCTCGCGGCGCTCGACAAGGTGCCGACGACGGAGACGAATTCGTCGTGGCGACTCGGCCTTCGCGTCCGCTTCAGCGAGATCGACGTCCTGCTCGCCGATCTCGAGAGTGACGAGCCGCGTTTGACGACCGACTTCTCGTTTCGCGATCGAGTCGGTCCGTTCATCCGCGAGCGGCGCCTCGCCGCAGCGCTGGCGAGGAGGATCACCGACGAAAGGTTCTCGGTGCATCTGCGAGAGACGTTCTACGACCGCCTCTCGCAGTCGGAGCACGCGAACCTCCTCGGCCCGCCGCACTACGCGGCGAGAATCTCGATCTGGGCGGGACCGCGAGGCGACCGACGTTTCTCTGCAAACTCGTACTTCCAGCGACTCGAGGCGCAGGGCGGCTTCGACGAGCTCACCGCGATCGCAGCGGGCAGCGGCCTGGCACGAGAGGCCCTCCTCAATTGGATCGCGGGGCGATTCTGGCCCCGCGATGACGTGGAGGACGTTGCAGCGGGATGGGGCAGGGTGCTGCGGCAGGCGCACGCGACACGCGGCGAGACCGGTGAGCCGCCTGGCGATCCCCGCGGCGTGAGGGCCTCCAGCTCGGTTCGCAGGACGATGGGCCGTTCGCGCTCGACCCGCGCGCCCTCCGGGACCGGCGCCCCGCTGGTGATTCTCCACGACCTCGCCGAACGCCACGACAGCCTGATACCGGAGTTCGCCGACCTCCTGCGCCAACGCGCGAGCGAGGCCCCCGAGTTTCTCGGGCACGAGAAGAGACAAGGCGGCGCCTGGCAGCCGTCCACCGCGTACGTCGACGCGATGCTCGGCCTCCTCGACGTCGACGATATGGTGACGCGGGCGATCGCGGTCGAGACGCTCGCCCACGCGGGCGCGCACGATGTCGAAGCCATCGACGCGACGCTCGAGCGCCTCGTGCGCGAAGACAGCGACCCGGTCGTGCGCGAATACGCGATCGCCGCGCTGTTCAAGCGTTGCCGGGAGCGCGCCGACCTGCTGCCCGCCGTCGCGCGAGCGCTGCACGACGAGTGGGTCCGCCGCGCAGCGTGGACGGACGAAACGGCGCAGTACCGTCGCGCTCTGAACTTCGGCGAGTTTCGCTCCCGTAGTGCCTCGTCCTCCAAAACCACGGGCGGAGGGGGGAGAGGGGGGAAATCACAGGCCATTCGCGACGCCGCGGGCTCACCCAATACCGCCGTGCGCGCCGGTCCGTCCCGCGCCGCACCGCTGTACTGGTGCCTCGATCCGCTCGAGTACGAGAGCCGCCAGGCGCTGCACGTCGAGATCCTGCGCCACGCCGACTCGGAGGCGGCGGTCGAGCTCGCGCACACCGTCCTGTCGCGAGTGCCGAACCAGGTCGTCTCGCCGACGGTCTGGGAGGTCGTTCGCGAACCCGGCAGCCCGCATCGCGACGCCGCGCTCTTCTCGGCGCTGACACGGAACGACGCCAACCAGAAGCAGGCACCGTCCGACGCGCTCGAGACATTTCTGCGCCGAATCGCGACGGACGACTCGATCTCCGTCGAGGATCGCGTGTCGGTCATCCTCTCGATCGAGCATGCGGAAGCGAACGGCAACTGGCCGTCGTGGTTCGACTGGCGGCGTCTCTTCGCTGCGGACGATCCTCTCGTCGCGGAGCTCTTTGGCCGCCATGTTGTGACTCGCGACCGCGCGACTCGCATCGTCTCCTTGATCCCGCCGGTGCTGACCTGGATCGCCGGCCTGCCGCAGGAGGAATCCACGCCCATCTGGCAGGCGGCGCTGACGTGCTCGGACTCCTCGGCACGCCTGCGAGCGGTAGAGGAACTCCCGTTCGATCGACTCGATGCCGATTTCGATGCGTTGTTCGAGCGACTCAGCCAGGACCGCAACCAGAGCGTCCGCCAGGCGCTGGTCACGCGCCTGGCGAAGCACCCTTCGCGACGCGAGGCGCGCGCGTTCCTCCACCGCCTGTGCGCCGACGGTCAGCCGAACAGCGTCATCCAGTCGATCGCGCGCTACCTGGTCCCGTCGGCCGACGCCGACGATATCGCCGTCTTGACGAAGCTCCTCGACCACTCTCACTCCGACGTCCGCAAGGTCGCTCTGAACGCGCTGGCCGAGATCCGCTCCCGGCTCGAAGCCGAGAAGCTCTGGGCCGAGTTCCTCGAGTTCCGCCGCCAGCAGGAGGCGAACGCGAAGAAGGCGGGCGCCAAGACACCGGAGGCCGACACGCCGTGAACCGCGTCGCCGCGATCGCCGGTCTGCTCCTCGTCGTGCCCGCGGTGCTTCTCGCATCGCTGGCGTGGCAGGCCGCGGAGCGCGACGCGGACGACGCGCGGGGAGCGCTCGCCGAGAGCTTGACGCAGGAGTGCGCGGCGCTCGAGCGGCGCATCGAGGCCGCGCTGCGCGACGCGCACGACGAGGCCCGCGTGGTCGCGGGGTCGAAGGACTTTCTGAGCTACGCTCCCGCGCTATTCTTCCGCGCCGGCGAGCGACTCGGCTTCGAACCGCCCGGCGCCGACATGGCCATCTCCGACGACGACGCGCGCCTCTACCGCCTCGCGGTCGCCGGCGGCGAATCGTGGGAGCACGAGCACAGCCAGCCGGAGCTCGCGATCGACGCGTACTCGTTCTGGCTCGCCCGCCTGACCTCCGAAGAGCTGCGCGCGCGCTTGCGGTTTCGCATCGCGAGGGCAGCGCTCGCCGCCGGGCGAGAGCGGCTCGCGGCAGCGATCGCCGACGACCTGATCGAGAACGAAGCCTCCCGCGCGAACGACGACGGCTGGCCACTGGCGTGGCTCGCGGCGAGGTTGCTCGAGCGAATCGAGGCCGACTCCGACTCCGACCCCGACTCCGA
>CAYMRB010000538.1:0-6035 GCA_964392615.1 uncultured Planctomycetia bacterium | reverse complement strand
AATCGGAATCGGAATCGGAATCGGAATCGGAATCGGAATCGGAATCGGAATCGGAGTCCGCTTCGACCTACCCGACGAACCGTTCCAGATCCTCCACGATGCGCGACCGGAACACCTCTGTCGAGAACGTCTCCGCGTACGCGCGCAGCGCCTCCGGATCGAACGCGTCGATCTCCGCTTCGAAACGCTCGATGGCGTCGACGAGGCTGTCGACGGTGGGCTCGGCGAACAGGACGCCGGTGGGGGCCTTGTCGGTCGAGCGCTGCGCGTCGACGACCGTCTCGAGCGCGCCTCCCTGGCCGAGCGCGATCACGGGGCGCCCCGCAGCCATCGCTTCGAGCGGAGTGATTCCGAAGTCCTCTTCGCCCGGCAGCACGAATGCGCGGCAGCGCGACATCAGGTCGGCCACCGCATCGTCGCTCTGCCAGCCGCGGAGCTCCACGTCGCCCGTTCGCGCCAGGGCACGGAGGCGCGCATCGTCTTGCCCCTTGCCGACGATGACGAGGCGGCGTCCCGCATGGCGGCACGCTTCGATGGCGAGGTCGATGCGCTTGTACGGCGCGAGCGCCGAGACGATGAGGTAGAAGTCCTCGACGTCAGCGCGTGGTGCGACCCGAAAGCGCTCGGCGCGAACCGGCGGCCAGATGACCGCAGCGTCGCGGTCGTAGTACCTACGAATGCGCCCGGCGACGTAGTGCGAGTTGGCGACGAAGCGATCGACCGTCGCGCTCGTCCTGACGTCCCAGCGCTGGAGCCGGCGGCGGAACAGCCGCGCGGCGAATCGCGACAAGGTCGGCCGACCGGGCCCGAAGTAATCGTCGAAGCGATCCCACACGTAGCGCATGGGCGTGTGGCAATAGCACCAGTGCCGCAACCCGCGCGTCGGGATGCCCTTGGCGGCGCAATGGCTGGTCGACACGATGAGATCGTGTTCGCTGACATCGAGGCGACCGACTGCCCACGGGAAGAGGGGCAGATAGTACCGGTAGCGCCGGCGCACGAACGGCAGCCGCATCAGCGGTGAAGCGTGGATCGGAAGCCGCTCGATCGTGGGCGACACGCTCCCGTGAATGTGGACCAGCGTGTAGATTTCCGCGCGCGGAAAGACGTCGCACAAGACCTCGAGTACGGCCTCGCCGCCCCGCATGCCGGTCAACCAATCGTGCACGATAGCGACCCGGAGATCCGCCAGGCCGCCGGGCCCGGTCTCTCGACTCGCGGTCGATTCAATGGGCATTGCGATGCGCGAACCCGCGCAGGACCGTCAGGAGGAGGATCTTGAGGTCGAACCAGATCGACCAGTGTCGCAGGTAGTAGAGGTCGTACTGCACACGCTTGCGCAGCGACGTGTCGCCGCGCCAGCCGTTGACCTGCGCCCAGCCGGTCATGCCGGCCTTGATCTGGTGGCGCATCATGTATTGGGGAATGGACTGGCGGAACTCTTCGATCAGCACGGGACGTTCGGGGCGCGGGCCGACGAGCGACATATGACCGATCAGCACGTTGAAGAGCTGCGGCAGCTCGTCGAGACTCGTGCGGCGAAGAAAGCGACCGAGGCGTGTGCAGCGATCGTCATCGCGCGACGTCCACCCGGTGCGTTCCTCGGCATCCGCGAGCATCGTCCGGAACTTCAGGATCGGAAAGATGCTGCCGTCGAGGCTCATGCGCTTCTGGACGAAGAAGATCGGACCGCGCGAGGTCACCTTGATCAGCCCGGCGATGGACAGCAGCACCGGCAGGAATCCGACGAGGCCGAGGAGAGCGATCGCGACGTCGAGGACCCGCTTGCTGAATGCGTTCCACCCGCAGAGTCGGTTCTCCCAGACGCTGACGACCGGCAGGCCGTCGAAGTCGGTGAGGTCCTGATTCGAAAAAAGCGCCCCGACGTCGGGAACGATGCGCACCGGTACGAGCCGGTCGGCGAGGAGCTTGATGATTCCCTCTGTGCGGCGTCGCCGCCGGAAGTTTACGGCGATGTAGACCTGGTCGACCGAATGCTCGTCGAGCACCTTCTCGAGATCCTCGACTGTCCCGATCACGGGAACGCCGTGAATGTGGTGCCCGACGCGCTCTGCGCCGAGACTCAGGAGGCCGCTGATGCTGAGGCCGGTCCACCGGTTGCGGTGCAGACGGTGAATCAGGGCTTGTGCGGGCCGGCCCGTGCCCAGGATCAGAATGTGGCGCTGGTTGTAGCCTCTGGATCGCAACAGGCGAAGCCCGCTGCGCAGGGTCATCCGGAACGCCATCAGCGTCAGCGGATTGAGCACGGCGAAGATGACGACGATCGTGCGCGCGTACGAGAAGCTCCTGTTGAAGAAGAAGAACGTCATCAGGAGCAGGACGGTCGTGACGTTCGACTTGACGATGTCGGCGAACTCGTCGAGGAAGCTCGTGATGCGGCGTGGGTGGTAGAGATGGAAGTACGTATTCGTCGACCAATGGAGCACGCAGAGGACCGGTAGGACCTTTACGTACTCGATGAACGCCGGGACGACATCGGGGCCGTACTTCGCGATCACGGGTGGGAGGAAGCGCACGTAGTAGGCCAGCAGGAACGCGGCCGCGGACAGGCTCAGGTCGAGCGCGATGAACGCTCCCCGCCAGACGTAGTGGTACTCCCGAAGCATCCCCTCTCGCTTCCCCTATCGCTCTCGCGCGCTTTCGACCATCGTTGCTATGTCTGCAGGACCTTCTCCTGCGCTCTGAACCAGTCGACGAACATCGGGACGCCGTCTGCGACCATCACCTTCGGGTCGTAGGCGAGCTCCTCGCGCGCTCGTGTCGTGTCGGCGAACGTCGTCGGTACATCGCCGGGCTCCGCCGGCAGGAAGTTGATCTTCGCCTGCGTGCCGAGCGCGTTTTCGATCAACGCGATGAGGTCGCGCAGGACGACATTCTGCCCGCCGCCCAGGTTGTAGACGTGATAGTCCGTGCAGTTCTCGAACGAGGCGTAGATGCCGTCGACGATGTCCGTGATGTACGTGAAGTCCCGGCGTGCGCTGCCGTCGCCGAACACGTTGATGGGCTCGCCGGCCGCGATCGCTCGCGTGAAGTAGTGGATCGCCATCTCTGGACGCTGCCGCGGCCCGTAGACCGTGAAGAAGCGCAGGCACGTGATCGGCAGGCCGAAGAGGTTGTGATACGTGTACGCGATGAGCTCGCCGGAGCGCTTCGTCGCCGCGTACGGCGAGACGGGGCGATCGACGTCATCGTCCTCGCGGAACGGCTCTGCCGGTCGGGCGCCGTAGACCGAGGACGACGACGCGAAGACGAAGCGTTCGACGCCGTGGTGGCGGCTCGCGTCCAGCAGGTTCGTCGTGCCGACGAGATTGACGTCGACGTACAGCGGCGCGTTTTCGAGGGACGGGCGCACTCCGGCGCGAGCGCCGAGGTGGATGACCGCCCGCGGCTCGTGGTCTCGGAACAGGCCGTCGATGAGCTCGCGGTCGCGGAAGTCGCCTTCGATCAGCTGGAAGCGCTCCGCACCCGGAACCGCCGCCACCGCCGCGACGTTGCGACGTTTGATCGCCTCGTCGTAGTACGGATCGAAGTTATCGAGTCCGACGACGTCGTGTCCCTCGGCCAGCATCCGCTCGCTGACGAACGAACCGATGAAACCAGCCGCACCGGTGATGAGGACCTTCACGCTCCACCTCCTCAGGAACTTCTCGAGCCGCCCATGCGACCCACCGTACGAGCCATTGATTCTACGGGCACTGTTCGGGTGCCCGCAGCGGCACCTCCAAGCCCGTTGCGCCAATCGACGAACGGGGACTCTCGATGTATCGGGTGCCGGGCGGCTTGACAGGATCGGTGCGAGAAGTTCTGATTGCGCTGGATTTTACCGGAGGTTCGCGTTCTGTCAAAGGGGGTCGCCGCCGGCGGCCCAGGCGGGGGCCTCGGATGGCCACGATCTGCCAGGACCCGACTCGCGTGACGCGAGCTCTCGTACTCTTCAGCGGCGGGTTGGACTCGACGACGACGCTGCATCTGGCGCGATCCGCCGGCTTCGATCCGGTCGCGTTGATCTTCCGCTACGGTCAGCGGCACGAGGTCGAGGTGGAGCGGGCGCTGGCGCTCGCGCGGGAGCTCGGCGTCGAGTACCGATTGCAGGATATCGACCTGCGCGACGCGGGAGGGTCGGCGTTGACGTCCGACGCGATCGACGTGCCGATGGGGCGAGCCGATGACGCCATCGCGGACGGTCCGGTTCCGCCGACGTACGTGCCGGCGCGGAACACGGTGTTTCTGTCGCTGGCCCTGGCGTGGGCCGAGGTGCTCGAGATCGCGGAGATCTTCATCGGTGTCAACGCGCTCGACTACTCCGGGTACCCGGATTGCCGGCCCGAGTTCATCGCCGCGTTCGAGGCTCTCGCGAACGTCGCATGCCGGTCGACGACCGAAGGGGGGCAGCGCGTGCGGATTCGCGCGCCCTTGATCGACAAGACGAAGGCCGAGATCATCCGCACGGGACTGGACCTGGGAGTCGACTACTCGCGGACGTGGAGCTGTTACGCCCCCCGACCGGCGGGTGACGACTTCGTCGCGTGCGGGCAGTGCGATAGCTGCGCCCTGCGCCGTCGCGGCTTCGAGACTGTCGGCGTGCCGGATCCGACGCGCTACGCGGGCTCCGACGCCCAGTGAACACGGTTTCAACCGCTCTGACGCGATGCGATTGCTCTTCCTGAACGAACGAGTCGATTACGCCAGCGCGACGTCCTACTCCATCGACCTCGCCAGCGCGCTGATGGAGCGGGGCCATCGCGTTCAGCTCTGCACGACCGGGGGGCAGCTCGCGGGCGATTTTCGCACCCGCGGGGTCGAGACTTACGTCGCGAAGTTCAACCTGTTCGCGTTCCGCAAGCTGCTGCAGTATCTCCGCGACTACGACGCGGACATCGTTCACGTGCAGAGCCTGAGGAGCGTGCCGTTCGCACGCCGAATCGCGTCGCGGCTCGGCAAACCGGTGATGGTCACGGTTCACACGCGACCCGTTCCCGACGCGCCGGTCCTGGACGACTCGAACCTGTGCGGGGCGATCGCCGTCAACGAGGTGATCCGGGAGGCCCTCGTCAACGATCAGAACCTGCCGAAGAACTCGGTGCGGGTCATCCGGCGCGGTGTCGATCTCCAGGGATTCTCTCCGGCCGAGGAGGAGCCATGGCGCGGCGAGGGCGACCGACTGCCGGTCATCGGCTCGGTCGGACGGCTGCAGCGCGACAAGGGACATCAGGTTCTGATTCGAGCCGCGCGGCGTATCATCGACGCGGGCTGCGAGGCGCACTTCGCGGTTGTCGGCGACGGCCCGCAGGAACCCGAGCTGCGCCGATTGGTCCACGAGCTCGATCTGCGCCTCAGCGTCACGTTCTCCGCGCACATCGCGGCGCGACAGGACCTGTTCCGGCTGTTCGACATCGTCGCGGCGCCGGTTCTGAAGACGGGCGTCGCGGTCACGGCGATCGAGGCGATGGCGATGCGCAAGCCGCTGATCGCGAGCGGCGTCGGCGAGATGCTGCACATCGTGCAGGATGGGGTCACGGGACATCTGGTGCCCGAAGGCGACGACGAGTTCCTCGCGGCGAAGATCCTCGAGGTCCTGCGCAATCCCGATGAGATGCGGGCGGTCGCCGCACGCGCTCGAGCGTGGGTCGAGAAGAACTTCGCTCTCGAGCCGATGGTCGACGCGACGGTCGAGTTCTACGAAGACGCGCTGCGCGACCTCGAGGAGGGGCGCGCGCTCGAGGCGGCGCGGCGGTGAGTGCATTCGGCTGATTCTCGACGACAGAGACTCGAGGGGCTCATGAACTGGAAGCAGCATCCGGGGCTCGTCGCGATCCTCATCGCCGTCTCTGTCGGCGCGACGGCTCATTGCGACGACACGGCCGCCGAGCGCGCTCGCGTTGCCAGGCTCATCGTCGAGCTCAACCCGGACTTCGATCCGGAGCGTCCGAGCCGGGGGAAGATCGAGGCCGCGCACTAGGTGCCGCCTTTCACAAATATCTGTGCATTCGAGCGGCATCTCCGCCCGCTGGCTT
>CAYMRB010000537.1:0-6077 GCA_964392615.1 uncultured Planctomycetia bacterium | reverse complement strand
GGGGTCGGTCTGGCTGGCGGTGTCGGTGGCGGTGTCGGTGTCGGTGTCGGTGGCGGTGGCGGTGGCGGAGGCGGAGGCGGAGTCGGAGTCGGAGTCGGAGTCGGAGTACCCGTGCCCGTGGCCGTGCGTGTGGCTTCCCGGCCCGTGCGAATGGCCGCCCTGGATGCCTCGCGCGCGGCGGAAGAAGATCGTCAATCCCATCACGACGAGCAACAGTCCCGACACGAGCGCCATGCACACCGTCACGCGGTTCGCGACGGCCTGGTTCGAGACCGCGAAGCGGTAGCTGATCCACAGCGCCGCGATGCCGACCGCGTAGACTGCGGCGGTGTGCGTGATGGTCGTCGTCACTCCGAGGACGACCGCATCGCGGACGCGCCCGCGGCTGCCGATCAGGTACGCGGCGACCATCGTCTTGCCGTGGCCCGGCGTGAACGCGTGCCCGGCGCCGTACGCGAGCGCGAGCAAGAGATAGCCGAGGATGGTCCAGCCGCCGAGCTCGTCGGCGTTCTGCAGGAACGACGTGAAGAACTCGGATGCGTCCTCCTCCCACGTCGCATCGCCGTCGGTCTGCGCAGGGGACGGCTTCGGCGCGATCGTGGTCGTCGCGGCGTCCGTCTTGCCACTCTCGGTGTCGGCCGATCCGTCGATGCGCTCGTTCGCCGTGCTCGCGTCTTCGGGCGGGGTTTCGTCGTCCTTTTCGGCGAGCTTGGGTTTCAGCGTGGGCGTGGTCTCGGGTGGTGGCGCCGGGTCGGCGGGCGATGCGGTCGCGGTCTTCGGCACCGTCATGTCGACCGTGGGCGGATCGCCCTCACCGCGCTCGATGAACTCGAATCGCACGAGGAAGCGGTCGTGTTCGGCGAAGTACACCTCGCCGATGCCGTCCACCAGCACTTGATCCGGTCCGGGGACGACGAACTCGGGTCGCAACCGGTACTTCGTCGGTTCGTTGCCGTGGCCGCGGAATGGCAGGCTGAGGCGCGGTTTTCCCGGCGTCTCGCCGAGGATGACCTCGTCGACGACCTCGAGCTCGTGGGGCTCACCGGGACGGAAGGCGCCGCCCGGCGCCTTCATGATCACCGTGTAGTAGAGCGCGAACGGGGTCGGAAACACCTCGCCGACGACTTGCTCGTGCTCCGACTTGATGAGCTCGAGCGCGACGTCCTGACCGTCGATCTTGCAGCGCAGCGCGGGATGCGTGATGCGTTGACCCTTCTCGCCGCGCTTCAGGAGCTTGCGACGCCACTGCCGCTCGAGGTACGCGTTCGCTTCCTCTTCCGACACGACCGAGTCGCGGTCCGTGTCCATGCCGAGCATCTCGGCCTGAGCCCACAGACCGCGATAGCTGAGGTCGAAGACGAGCTCGATGCGGTCCTCGTAGAACGTCACGATCGACCGCGTGCCGACCATGTAGCGCGGTACGTGCGCGTGGGTTGACGTGGTCGCGAGGACGACGGCTGCGACGAAAACGACTCGGACGAGGGCGATCATGGGGACGGATTATAGCCGTGCCCGTGACGGGCGCGGCGCCATTTCCCTTGGCGGCGAACAACAGCGGAACGCGTGCCGACCCGCGTCAGGTCAACAGCCGCAGCGGCGCGTACGACACGACGAACTGCTTCTCGCCCGCCTCGTCGAACCGCACCGTCACCCGGCGCCGCGCGCCGAGGCCGCTCGAGCGCAGCACCTCGCCGTCGCCGTAGTCCTCGTGGCGTACGCGCGCGCCCGGCGGGAACGGGTCCTCGTCGAGCTCGACGCCGTCGCCGATCGCGTCGGCTCCCCACGCGTCGTCGTCGGCATGCGATGACTCGTCCTTGCAGTAGTGATCGAAGCCATCGTCCCGCGCGTCGTCGCCGAGGTCCCACTGCCGCCGCGCGCGCTCCTTGCGGTGCAGGCTCTGCTCCGTCTCGATGTCGACCTCGAGCTGCGCGAATGTCTCGTGCGCGTCCGCTCCCATCGGCAGCAGCTCGCCGAGGAAACGAGATGGCGCCGCCAGATGCGACTGCCCGAAGCGCATGCGCGTCACCGTGTGCGTCAGGTACAGCTTCTCGCGCGCTCGCGTGATGCCGACGTAGAGCAGGCGGCGCTCCTCCTCGAAGTCGGGCTCCTCGTCACCCGAGCGGATGAGCGGCAGGATGCCGTCCTCGACGCCGATGATGACGACGACCGGGAACTCGAGACCCTTCGCCGAGTGGAGTGTCATCAACGACACGCGGTCCTCGCGTTGCTCCCAGCGGTCGACGTCGCCGAGGATCGCCGCGAGCTCGAGGAACTCGGTCAGCGATCCCGGCTCGTGCGTGCGGTCGTGCTCGACGGCGGCGTTGACCAGCTCCTCGAGGTTCTCATGCCGGTCGCGCGCCTCGTCGCCGAACTGCTTGTCGAGGAACTCGCCGTATCCGGTCTGCTGGATGATCGCGGTCAACACGTCGGCGACCGGCTCGTCTTTGAGGGCCGCGAGACGTTCGTAGATGCTGCGGAACGCGTTGACCGCGCCCGCTTGCCGCTTCGGGAGCACGCCCTCGCGCAGGCTCGGATCCAGCACGACCTCGAGCAAGCCGCGCCGCGCCGAGCGCGCCGCCTCGATGAGCTTGTCGAGCGTCGACGCGCCGATACCTCGAGCCGGCACGTTGATCACGCGCTTCAGGCTCTCGCTGTCCCGCGGGTTGTCGAGGATGCGCAGGAACGCGAGCATGTCCTTGATCTCGCGGCGCAGGAAGAACTCGAGGCCGCCGACGATCGTGTACGGGACGTTGCCGTAGATCAGCTCCTGCTCGACCGCGCGCGATAGCGAGTTGAGCCGGTAGAACACGGCCATGTCACCGCACGACACGCCCGCGTCCATGAAGCTCTGCAGGAGCCGCGCGACATCGCGGGCCTCCTCGAGCTCGTGCTCGAAGCGGTAGACTCGGACGGGATCCCCGTCGGGGTTCTCGGTCCAGAGCTCCTTCGGCTTGCGCTGCTCGTTGCGCGAGATGAGCGCGTTCGCGACGCGCAGCACGTTCTTCGTCGAGCGGTAGTTCTGCTCGAGCTTGATCGACCTCGCGCCGGGGTAGTCCCTCTCGAACTCGAGGATGTTCGTGATGTCCGCGCCGCGCCAGTGGTAGATCGACTGGTCCGGATCGCCGGTAATGCACAGGTTGCCGTGCTCCTCGGTCAGGAGCCGGCTGATGCGGTACTGCACCGCGTTGGTGTCCTGGTACTCGTCGATCAGGACGTAGCGGAACTGGGCTCGGTACCGGCTGAGGACGTCCGGGTGCTCTTCGAAGAGCCGCACGAGGAGCAGCAGCAGGTCGTCGAAGTCGAGCAGGTTGTTCGACGCGAGGTGCTCACCGTAGAGCCGGAAGACATCCCGCAGCACCTGGCCGTACCGATAATCCGAGCCGAACTCCGGCGGCTCCCGACCGCCCTTGATACGGCTGATTTCGGCGAGGAGCCCGGATGGCTCCCAGAGCCGCGAGTCGATATCGAGAGCCTTGAGGATCGCGCGGACGAGGGCCTTGCAGTCGTCGCGGTCGCAGATCGTGAACGACGTGTCGTACGGCTCGATGCGGTAGATATGACGCCGGAGGACACGGGCCGCGAGGCTGTGGAACGTCGAGATCCACGGCGTCCGGACCCCGCACAGGCGCTCGGCGCGGTCTTTCATCTCCCGCGCGGCCTTGTTGGTGAACGTGATCGCCAGGACGGCCTCGGCCGGGACCCCGGATCGCAGCAGATAGGCGATGCGGTGCGTGATCACGCGAGTCTTGCCGCTGCCGGCGCCGGCGAGGACGAGCAGCGGGCCGTCGGTGAGCGACGCCGCCTCACGCTGGGGCGGGTTGAGGTCGCGCAGCAGGTCTTCGGCGTGGCTCATCGGGCGTTCGTCGGCCGGGCGGGAGGGGTCGCGAGGTCGTCCGGGGAGGAGAGAATAGCGTCGGCGCCGGGGGATCTCGACGAAAAAGGGCTCCGGCGTGGTCGCGCCTGTTGACACCCTCCCCAGGCGGCACTATCTTGACTCGTTTCTCTACGGAGGCCCGGGCCCGGGGTTTGCCCGCCCCGGAAAACGCCTAGAGGCCGGTCCCCGACGACAGGCCCGCTACCTCGCACGGAGACTTGTGTTGGACGACTCCACGACTGCCTCGGAAAGCGCCTCGACGACCATCGCGGACACGGAATTCGGCTCTCTGATCGGTGAGATCGGCGCCGGCGAGCTCTCGCTCGACGCGTTCTCCCAGATCGCCACGGCGGCGTATTCGTCGCCCGGGGGCCTCGACAAGCTGCGCTCCCTGATCGGGGAGTGGGAAGCGCTCGGCGTGGCGTCGGCGACGACGTCCGGCGTCCTTCTCGGCTACTGTCAGTTCATCGCTGGCGATTTTGCAGGGGCGTGCGACACGCTCCAGCAGCACGAGCACTCGGAGTGGGCGTGCTACTATCTGGCCCGCGCGCTGACCGAGCTCGGCCAGCCGGCGGCCGCGATGCAGGTCGCCGAGGAGGCTTACAAGCAGAACTCCGACTTCATCCCCGCGGCGTACACTCTCGTCGACGCCTACTGCCGATCCGGCCGCGTCGGAGAGACCGGCCCCGTCATGGAGGCCCTGAGCCAGCGGGACGGCGAATCGTCGCGCTTCGCGTTGGCCTGCGGCGTGTGCCAGGAACGCTCCGGGGAATACCGCGAGGCGATCGATAGCTATCGCCGCGCGACCGAGCTCGACGCGGAGAACTTCGACGCGCACTTCCGACTCGGCTATCTGCTCGATCTCTACGGTACGTCCGAGGAGGAGCAGCAGGACGACGCGGTCCACGCGTTCGAGAGGTGCCTGGAGCAGGTGCCCATCCACACCAACGCCGTGATCAACCTCGGGCTTCTCTACGAGGACCGCGAGCGTTACCACGACGCCGTCAAGTGCTTCGAGGCGGTGCTGCGCCACCACCCGAACCACGCCCGCGCCAAGCTCTACCTCGATGACGCGGTCGCGGCGACGAGCATGTTCTACGACAAGGAGCAGGAGAAGAAGGCCGACCGCCACTCGCAGGTGCTGAAGATTCCGGTCAGCGACTTCGAGCTCTCCGTGCGCAGCCGCAACTGTCTCGCGAAGATGAACATCGATACGCTCGGTGACCTCATCATGAAGACCGAGCAGGAGCTCCTGTCGTACAAGAACTTCGGCGAGACGTCGCTGCAGGAAATCAAAGAGATGCTCGCGCAGAAGGGGCTGCGACTCGGCCAGGGGCTCGAGGAGCAGGGCGCCGAGCCGCCGAGCGGTCGCAACCCGCTGGAGGCCACGGCGTCGCCCGATGTGCTCGACCAGGGGATCGACGATCTCAACCTGTCGGTTCGCAGTCGTCGCTGCATGGAGCGTCTCAACGTGCGATCGGTTCGCGACCTGATCAACAAGACCGAGGTCGAGTTGATGTCGGCCAAGAACTTCGGCATGACGTCGCTCAACGAGATCAACGTCAAGCTGAAGGAGCTGGGACTCGCGCTGCGGACGTAGCGGTCGCAGCAGGTCCTCGCAGGCCGAAGAGCCGTGTATCACCACCTTCGAGGCCGTCTGGTCGAGCTCGGCGCGATGCATGCCGTGGTCGAGACGGGCGGCGTCGGCTACAGCGTGCAGGTGCCGCTGTCGACCGTCGACGCGCTGCGCGGCCGGGAGGAGGCGTTTCTCTACGCGCACCTCCTGGTGCGCGAGGACGACCTGCGCCTCTTCGGCTTCGCGACGGTCGCCGAGCGCGACGTGTTCCGCCTGATCCTCGGCGTTTCCGGCGTCGGCCCGACCATAGCGCTCGCGACGCTCTCGACGCTGCGGGTCGACGAGGTCGTCACCGCGCTGCGCGCGAAGGACGCCGGGGTGATTCGCCGCGTCAAGGGGATCGGGCGCAAGCTCGCGGACCGCATCGTGCTCGAGCTCGAGGACCGCGCGCGCTACGTGCCGCTCGCGATCGACACGGGGGAGGCCGCCGCCGCTGTCGAGAACCTCGACGTCGGCGCCCTCGAGGAAGAGGCGTCCGCCGTGCTCATCGAGCTCGGATTCGCGCGCAAGGATGCCGAGAAGCGGGTCGCGGCGTGCCATCGCGCGCTGGCCGAGGCCGCCGACGCG
>CAYMRB010000536.1:0-6079 GCA_964392615.1 uncultured Planctomycetia bacterium | reverse complement strand
CCGGGCAGCGCCGACGCGTCGGCTGATCCCCTCGCCGTCCTCGAGGCGCCCGCCGTCGAGACTGACGCCGACGCTGCCGCGCCGAAGACGGAGCGTCCGAATCGGCGGATCGTCGTGCCGTCGTCGAGCGAGCCGACTCCCGCTGCCGGACCGATCCAGGACGACGCTTCGGAGCGGTACGTGCGCAAGCAGGTCTACCTGCTCCAGCGCCAGTCCGAGATGCTGCGCGAGGCGGCCCACACGAGGCGGTGTCGCCAGTCCGAGATCGTGCGCATCGCACTGGATCGCTACTTCGCGTCCGGCGAGTAGCCCGCGACTCAGGCCGAGTCCCGATCGCCCGTCTCGATCAGCCGGCGCAGCCCGTCGGCGCTCAGGCCGCGTAAGCCGAGCGGGAGCTCGAGGCCGTGCTGCTCCAGCAGCGCCCGGTCGCTCAACACGTCGACCGCCTGGCCATCGGCGCACAGCCGGCCCGCCTCGAGCAGCAGCACGCGCGTGCATGTGCAGAGCACGAACTCGAAGTCGTGTGACGCCACGATCCGCGCTTGCTGGGTCGACGCGAGAAGACTGGTCAGCCGTCGCCGCTCGCGCGGATCGAGGTCGCTGGTCGGCTCGTCGAGAAGCAGCACGTCGGGCCGACACGCGAGCACGCCAGCGAGCGCGACGCGCCGTCGCTCGCCGCTCGACAGGTGCTGCGGCACGCGGTCCTCGAAGCCGTTGAGACCGACCTCGTCGAGCGCGGCCTCCACCTGGCGCCGCGCGGATTCCGCATCGAGTCCCCAGTGCAACGGGCCGAACGCGACGTCGTCGAAGACCGTCGCGTTGAAGAGCTGGTCCTCGGTCTCCTGGAACACCACTCCGAGTCGTCGTCGCGCGTCTCGCGAGCCCTTGCCGTCGAGGCGTTCGCCGAACACCTCGACCGACCCCGCCGTCGGCTCGACGAGACCGGCCATGAGGTGGATCAGCGTCGTCTTGCCCGCACCGTTCGATCCGATCAGGCCGACGGTCTCGCCCGCGGCGACCCGGAAGCTGACCCCGTCGATCGCTTGCCTGCCGTCGGGGAATGCGTAGGCCAGGGAGTCGACGACGAGGAACTCTCCGTTCTCCTGGTCCGTACGATTCGTCGCAGCGGCTGTCGTCGTCACGCGCTCCACCTCCACACGACAAGCGATCCGGCGATCGCGACCATCGCGGCGAACAGTGCGACATCTCGCCCGCGCGTCTCGAAGTCGTCGAGCGTGCGGAAGCCGTCGCCTCCGCCGCTCCAGCCACGGCAGCGCATCGCGAGAGACAGCCGGTGCGTGCGATCGACGCTCGACACGAGAATCACACCGAGGCCGTTGCCGATCGTCCGCAGCGTGCGCAGGTCGAGCCGCGGCGTGAAACCGCGCGCGCGCATCGCGGTGCGCACACGTGCGAGCTGCTCGCGGTAGACGAACAGATAGCGATACGTGACGAACACGAGCTCGACGATCGGACCGGGGACGCGGAGTCGGCGCAGCGCCTTGAGAGTCGTCGCCATCGGAGCCGTCGCGATCGCTGGGAAGACGAGGACGAGCATCGCCAGCGCGCGGAGCACGATCGTCACGCCGAGCAGGAGGCCGGTGGACGACCAGGACAGCGGCCCGACTTCGGTGTCGACCTGCTCGTCGGTCACCGCGAACACGACGACGAGCAGTGCGAGAAACACGGCTGGCACCCGAAGCCGTCGCAGCGTGAATGCGATCGGGACGCGCGCGAGCAGCACGAGGCCGAAGGCCAGCGCGACGCCGGCGATGGCTGGCGGGAGGTCGATTGCAGGGTCGAAGCCCTGGCGCATTCCCGGGCGCTCGATGCCGAGGGTGACGATCGCGATGCCGATCGCGGCGAGCTTCCAGCGCGTGTCCCAGCGGTGCACGATCGTGTCGAGACCGGCGAAGCGGTCGAGCGCGGGACTCACGGCACGGACTCCGAGCCCGAGTCGCCGCCGGTCGAGCCCTGCGATCCACCGTCCTGCGAGTCGGCAGCGGTTGCGGCGGGCCGTCGACGCGCCAGGATCAGGACTCCGGTGACGGCGAGGATCGCCGCGATCCCGGCGCCGATCCGCGCCCACATGGGCCAGCCCGCGAGCAGGTCGTCGTCGCGGCTGTCGGCAACCGGTTCGGAAGCGGTGAGCTCGGCGTCGGCGAGCAATGCCGCGAGTCGGTCGACGGCGTCGGCGGTCAGAAGGACCTCGGCGCGGTGTCCCTGTCCGTCTTTGACGACGACGCGCAACGCGGTCGCGCGCTCGACGCGGAACGTGAAGCGCCCGGCGGCGTCGGTCGTCCCCGAGGCGATGACTCGACCGCCCGGCTCCTCGATGCGAACGCTCGCGTCACCCGTCGGGGAGCCGTCGACATAGGACGCCTCGGCGACGAGTCGGCCGTCGACCACGCGCAGGAGCACGTCGAGGCGATGGGCATGCGCGGGCCGCGGAGCGGCGATGAGCGACAGCAGGCCGGCGCCGATCAGGGCGAACACGATGGTGCTCTGCGATCGATCGGTGCGTCTCATGCCGGTGCCCTCCGGCGCTGCACGAGCTCCGGCCGGACGCGCAGCAGAAAGACGACCGTCGCGGCGGTGATGATGCCTTCGACGACCGTCAGCGCCGGGTACGCGGCGACGAACCACGTCGTCGCAAAACTGCCCAGGCTCTTGCCGCCGGCGAACATCGCCCCGAGATAGAGCGCTCCGGACACCGCGAACCCCGCCAACGTCGCGACGAACGCGGCGGTCGCGGCGCGCGTCGGGTGGCCCGGTCGCGGTCGGAAGGCGCGAAAGACGAGCCAGCTGACGAGGGCGCCTCCTCCCATGATCAGCGTGTTGGCTCCGAGCGTCGTCAGGCCGCCGTGGCCGACCGCGAGGTATTGGAACAGGAGCGCGACGAGAATGCTCGGCAGGGCGGCCGGACCGAGGATGATGCCGACCAACGCCGTGAGCTGCAGGTGCACGCGCAGCGGCGGAACCGGGATGTGGACGAGGGAGGCGACGAAGAACAGGCTCGTCAGCACGCCGACCTCGGGCAGACGGCGGCCGTCCCACGCGCGCAGCGACGCGAACACGGCGAGCCCGGCCCCGGCTGCGCCGGTAGCCCAGACCTCCGTCGGCAGGATCCCATCGTCGATGTGCACGGTCGCTCCGGGTCTCTCCTCTTGCGTCGTTATTACGATTCAACGATTCGTAACACGCGCCTTCGATCGTGTCAACGCGGCGGTCGGTCGTCGTAGAATGCGGCAACGCCGGTCCGTTAGCCGACGTCGTTGTGGGGGAACGGGATGTGTCGACAGCGCGAGACCGGCCTGGCGAGTAGGAGCACGCATGGCGGACGAACGATCACCTCGCGTCACGAGGAAGCGGCGGATGCGGTTCATCACGTGGGCGGGATGGCTGCGGCTCGGCATTGCGGGCGTCGTGGTCGGCAGCGTCGCGTGGATCCTCGGCTGCCGGATGATGTCGTTTCCGGGCGAGAGCTGGACGGAGCCGCTTCCCGCGCCGATCGATCCGGTCAAGGAGACGGCGGCCGTGCTGCGGCGTCATGTCGACACGCTCGCGACGCGCATCGGCACGCGCAACACGACGTTTCCGGACGGGCTCGCCGCGGCGCGCGATTGGATCGAGAAGGAGTTCCGTTCGTACGGCTACAAGACCGCCCGTCAGACGTTCACGGTCCGCGACGTCGAGTGCAGCAACATCGAGGTCGAGATCCGGGGCGCGAAGACACCTGACGAGATCGTCGTGATCGGCGGCCATTACGACACGTGCTACACGACGCCAGGCGCGAACGACAACGCGACCGGCACGGCGGGTGTGCTCGAGCTCGCGAGGTTCTTCCGGAAGCCGCCGAAGCCGCTCGACCGAACGCTGCGCTTCGTGTGCTTCGTGAACGAGGAGCCGCCGGACTTCCAGACGGAGAACATGGGCAGTCTCGTGTACGCCAAGCGCTGCGCGGAGCGCAAGGAGAAGATCGTCGCGATGCTGAGCCTCGAGACGATGGGCTACTTCTCGGACGAGGAGGGCAGCCAGCAGTACCCGCCCGGGTTCGCGTCGTTCTACCCGTCGACCGGGAACTTCATCGGATTCGTCGGCAATCTCTCGTCGCGACCGCTCGTGGCGCAGTGCGTGGAGACGTTTCGCGCTACCGCGAAGTTCCCGTGCGAAGGCGCTGCGCTGCCGGGGTTCATCACCGGCGTCGGCTGGTCCGACCACTGGGCGTTCTGGGAGGCCGGCTACTCGGGCGTTATGGTCACCGACACGGCCCCCTTCCGGTATCCGTGGTATCACGACGACGAGGACACGCCGGACAAGATCGACTTCGACCGGTTCGCGCGCGTCGTCGTCGGCCTGCGGGCCGTCGTGACGACGCTCGCATCCGAGGTCGATGGCGGAGCGGGCGAGAAAGGCAAGAAGAGCGAGGAGAGCACGAAGAGCGAGAAGATCGGCGAAACGAAGGACGCATCCGAGGCGGCCGAGGACGGGGCGGGCGAGACGGGCGAGACGGGCGAGAAGGCCGGCGGAGCGAAGAACGCGAAAGAGCCCGTCGGCGACACTTGACGCGCCGCGCTCGCGTTGTTGCGATGAGCCGCTACGCGCCGCGCTCGCACGCGGCGTCCGGGTCTTTCGTCTCGCCACCGCGCAACCGAAGCTGACGCCCATGCTCCTCGTCCGTATCCTCCTCACCGTCTCGCTGTGCCTCTTCGCAACGACGTCTGTCGACCTTCGCGCCGACGAGCTCGCGAGCGCGCTCGAGCGTGCGGGCGAGAATCGTCCCGAGCTCGAGAAGGCCCTGGCGGCGCTCGAAGGTGCCGAACGCGGCGGGCTCGAGTTCCTGATCCGCCACATGCCGCAACGCGACCTCGAGTCGCTCGACGCGGACTTCCTCGTCGAAAACGTCCGCGTCGCGTACGAGGTTCGCGGCAAGGTGCCGTGGGGAAAGACGGTGCCGAAGGACGTGTTCCTGAACGACGTGTTGCCGTACGCGAGCGCCAACGAGCGCCGCGATCGATGGCGCAAGGACTTCGCCGCGCGCTTCCAGCCGGTTGTTGCGGACTGCAAGACGGCGGGGGAGGCGGCACAGAGGCTCAACGAGAAGGTCTTCGGCATCGTCGGCGTCAAGTACTCGACGAAGCGCAAGAAGGCGGATCAGAGCCCGTACGAGTCGATGGAAAGCGGTCTCGCTTCCTGCACGGGATTGTCGATCCTGCTCGTCGACGCGTGTCGCGCGGTGGGAGTGCCGGCGCGTCTCGCCGGCATCGCGAGCTGGGTCAACAAGCGCGGCAACCACACGTGGGTCGAGGTCTGGCACGACGGATGGCACTTCACCGGTGCCGCGGAGCCGAGCCGTCACGGGCTCGATCGCACGTGGTTCCAGCACGATGCGTCGCTCGCCAAGCGCGACGAGCGGCGCCATGCGATCTGGGCGACGAGCTTTCGCAAGACGAAGGATCGGTTCCCGATGGTCTGGGCGCCGCACCTGCAGTACGTGCGCGCGGTCAACGTGACCGATCGCTACACCGGCAAGAAGGAGCCGAAGGACGCGGCCGGCAAGGCCGCGAGGCTGCTCGTTCGCGTGGTGGACGGCAAGGGAGGCCCGCGGGTCGCCGCGACGATCGAGGTCGTCG
The DNA here is from genome assembly GCA_964392615.1 of uncultured Planctomycetia bacterium. Classification (GTDB taxonomy): domain Bacteria; phylum Planctomycetota; class UBA8108; order UBA8108; family UBA8108; genus CAYMRB01. The sequence continues at coordinate 446 of CAYMRB010000536.1, read as the reverse complement.
AGGTCGGCGGCAAGGCGAAGGACGACGCGCGAACGTGGCGCGGCAAGAGTCGCGACGAGAGCGCGGACACCAACGACATTCTCGCCTTCGGGCTACCGCGTGCGGCACGGTACGAGATCCGCGTCGCGCTCGGGAAGCGCCGCGCGCGCAAGGAGGTCGAGATCGACGCAGCGGAGCGTTCGGTGACGATCGTCCTGCCGAAGGAGAAGTCGGCGCCGGGAGCCACGAAGCGGAAGCGATTGTGAGACGGACACGCCGTCGCGACCGAGGGGCGCAACGCGCGGTCAAGCCGTAGGCCGGCGGCGCACCGGGAGAAGGATAGACGCTACAGTTGTGGACTCCCTGTCGGACTCCCGTGGGGCGCACTGACGACCCAGAGATGCCCCGAAACGACAGAAGCCCCCGCCCGCCGCCCGCCCCCGCGGGGGGGGTGGGGTGGGGGGCCC
>CAYMRB010000535.1:0-6140 GCA_964392615.1 uncultured Planctomycetia bacterium | reverse complement strand
GCAGCTCGCCGCGCGCGATCGGCGTCTCTCCGACGAGAAGCACGACGGGCGCATCCGCCGCGCCGAGCTCGACGATGTCGCCCGCACGGAGCTGCATCGCCTCCTCGATCGTCAACAGACGTCGGCCGAGCTCGAGTCGGACCGTCAGCCGAATCGTCTCGAGAACGGCGGGCTCGAGCGTCGAGCCGACGCGGTCGCTGTGGGTGTCGCCACAATCGTCGGCGAGATCTAGCTCGAGGAGATCGCGCAGGCCCTCGTCGCGTGGATCGGCGGGAGCTCGATGGTCCTGAAGGTGTCGCAGCAGCTCATCGATGGAATCGCGGCCGAGCCGATCGTTCAGATTCATGCTCACCTCCCCCTCTCCCGATGGCGCAACTCGATGCCGTGCCGGGTCGACGCGCCACGATCGTCGGAGCGTTCTCTCTCGAGCTCGACGCGCTCGACGCGATTGTCACGCAACCTCTCGAGCACGCGCCGTCGCGATCGCGCGCGCTGATAGGCCTCCTGGAGCTCCTCGAGCTCCTGGCGATCGGCGCGCAGGTCCTCCGCGATGCGCTCCGCACAGCCGCGGAGAATATCGACGAACATCCTGCCGCGGATGAGCTCGACGCCCGAATCGTCGGCCAGATCGTCGGACATGACATCGCGGATGCGCTGGCGGACATCCTCGAGATCCGTCTCGTGCGACTCGAGGCTCTCGCGACCGCGAACCACGTCGCCCAATGCCCGATGCTCCTCCGCCTCGCGGAGGCGCATGATGGCCTCGATCGATCGCACGTCGCGGCGCTGGTTCATCGGTCGATTCACGGTCTCGCCTCCTGCCGCACGCCGCCTTCGATGCCGCGCCCGAGCTGTCGCAACGCCGCGAGCGTCGCGTCGAGGGTCACGAGGTCGCGGCGATCCTGGTCGAGGAACGAGCGAATCGCCGGCATGTGCTCGATCGCGCAGTCGACCTCCGGGTCGCTCCCGGAGACGTACGCACCGAGACGGATGAGCTCCTCGGTCTCCTGATAGCGAGCGATCGCGCGCCGCACCGCGGACGCACTGCGCAGGTGATCGTCGCTCGCGATGCCCATCTGAACGCGGCTGAGACTCGCGAGCGGATCGATCGCCGGGAAGTGACCGTGTTCGGCAAGGTCGCGCGACAGCCACAGGTGACCGTCGAGCACCGCGCGTACGCTGTCCGCGACCGGATCGTTGCGGTCGTCGGCTTCGACGAGCACCGTGTAGAAGCCGGTGATGCTGCCGCGTGAACCGGGGCCGGCCCGTTCGAGCAGGCGTGGCAGCAGCGACAGGACCGACGGCGGATATCCCTTCGTCGTCGGAGGCTCGCCCATCGCGAGGCCGATCTCGCGCTGCGCGTGCGCGACGCGCGTCAGAGAATCGACCAGCAGCAGCACGTGCTCGCCGCGCGCTCGGAAGTACTCGGCGATCGCCGTGGCGACCCACGCGGCCTGCAGGCGCTTGAGCGCCGGCTCCTCGGCCGTCGCCGCGACGACGATCGCGCGGCCGATCTCGTCGCCGATCTCCTGCTCGACGAACTGGCGCACTTCGCGACTGCGCTCCCCGATGAGACCGAGCACGACGACCGGCGCTTCGGTGCCGCGCGCGAGCATCGCGAGCAGCGTGCTCTTGCCGACGCCACTGCCGGAGAAGATGCCGAGCCGTTGCCCGCGCCCGACCGTGCACAAGGCGTCGATCGCGCGCACGCCGGTCGCCAGCACGTCATCGATCGCGAGGCGTTCGAGAGGGCTCTCCGACTCACGGTGCAGCGGAAAATCGACGCCGATAGGCAGCACCAGACCGCGTCCGTCGATCGGTCGACCGTCCGCGTCGATCACGCGGCCGAACAGCCCCTCGCCGACCCTTACGCGAGCGATCTGGCCCGTGTACTCGATCGGGTCGCCAGCGGCCATGCCACGCGTGTCGCACGACGGCGCGACGAGGGCGTGCTCGTCGCGAAAGCCGACGACCTCCGCGGGCACGCGCCGCCCGTCGCGACACAGGATCTCGCACTGCGCACCGACCGGGGCGAAGAGACCGCGACTCTCGGCGATCGCGCCGAGCAGTCGGTGCACCTGTCCCGTGATCCGACCCGTGAAGGTGTCGCGCACGCGCTCGCGCAGCGCTCTCATGGCGCACCTCCTCCATCCGCGGACGTGCCGCGGAAACGAGTCGGCACGACGCCCGACGCGTCGTCTACAGGTGCGCTCCCCGCATCGACCTCGGGCGCAGCGGCGGGCCCGGCGGCGGCCTCGTCGCGTCCGTCGCCGAGGAGCGCCTGCTCGATGAGATCCAGCTGACTCTCGATCCGCAGATCGACGGTGCCGGCACCCGCGTGCAGAAGACAGCCGCCACGGTCGACCTCTTCCGACGCGCGCAGCTCGACGGCGTCGAACTCCTCGCTCCATCGAGGACGCTGACCGAGAGCCGCCTCGACGGTCGCGAGGTCGAGAGGGTGGAGCTCGATCACGGCTCGACCGCGACGGAACACCATCTCGACCGCGCGCTCGACGTTGAGCAGCGCGACCTCGCCGACCTCGCGAATCTCGCGCCCGACGAGCTTGCGCGCGATCGCGATCGCCAGCTGCGACGTTTCCGCGAGCGCCTCGGCGGACACGCGCAGACGCTCCTCTTCGAGCGCGCGCACTCCCGCGCCGACCGCGTCGAGCGCGCCGCGGAGCTCCTGGCGCAGACGAGTCTCGGCCTCGAGCCGCCCCTGCTGCCGACCTTCCTCGACTCCCGCGAGCTTGCCCTTCTCCCGACCGAGACGGCGCCCCTCTTCGGTGCCCTTCTCGAAGCCGGCTCGGAAACCGTCGTCGCGTCCTTCGCGGCGCGCGGACTCACGCTCTTCGCGAATCGTCGACTCCGCCTGCCGCCGACGCGTGGCGATCTCTTCATCCGCTCGCGACAGGCCCCCGCGAATCTCGCTCTCCGCCTCCGCCCAACGCCCCCGGATGCGAACCTACAACCCCCGATAGACCGCCGCCAGCGCGACGATCTTGCGGCGCTTCTCCTCGACGAACAGCTCGGTCAACTCGTCGGCGGTCAGGCGCTGCGTGGCGGACGCGAGCGCGTCCGCGCCCGGCGCGTCACCCGCGGAGCGACTCGCGCGGGGCGCCGAGGCCGGACGGATCCAACGCCCGGTGAGCGTATCCGGTTCCTCAGGAAGCGCCATCGCCAGCTCCTTCCGCGGCGCGCAGCCCGACGCCCGCGCTCAGCGCGTTCTCGAGAATCTCGCTCTTCGCCGCATCGATCTCGGCGAGCGTGATCGGCCCGACGCGATCGATCGCGCGCCGTAGACCGCGCGCTTCGCGCGACGGTAGCGAGCGGAGAACGCGATCGCGCAGATCCGATGCGGCGGTCTTCAACGCGAGCGCCCACAGACGACGGTCCGTGCCGCGCAGAAGCCGACGCAGCGCAGCGGTATCGAGACGCGCGATCTCCTCGAACGCGAGCAACCGGCACGACACCTCGGCGCCGACCTCGGGCGCGCGTTCGCGCAGCACATCGAGGAGCTCGGCTCCGTCGCCGCCCGACGCCTTGACGATGTCGGCAGCCGCCGAAACGCCGTCGCGACGGCCGGGCTTCACGCTCGGCGCGTCCGCGCCGACGTATCGCCGCAGGCTGCGCTCGAGCTGTCGAATGACGGCGTCGTGCGTGCCTTCGAGATTCGCGACGCGCTCGATCAGGTCCTCGCGCCGACCCGGCTCGAAACGCTCGAGGATCTCCCACGCCTTGTTCGGGGCCATGTGCGCCAGGACGACGGCGATCGTCTGGGGCTTCTCGCCGTCGAGAAGCGCGACCAGGCTGTCGGTCTCGGCTTGCGAGAGGAACGCGAACGGCAGGTTGGGACGATGCGATTCGAGGAGCTGCTCGAGATCCCGCGCGCGCGCCGGAGGAAACGTCTTCTCGACCAGCCGCAGCGCGTGGTCGACGCCGCCTTCGCGCAGCGCGCCGTGCAGCCGAGAGAGGTCGCGGAACTCCTCGAGGACGCCGGCGACGGTCTTCTGATCGAGCATGCCGAGGTCGGCGATCTCGCCCATGAGGAGCTCGACCTCGCGATCGCTGAGCGCACGAAGGATCTCCGCAGCCGCGGACTCCTCGAGGGACAGCACGAGTACAGCGGCCTTGCGCAGCCCGCTCAGATTTCCTCGGACGGCGCCGGTGACGGCTCCTGGGTTGTCGATCGTCGCTCTCACGTTCACTTCCGTTCCGACGCCGCGGGTGGAGGGCACCCGCAGGACGTCAATTGAGGACGTTCGGGGATACGCCGGCGCCTTGCGTCACCGAAAGCTCGGCCTCGTCGTCGTCGCCGTCGCCGTCGTCCGCCGGCAACCTCTCGTCGTGCGCCCTGCGACGCGCGCCGGTCGACTCGACCAGCACCTCCCGCGCCGCGAGCTCGGCTGTCTCATCGGTGTCGAAATCCGACGAGCTCGCCGCGCTGAGGGCGCTCGCGGGCTCCGCCGCCGCCGCGCCGTCCTCGATTCCGCCGCTCCGCCCGCCCGACGCGACACTGACGACCTCGTCCGCATCGTCCCGCACATCCTCTCCGAGCAGGACGCCGTCCGAGGCTTCCGTGATCCACAGCCGCAGGATCGTCGCGACGAGCTCGGGTTGATCTCGTACGCACTCCTCGGCGTGCCGCGTCAACCGCAGGACGCGCGTGCAGCCGGGCAGGCTCGACGCGGACACCATCGTCGGTGCGGTCGACGGTCGACTGCGGCGCCGCCGACGGCGTAGCGCGCGCCACGCGGCGAACACGAAGAGGAAGCCTGCGAGCCCGGCAGCGCCGATGAGAATCTGCTCCGCTGGCTCGCGCCACGCGTGCAGCCGGACCAGCAGGCCGACGACGCCACCCGCGTTGCGGGTTTCGTCGCGGACCTCGGGCGCCGGCGCGGTCACGGCCACGTCGCGGTCTCGCGTGCCGCTCGACGCAATCGAAGCGCCGAAGGCCTCCGCGCGAACCGTCACGCTGATGTCATCCATCGCGATCAGGCGCGACAGAGATTCCTCCTGCTCGCGCTCGTACTCGTCGACGCGCGCAGGAAGGGCCCGCGTGTCCTGGAGGATCTCGCCGCGCCGCTCGACGACGCGTCGCACGGCATTCATGTCGAGCCGCAAGTCGACGCGCACCTTCTCGACGGCGTTCGGCTCGATCGCCGGTGGATCGGCCGTCGGAGCGTCGACATCGACGAAAACGACGAGCCGATACTCGTTCGCCGAGTAGACGCGATCGTAGAGCTTGACGACTCTGCCCTCGACCTTGCGACGGATCTCGTCCTCGCGCTCGATCGCCTCGATGCTGGTCTGTTGGAGCCCGTAGTCGTTGCCGTGCTGGTCGACGACGCTGACCTCCTGCGGCTCGAGCGCGAACGCCGCGCAGACCAGCGTGCGAATGCCCGCGGCCTCGCGCGCCGTCAGCCGCTCGACGTCATCGGCGAGACGCAGGCCGACCATCGCGGATCGCGGCTCGTCGCGGAAGCGGACCTTCGGCTTCGGAGCGACGACGTTCACCGAGTCGACGCCCGCCGACCAGCGAATCGTGTTCTCCAGGCCCTCGGCGACCTGGCGCGCATCCCGATGGGCTCTCGGAATGTCCGGCCCCGAGAAGATGTCGGCGATGCCCTTCGGCCTCTCCCTCAGAGACGGCAGCTCGCTGAGGGCGACGAACAACGCACGCTCGAAATCCTCGCCGTCGCGCACGACGATCGCGACTTGCGCGTTGTCGCGCCGCTCGAACCGCCCCTCGATGCCCTCGCGGTTGAGCCGCGCACGGCACGACTCCAGACCATCCGCATTCCACGCGACCTCGACGACCTCGACCCACGCCGGCTGCGGTGGCCAGTAGTGAAGCTTCGCCCACGCCAGGGAAGCCACGACGGCCGCCACCAGGAGCAGGGCGGACAGCTTCTGCCCCTGGCTCAGCTTCTTCCAGGAATTCTTCAACACGTTCACTCCCCGCCGCCGGAGGTCAGCCCGTTGAAAAGACTCGCAGCTCTTTTCAAGGGACGGATACGGCTGATCGCGCGACGCCCGCCGCGCCGCGAACAGGTCCGGCGCGCGGCGGTGACGGGCGCCCCGCGGGGCCCGGGCGGGCGACGCACTGTGCTAGGCCCCCCGCCAAACCGCCCCGGCGG
>CAYMRB010000534.1:0-6152 GCA_964392615.1 uncultured Planctomycetia bacterium | reverse complement strand
GCAACGAAGAGCTCGGGCGAAACGACCGCTTCTGCGCCGGATTGACTTCTTCAACGGGCTGCTACGCGAGCCAGCGCTCCAACCGGCGCAGCCCTTCTTCGATGCGCTCGAGCGAGCTCGCGAAGCTGAGTCGCAACCGGCCCTCCGCCGCGCTGCCGAAGTCGATGCCCGGCGTGATGCCGACGTGCGCTTCCTCGAGGATGCGCCGCGCGGTGTCGAGCGAGCTCGCGCCGAGATGACGCGCGTCGACGAGCACGTAGTACGCGCCCATGGGCTCACAGGCGGGCTCGAGCCCGATCCGGCGCAGACCCGAGACCACGACCTCGCGGCGGCGGCGATACTCGTCGAGCATACGTTCCACGTCGCCCTCCGCGCCGCGCAGCGCGGCGAGGCCGGCGTGCTGCGCGATCGAGCTCGGACAGACGAAGAGGTTCTGCTGCAGCTTCTGAATCGTCTCGACGCACTCCTCGGGCGCGACGACCCAGCCGACGCGCAACCCGGTCATCGCGTAGCGCTTCGAGAAGCCGTCGATGACGAAGCCGCCGTCGGTGATCTCGAGCAGGCTCGTCGCGCGATTCGACGCGTCGCCGTACTCGAGCCCGTGGTAGATCTCGTCGCTGATGACCGGCACGTCGAGCGCTGCCAGCGCCTCCATGGTCGTGCGGTCCTGCACGGCCGCGGTCGGGTTCGACGGCGAGTTGACAAGCAGCGCGCGCGTGCGGTCGGTCAGCGCAGCGCGAATGCGATCGGGATCGTAGATGTACCCGTCCTCGGCGCGAACCTCGAACGGCCGCGGCCGACCGTGAAACGCGCGCACGAACTTGTCGTAGCACGCGTAGCCGGGGTTTGGCAAAAGGACGTCGTCACCGGCGTCGAGGAGGAGCGCCATCAGCACGACGAGAGCGCCTGATGTCCCGGCTGTGACGATCACGCGGTCGGCACTAACATCGACACCGTACTGCCGAGCGTAATAACGCGCGATCTCCTCGCGTAACTCGCGGATTCCCAGGCTGTGCGTATAGTGCGTCGCGCCCCGCTCGACCGCCTCGCTGGTCGCGGACGCGACACAGGCGGGAACGTCGAAGTCCGGCTCGCCGACCTCGAGGTGCACGACGTCGATGCCGCGGCGCTCGAGCTCGAGCGCCGCCTCGAGGATTTCCATCACCAGGAACGGTCCGACCTGGCTGGCCGATGACGAGGATCGAATCGGTCGACGCGACATGCGGCTGACGATAGCGCGCGAGGGGAGGACGCGCAAGACGGCCGGTGGAGGGGGCGAGAGCAGTGGCGCTCCGAGCTTTCCCGGGGAACGCGGCGGCTTCGGGAGATCGCCGCAGCCGTTCCCTCCGCCAATCCGCTACAATGGCGGCATGGCCGAAATCCTGCACGATCGATACCAGCTGCGCCGCTTGATCGGCTCTGGCGGCACCGGCGAAGTCTGGAAGGCCGTCGACCTGCGCCTGCGCCGCAAGGTCGCTATCAAGCGCGCCAAGGAGACGAAGCGCGGACACCACAAGGTGGTCGAGCGGCTCCTGAAGGAGGCCGAGTTCCTCGCGCAGGTCGACCACCCGAACGTCGTGATGGTGCACGACATCCTCCACACGCCCGATTCGGTGTCGATCATCATGGAGCTCATCCGCGGTCAGCCGTTCATCCGGCTCTTCCGCAAGCGGCCGATGGCGGAGGACGAGTTCATCGGCTACTTCCGCCAGATCCTCGCCGCGGTCGAGGCGGTGCACGACGTCGGCCTGATCCACCGCGACGTCAACCCGCGCAACATCCTCGTGACCCGCGAGGGCGTCGTCAAGCTGACCGACTTCGGCCTCAGCGGACCGGTCTCGGACGACCAGCACCGCGTCGGCGGAACGCTCGCGTATATGGCGCCCGAGACGCTGCGCAAGAACGCGCGATTGAGCTTCGGCGTCGATATCTACAGCGTCGGCTTCATGTCGTTCCAAGCGATTCTCAGCCTCGTCGGCTTCAAGAAGCTGTACGGCGCGAAGAAGCCACGCGACTGGATGCGCTTCGTGCTGTCACGCGAGCCGATGCAGACGCTGTACTCGCTGAAGGCGCCGGTCTCGAGTCGCTTCTCGGAGATCGTCGCGAAAATGCTCGAGAAGGATCCGGCCATGCGTTACCGGCGCATCAAGGATGTCCGCAAGGACCTCGAGAAGTGGCTCGGCAGCCGCGAGTACCGCCAGGAGAGGGCCAACCGTTCCAACGCCCAGACGTTCGCGCAGGCGCTGGGGCGAGTGCGCCGGTCACAGACCGAGCCGGCGCCGAGTCCGGAAGCCGATCCGGATCCGGACCCGCAGGCCGTCGGCGGAGCCGGCGAGTGACGGACTGATCGCGCGGCGCGTCAGCTCGAGGCCGATCGTCGAGGAGCGGCAACGAAGTCGACGTCCCGTCGCAGCCGGTCGAATCCAGGGGGATTCTCGGACAGGCTCCGAGAGATCACGACAGCCGAACGACCGCCGGCTGCGTCGCTCGGTCCGCGGCCCAGCACCCGATAAGACCGACGACGGCACCGGCGGGCAGATCCCAGAAGACGTGCTGGCCGGTCGTCAGCGTCGACGCCGCGATGCACATCGACCAGATCCACAGCAGAATCCCCGTGCGCGTCCGACCGTACGAGATCATCGCGACGAAGCAGTTCGTCATGTGAAGCGACGGGAACCCGGTCGTCGGGGTATCCACTGCGCGCGTCCAATCGAACGCCCACTGCCAGATCGTCTCGTCGAGCACGGCCGGCCGGTGGAGGATGGTCGGATAGGAGGCGAACAGGAAGTAGTTCATCGTGTACGCGAAGAACACGCTCAGCGCGTAGCGCCTCAGCGCGGCGACGCTCTCGTGCATCCAGATCGCCAGCGTCGCGAGGACGAACACCGAGTAGTAGACGACGATCGTCCACGGCACGATCGGCACCTCATCGACCACCGTCGTCGGCATGATGTGGTAGTCGCCGAACGCGATGCGATTGAGCGTGAAGTAGCCGACGAGGTAGTACCCGAGGATCGCCAGGCTGACGACCAGCTTCGATCGCCAGTGAAGAAAGAGCAACCCGACCATCCGCGAAGGCACTATTGGAAAAAGCGCATGAACGTCGACTCGAGCTCCTCGACGCGCTCCTCGAGCCTCTCGATGCGCGCGCGCAGCTCTTGGACCTCGGCCGACGCCGCCGGCGGGCCCGCGGGGGCCGTCGGGGCCGCTGTCGCAGACCACGCTGGCGCGGCCGGCTCGGCGCGCCACGGTTCTGCCGCCACCCCCGGCGTCGGGGGCGGTGGCGCCGTGGGAGCGACGGCAGCCTCGCCATCGACCGTCTCCGCTTCGCCGCCGGGAGACTCGCCCGGAGAGTACAGCGTGTGCGCGTACTTGACACCCCGACGCCGCCCCTCCGGGCCGAGTCGTCGGACGTAGCACACGCCGCCGTGGTCGCGGAGCTCGTCGAGCGTCGCGGCGAGATCGGGCAGCGTCGGTATCGTCACCATGCGGCTGGCGCGTTGGCGCAGCTCGCCGTCGGTCTGGGGCCCGCGCAGCAGCAACTCGACGAGCACCGCGGCCTTGCGGCCCTCGATCTCGAGCGTATCCGTGAAGCGGTGCTTGTAGCGGTCGGTCCGTCCGCCCATGCTGCGGACGAGCGTGATCAGCTGCTTCGAGCGCAGCGTATCGAGCGCGTCGAGGACCTCGTCCTCCCCGAGATACGACACCGGATCGCGGCAGCTCTTCTGGTTGCAGCCGTTGACGAGGCTATTGAGGGTCAACGGGTACTGCTCGGGAGTCGTCAGACTCTTCTCGGCCAGCACACCGAGCACTCGTCGTTCATTGAAGCTCAGCTCGAGCGACATTCGCGTCCTCCACGCGAAGGAACAGGGAATCGCTGATTCTACCGACGCAACGCGGGCGCATGCAACAGGCAGCGGCAGATCGACAGGGTCGCCCCGTGGCCGGTAGACTGCCGCCATGCGAGCTCCACCCACCGCGCCAGCCGCGTCGTTCGCCGCCGCCGCACTCGCCGCACTCGCCGCACTCGCCGCGGCCGGCTGCTCCCCGCGCGCCGTCGACGAGACGCCCGGCGCGGCCCGGCCGCTGTCGACCTACGTCCTCGACGCCTCGACGACCCCGGACCGCGCGCTGCAGGAGGCACTCGAAGCGATCGATCGACGCCTCGGCGCGAAACACGGCATTCCGGACGCTGCGCGCGCGTGCGGCGTGCTCGACCTCGGATCGTCGACCGACTCCCCGCTGCGCCTCGCGATGGTGCGCCCGGACGCGATGTTCTACGGCGCGAGCGTGCCGAAGATCTGCATCCTTCTCGCGTACTTCGCGACGCATCCCGAGGCCGTCGACGACCTCGACACAGAGGTGCGCCGCGAGCTCGAGCTCATGATCAAGCGCTCGGACAACGACCTCGCCGCGAAGTACAGCCGCCTCGTCGGGCTCGACGCGATCCAAGCGCTGCAGGTTTCAAACGAGTACCGATTCTACGATCCGGAGCACGGCGGCGGACTGTGGTCCGGTAAACACTACGGGTCGCCGCAGCCGCGACGCGGCGACCCGCTACAGGATCTCTCGCACGCGGCGACGGTGCGCCAGTGCCTGCGCTTCTACTTGCTCCTGGAGCAAGGACGACTCGTCAGTCCGCGCGCGAGCGAGATGATGGCCGAGATCTTCGCCGCGCCGGGGCTCGACTTCCACCACAGCAACTTCGTCCGCGGCCTGAAGGGACGTGACGTCACCCTGATCCGAAAGAGCGGCCTCTGGGAAAGCTGGCACCTCGACACGGCGCGCGTCGAGCACGGCGATCGCGTCTACTTGATCGCCGGCATCACCGAGCACGAGAAGGGCAGCGCATACCTCGCGGACCTCGCCGCGGAGGTCGACCGCCTGCTGTGCGGAGACACCGCGCCGGCGCCGGCGCGCCACGCGTTCCTCGACGAGGGACTCGCGACCGACGGCGCGATGACGCCGGCCGTCGAGCTGCCGCCGATCGAGCGTCGCGACGCGAAGAAGGCGAAGGACGGCGACGGCAACGCCGACGAGAACGCCGACGAGAACGCCGATGCCGCGATCGAGCACGTGTGGCGCTACGAATCGCCGACCGTCGTCAGCCCGATCGACTTCAACGAGGCGCTGCCCTCGTGGAACATCGACGCGCCGGACGGCACGGGCTTCGTCGTCGAGCTGCGCGTCGGTCGATCCGGGCAGCGCATGTGGTCGCCGTGGCTCGAGGTCGGCGAGTGGGGGACCGTGCCGCCCCGCGACGCGCGCGAGCGTCTCATCGAGTTCGACCACGGCAAGATCGACGTCGATTACCTGAGCTCCGAGCGGCGTTGGGATCGCGCGCAATTGCGCGTCGACGCGTTCGCACGACGCGCGACGAGCGACACGGCGAAGCGGGCTCGCGAGGTGAGCATCGCCCGTCTGTCGCTCGCGACGAGCGATCGCACGGGCCTGCCGACCGCGACGCGTCCGAAGATCGACGTCCCGGACGCTCCCGCTGCGAACGCGTGGAAGCGACGCCTCGACGTGCCGTACCGCAGCCAGCGAGTAGAAGACGCGGCGATCGCCAGCCGAATCTGCAGTCCGACGTCGGTGGCGATGGTCATGGCCTACCGCGGCGTCGACAAGCCCACCGCGGAAGTCGCCGCTCGTGCGTACGACGCCGCGCACGACATCTACGGCAATTGGCCGCGCGCGGTGCAGACCGCGTACTCGTACGGCGTGCCCGGACACGTGCGACGGTTCGCGAGCTGGCGCGAGGTCGAAGCCGAGATCGCGCGCGGCCAGCCGCTGATCATCTCGATCGCGGTCAAGAAGGGCCAGCTCACCGGCGCGCCGTATCCGTCGACCGACGGCCACTTGCTCGTCCTCACCGGATTCGACGCGCGAGGCGACGTCGAGGTCAACGATCCGGCAGCGCGGGAGGGCACGCCCGGGCGACGCGTGTACCGACGCAGCGAGCTCGAGACGGTGTGGCTCGGGCGAGGCGGCACGGCGTATGTGTTGCTGGCGCGAGAGTGACGGGGGAAGCCGGGGAAGCCCCGACCCGGAGTAATGCGGAAGCCCCGGAAGCCCGGAAGCCCCGACCCGGAGTAATGTGTCGGCCGGACCCGCCGCCACCCCCCGCCCCGCAGTAAAGTGTAGGCCGGACG
>CAYMRB010000533.1:0-6159 GCA_964392615.1 uncultured Planctomycetia bacterium | reverse complement strand
TGGCGGTGACGTTGGACGAGGCGTCGCCGTACCACGTCGTCGTGCGGTGAGGTCGTAGCTTCTACATCTTCGGGCGCGCGGTAGCCATGCGTCTCGGGCGTCTGATACGGATCGTCGATCGTGTCGTCCGTGTCCGCCATCACTCGCTCGGCTCCAGCTCGAACACCGGCCGCAGGCCCGTGTAGTCGATCACGTCGTCGCCGCTCTTCTTCTCGCCGTAGTCCCGCTTCGCCGACTCGCACTCCCACTCGGCGCTCGCCGCGCCACCGCCGCGCACGGCGTGTAGCTTCTCGTCGCTGTCCTCGCGCTTCTTGCCGTCGCGGCACACCGGGTTCGCCTCCTGCGCTTCGGGCTGGCGGTAGAAGTCCCGGCGGTACTCGTCGCGGCACCACTCCCAGACGTTGCCGTGCACGTGGTGGAGCCCGAAGCCGTTCGGCGGGAACGTGTCGACCGGCACGGTGTTGTTCGCGACGAACTCGAAGCCGTGGACACGCGCCAGCGTGCCCGGCGGGATCGCGTTCAGGAAGTCGGAGAAGTCGTTCATGTTCGACGTCCGCGCTATCTTCTGCGTCAGCTCGTCGCCGAGCGCGTAGTCGGTCGACGTGCCCGCGCGGCACGCGAGCTCCCACTGCGCCTCCGTCGGCAGCAGCAGGCCCGCGCGGCGGCAGAACTCGCCGGCCTGCTTCCAGGAGACGCCCGCGACGGGCAGCCGATCTCCCTTGTACGTCGACGGCGGCTCTCCGCCCATCACTCGCGTCCACGCGGCCTGGTCGACCTCGTGCTTTGCGATCAAGAATGGATCGAGACGGACGATGTGCGCGGGCAACGCGCTCGACGGACCGTGATGCGCATCGCGGTGGCCCATCCAGTACGTCCCGCCGGGAATGAGCACGAACGTCGCGCCGGTCGCCTCGTGGCGGTACTCCGGGTAGCCCTGCTCGTTGGTGTCGCGCACGAGCTCGAATCCGGGAACGGGCCTCGACGCGGCGAGCTCGGCAGCCTTGGCGCGCCACTCGGCGTGGAGCTCGTCAGCGGAAGGCTCGTCGATCGCACCGCTCCACGTCAGATGGTCGTCGCCCGACGGATCGAAGCCCGCCAGGCCCGCGACGAAGTCCCAGATCTCCCATGGGTTGAGGTACACCCCACCCGCGATGAGCGGCAGGTAGACCGACGCGCCGACGCGGAAACGCTGCGGCATGTCGGGCCACGCTCCGCGCAGCGCCGAAGAGCGCGAGGGGATGCCGAACGGCTCGAAGTCGAACTCGCCGTCGTTCCACGATCCGTATTGGTGGTAGCTGAAGCATATCCCGCCCGCGACGGCGTAGTGCGCGCGATTGGGGATGCGACCGAACGTCTCGCGGAGGTGATAGCCGCCGCCGCCGAACGTCGGGTTGAAGAAGTGCGTCAGACTCGTGCGGACGCCGATGCCCATATTGTCCGCGTACCACTCGTTCTCGAAGGTCGGGTGCTGGAAGTCGATGAGGTCCGTCGCGTCGAGCGCGCGGTCCTCGGCGTACTCGACGACCGAGCAGGACGCACCGAGAATGCCGCCCGCGACGATCGCGAGCCATGCGCTCGCAGCCTTGACGGTCGATCGCGTTCCTGTCCGTTCGCGAGCCATCTTCGTCCTTTCCGACCCCCTCCGACCCTCGTCGGCCGCGCTGTCGCGCCGCCCTTCCCTTCCCTTCCCTTCCCTTCCCTTCCCTACAGCCGCCCGCGCAGCCAGTACCACACCAGTCCGATCCACTCGTGCAGCGTCTGCTCGTTGTCCTCGAGAGTCCCTCCGGATGGCACGAACTGATCGACGCGCCAGTCGAACTCCGCCGCTCGAAACATGCACGGGGCGGGAACCACGTCGATTCCCTGGTTCGCGAAGCAGCGCTCCGACCGGGGCATATGGTACGCGTCCGTGACGAGGACGACGCGCCGGATTCCCTTCTCGCGCAGGATCGCCGCGCTGTGGACGGCGTTCTCCCAGGTCGTTCGCGACTCGTCCTCGATCCAGACGCCGTTCGCGGGCAGGCCTTCCGCCAGCAGGTACTCGCGCATCGGCGCGGCGAGCGAGTCCTCCGGGCGCAACGGGTCGGTCTTGCCTCCGCTCACGAGGACCGGAAGCTGGCGCCACTCACGCCACAGCCACGCGGCGTGTCGACAACGGCGATACGTGTCGCGTCCGAGGTACGCCGTGGGGCGGTACGGCCGAGGCTGGAAGACGGCGCCGGACAGCACGACGATGGCCTGCGCGTCGTTTGCATCCGGCGTCGCGCTCGTCGAGTACCACCATTCGAGCGAGCCCCTCGCGAACCACGCGACCGGCGGCCACGTGACGAGGAAGAACAGCGCCGCGACGGCGGCCAGTGCTCTCGGCTTGCGCGTCTTCGCCCGGCGCCAGTAGACGATCGTCACGACGGCGAGCGCGACAACGAGGATCGGCGTGGCCTGCACCAGAAGTCCCATGCGCGTCACGGTAGATTCGCGTCGCGTCGCCGTCAACCGAAGTGCGCGCCGAGTGTACGGGGGGCGTTCGTGACCTCAGCCGTTTTTCATTGCAACGGCGCGGGGTGCGCGTAGCTTGGGCACAATGCATTCCTTCCCCGCATGCGGGGTCGAACGAACAGGGAGACGTTCCAGGGAGACGACGATGCGAACGCTGGCCGGGATTCTCGCCATTCTGTGGGTCGTATGGACAGTCGACGTCCGCGGCGCTGACAAGGTCGACTTCGAGAAGGACGTCGCGCCGATCCTCGAGTCGACGTGCGTCAGCTGCCACGGCGCGAAGAAGGGCAAGGGCAAGCTGCGCATCCACACGAAGGAGGATGCGTTCAAGGGTGGCAAGGAAGGCGCCGCGATCGTTGCGGGCAAGCCCGACGAGAGCTTGCTTATCTCGCGCATCATGCTCCCCGCCGACGACGAGGACGTGATGCCGCCGGAGGACGAGGGCACGCTCACCAAGGAGCAGAAGGACATCCTGCGCGCGTGGATCGAACAGGGCGCGATCTGGCCGGACGGCAAGACGGTCGGCAAGGTCGTCGTGAAGAAGAAGAAGGTCGAGCCGACCATCGATCCGATCGATCCGGCGGTCCTCGCGAATTTGAGCAAGTCGGGCGTCCTTGCGCTGCGCGTCGCCCAGAACGTCAACTGGATCATGGCGAGCTACCGGTCGCTCGGCGACAAGGCGAACGACGACGCGATCGCTGGAGTCGCCGGCATCGCGCAGCTCTCCGAGCTCAACCTCGCGGGCACGGCCGTGACCGATGCGGGGCTCGCACACGTCGCCGGATTGACGAACCTGACGCGTCTGCACCTCGAGCGCACGAAGATCACCGACGCGGGCCTCGTGCACGTCAAGGGCATGAAGAGGCTGTACTACCTGAACCTCTACGGCACCGGGGTCACCGATGCGGGCCTCGAGCACCTGCGCGGCCTGACCGCGCTGAAGCGGCTCTACCTGTGGCAGACGAAGGTCACGCCGGCCGGCGTCGACGCGCTGAAGAAGGCGATCCCCGGCATCTACGTCAACACCGGCATCGACACGGCGCCGGCGAAGAAGGCCGAGCCGAAGAAGGCGCAGCCGAAGAAGGTGCAGCCGAAGAAGGTGCAGCAGGCCGAGCCGAAGAAGACCCAGCCGAAGAAGCTGCAGAAGGCCGAGCCGAAGAAGACCCAGCCGAAGAAGCTGCAGAAGGCCGCGCTCCTCATCGCCGCCGGCAGCGACGGTTGGCTGTTCAGCGCCGCATCGGCGGTTCAGGGCGACGGCTGGGTGCAGCCGAAGTTCGACGCGGCGAAGTGGGCAAAGGGCAAGGCGCCGCTCGGCTACGGCGAGGCGGTCATCGCGCAGAAGAAGGGCACGACGCTCGAACTGAAGGGGCAGGATCTCCTGTTCCGCCGCGAGTTCACCGTCGGCGAGGGCGCGCTCGAGTCCGCCAAGGCCGTTCGGCTGCGCATCGCGTCCGACAACTCGGCCATCGTGTGGATCAACGGCCAGGAGGTCGACCGCGACACCGCGAACCACGAGGCGACGTACTGGAACCGCGACGTCGCGGTGCCGGCGAAGGTCCTCGTCAAGGGCCGCAACGTCATCGCGGTGAAGGTGAACAACAGCCGAGGGTCGAGCGATGCGGTGCTCGACGTCGAACTCGGCGGAGCCCTCTCCGTAGAGAAGAAGTTCTGATCGCGACGTCGCGCGGTTCTTGCGTTTCGATCTCGGCGATGCAAGAACGGCGCGATGCGCTCGGCTCGAGCCAGGGGCTGTTACGTCTCGAGCACCAGCTTGCCGAACTGCGGCGAGCGCTCCATGCGCTCGATGGCCGTGGCGCCGTCGTCGAGCGGAGCGACCGAGTCGACGATCGGTCGCAGCCCGTGCTGCTCGACGAATGCCAGCAGGGCGCGGAAGTCCTCGGGCGATCCCATCGTCGACCCGACGATCCGCAGCTGCTTCCAGAAGAGCTTGAAGAGATCGAGACCGCGCGGTGCGCCGGCCGTCGATCCGTAGTGGACGATGCGGCCGCCGGGCGCGGCGAGCTCGAGGAGTGCGGCGTGGTCCTTGCCTCCCGCTCCGTCGATGACGACGTCGACCCCGCCGCCCGATCGCTCGCGCAGACGATCGTCCCAGCCGTCGGCGGTGTAGTCCTCGCCGGCCGTCGCGCCGAGCGCGATCGCGCGCTCGATCTTCTCGGGCGACGACGACGTGACGAAGACCTCGGCGCCGGCCGCGACCGCAAACTGCAGTGCGAACGTCGCCACGCCACCGCCGATGCCGGTGACGAGCACTCGCTCGGCCGCGCCGTCCGGCTCGATCCGTTCAGCCATGGCCGCCTGGCGGAACAGCGCGCGGAACGCGGTGAGACCAGCGAGCGGCAGCGCTGCGGCTTCGGGCCAGCTCAGGTACGCGGGCTTGTCGAAGACCTGATCCGCCGGGATGGCGATCTCGGTCGCGAACGTGCCGTCGTCGGGCATGCCGAGGATGCGGAAGTCGTCCGCCTGCGCGCGTGGGTCGTCACCCCAGCCGATCGACGGGTTGATGACGACCTCGCGGCCGAGGAGCACGACGTCGCCGGGATCGTGGATCGCGGTCACGACGCCCGCGCCGTCGGATCCGAGCACGACGGGCGTGCGGACGCCGGGGTAGAGGCCGCGGGTGATCCAGAAGTCGCGCCGATTGAGCGCTGCCGTGCGCAGCGCGACGACGACCTCGCCAGGGCCCGGCTCGAGATCGGCCCGCGTCTCGAGCTCGACCGGCGACTTCGGTTGGCGCAGCACGAGGGCTCTCACGACGACGGTCCTCCGGCTGCGCCTCGCTTGTCCTTGCGCGCGTCGGGCTTGCGCGTCACGAGCTCGACGAGTCGCCCCCTGACGCGCTCGATGCCCTCGGGCGTGACGGTCAGGAAGCGATGCTGCCCGTCCGCAGTCGGTGTCAGGTGCGTCAGGTTCTTGTCGTCGACGCTGATCTTCCCCGGCTCGGAAAGGCCGAAGTATTCCGCTTCCGGCTCGGCGGCCCATAGCACCGAGGTCAGATCCCAACATTGGCGGTCGTACGGCATCTTCATATAGAGGCGGTACGCTTCCGGTATCGGGTGGTTCTCGATCCAATCGAAGTCGCCCTCGATGCTCGTCGCGGGATAGCGGATCGCCTCGCCGATCTCGTAGCCGCTCGCGACGATCGGCGTCGGCCAATCCTCGTACACGTTGCGAGCCGCTTCGACGTCCGTGTAGACGTTGTACTCCGGCTTCGGGTCCGAGCCGTAATTGCCGGCCATGATCGACAGCAGCTTGACCTTCTGGCGCACGAGCTCGCGGCCCGAGAAGCGCGAGTGGAAGTCGGGAAGCGAATCGAGCAGCCGCGCGATATTCGTCGAAAAGCCGACGACGACGAGCACGGTCGAGTGATCGGGTTGCTGGACGAGGATCTTGCGCAGGAGGCTGACGGCGTCGCGAGTCCTCTGCGACGGCGTGGCGTCATCGCCCTTCTCGACGCCCTCGATCCGGGTGTCGCGGGGGTAGACGAGGTTGCCGTTCGCCGTGCGCGTGGCCACAGGCGCGAGGAACTTGCCGGCCTCCGGTGTCTTGCCGTCTCGCACGACGCCGATCGGCGTGTCGCCGCGGCCGTAGAACGTGTTGATCGCATCGACGAACGGCGCGGCGTGGGGGTTGTCCTTCGAGAAC
>CAYMRB010000532.1:0-6162 GCA_964392615.1 uncultured Planctomycetia bacterium | reverse complement strand
TCGACGGGAGCTGCCCCAGAACCAAGGGAAACAGACAGATCGCGGCGATGACGAAACAGAGTATCCAGACGACGCCAGCAATGCCGGACCCGGGAGATCCTCGCCTGCGGTACTTCTCGGCCAATCCCATCGGTTGCTCCTGAATGATCCTCGCGTCGATCGCCCCCTCGACTAAGGCCCTTCGGCCTCGTCGGCCGAGCCTAAGGCGGAGGCGCATTGACCTCTTCTCGAACCGCATCCAGCGCCCCAAGGGCTTCTGCCCTCGCTCTGGCAGCCTCGCTGAAGAGCTCACCCGGAATCTGCACTCTCTTCGACTGCGATTCGGCACTGTTGCGCGAGTCGAACTCGATCAAGACGTCAAGCCCTCGCTTTTCCCAGCGCGCCCATCTCGAGGGGCCCCTGCTGAAGCGTGCCTTCCATGACCCGCCTTTCCGCGTTACGTCTTGACCATACGAACCCCGCAGCTCGCCGACGCCTCGTTCGAACATTCCCTTGATCGCAAGGCCCGCGCCTCGGACTTCGAGTTTGGCGTGCGCGTCCATGTAGCTGCCTTGCCGGAGTTCTAACGAGAAACCACCCACGGCGGCTGTCGTCGACGCACTCCAAGTCATCTTGAACTCGTCAGTTTCGACGGTAGAGACTGGATCGCTGTCCGGGATCGCTTCAACGTGAGGGGCTGTCTCCTTCGGCGCCGGATTGGCGATGTCCTCCGTCGGGACCGGCACCAAAGGGTAACGTTCCCAAGCCGGCTCGCGAGGCGCCGCGCAGCTGAGGAACAACAATGACGCAAGAACTGCCAGGAACCGCTTCATGTCCGTGCCCTCGTGCTGGAGTGAACGACACTCAGCTTCGCACATGCCCTCGCCCCGCATCAAGAGAATGAGCCCAGCGCGCGCTTTCGGCTATCGCCCGCGCACCATGACCACGAGGCCAACGATCGCAAGCACGACCGTCGCGAGCATCCCGACTTCCGGATCGCGCGCCAATGCTCGGAACGGAGTGCAGGCAGATAGCGGCCGCGACGAAGAACAACGCCGCAGCGATCTTCGATTCTCCGCTCGACGTTCCCATGGTCATGCTCGCCTCTCAGGTGTAGGTGTCGGGCCGCTCGCGTCGCCCCAGTGCCAACCCAGGTCGAGCGGTTGGCACCAGGTTAGGACGCACAATCGCCTCGCATCAAGAGAACGAGCCCCGCCGCGACCCGAAGGCCATGAACCCCGTGCTTCCTTCCCCCTGCCGCCCTTTGGTCCGGCGTCTAACACCGTACCAGCAAGCAGCGGCGACCTATCAACGGCCTTTTCCTTCGGACGGCCGCGGCCGTCTATCTCCGCGCCCTTCTTCCCCTGCTCGCGGGCCGCGTCGGGATCTTAGCGCGGATCGGGCGCTTCGTTGTTGTATGACGAACCACACCGTGGAGCGCAGCGGCGACGACAGGAAAGATGCCAGTATCAGGAAAGCCTCCACGACGCCTTTGACTACAACCCCGAACCCGGCCGCGCGCGGCGGCTCGTTCGTCCGACTGCTCGGTTGCGCCGCCAGCGGCTTGTCGACGTCGGCCTGACACGCCGGGCACGTCCGGTCGGCCCGTGGAAGGACGACCGTTCCGCAGTGCGGACAACGGATCCTCGCGATCATGCTGGTCTCCTGCAGGCCCACCGTCACGGTAGCGTTGCGGGCCGTGACGAGTCAAGGCCACGCGAGCGCAAGACGCCCCGCGGGCTCGATTGACCAACGAGCTGTTCGCGGTCTATCTGTGACGCCAGTCTCGGAGCCGGCCGCGCATAGGCCGTACTCTGGAGGAGGTGGTTCGGCTTGAAGTCCTGGAGGCGGAACATGCACGGGCGAGTACTGGTCATCGTCGTGGCGATGCTGCTCATGCCGCACGCGGCGGTTGGCGGCGAGGTCGGGGACGGCGGCACGCTGATCAACGGCGACGTGAACTGCAGCGGCGACGTCGATCTAAGCGACGCGATCTACATGCTGAACTGGCTGTTCATCGGCACGGAAGAACCCTGCCCGATCGCCGACCCGCCGCACCTCACGGAGCGGATCGCGGAACTGGAGTCCGATCTATCCGCCTCTGACGCGGCGCTAGCGGCCGCGCAGGCCGAGATCGACCGGCTCTCCGCCGAGCTGGCGACGGCGCAGGCGGCGCTCGCGGAAACTGAGGGCTTGCTCGTCGAGACCCAAGCCCAACTCGACGAGTCCCGAGCGTCACTGGCCACGTGCAATGGCGACCTGGCGATGTGCAGCGACGAGCTGGCTGCGACTGAAGGCGAGCTTGAGATCACACAGCAGGAGCTGGCCGCGTGCACGATCGCGCGCGCAACCTGCGAGGAGCAGCTCGCACAGACAGATCCGCAGCTCGCCGTATGCGTCGAGGAGCTGGCGGCGACGCAGGCTGCGCTGCAGATGTGCCAGGGGGACCTGACCGCGCACACGGAGGCGTTGGACACCTGCACGACCGATCTGGCCGCGTGCGACGAGACGCTCATGGCCGCCGAGGAGCGAATCGCCGAGCTGGAGGTGCCGGGGTGCATGGATCCGGAGGCGGACAACTACGATTGCGCCGCGAACGTGGACAATGGGTCGTGCGAATTCTTGGGGTGCACCGATGCGGAGGCCCTCAACTTCGATCCGCTCGCAACGGTCGATGACGGGAGCTGCATTTCGGACCCCGAGCGGCTCGGCTTCAGCTTCGCCGGGACAAATTCGCAGGGTTTCCACGAGTACGTACACGATGAGACGGGGATAGCGTTCGTGCTGCTGCCAGGAGGTAACTTCCAGATGGGAAGCGCCGAAGACGAGCCGAACCGTGGCACAGACGAGGGGCCAGTGCACAGCGTGACGCTGAGTCCATTCCTGATCAGCAAGCATGAGATAACGCAGGCCCAATACGCTGCGGTGATGACTGGTCATCCGACCCTGAGCGGACGTCCGTCGCACTTCACGGGCGACGATGAGCTGCCAGTGGAGTGGGTTTCATGGGACGACCTGACGAGCGGCGACGGTTTTCTTGACCGCACGGGCCTATCCCTACCGTCGGAGGCGCAGTGGGAGTATGCGTGCCGAGGCGGCACCTTGACGCCGTTCTCGTTTGGCGACGACTGCAACGCCCTGACTTGCGATCCTTGCGAAACGGTGGACGCTTTCATGTGGTCGTGCGCCAATGCGAACAGGACCCAGCCAGTCGGTACGAAACAGGCCAATCCCTTCGGGCTTCACGATATGCACGGGAATGTGTGGGAGTGGTGTGAGGACGTCTGGGATGCAGAGTTCTATGGCAGTGAAGCCGCAGCTGGACCGGATCCCGTCGCTGTCGCGGGCTCCGTGTGGCGCATACTACGCGGCGGTAGTTGGAACTACCCGTCCGGCAGGGGCCGCAGCGCAGAGCGGGGACAAGCTGCAGCGTCGGGACGCGGTTGGAATATCGGCGTGCGCGTCGTGAAGCCTATCCGCTGAGCCACAGCCCACGGCGACGAAGAGAGTAGAGCGTGTACGAATCGTCGGGAGGTCGACGGATCCCCCCCCCGGATCGGTGCCGTTCGGCGTATCGCGGCCCGAATTCGGCCGAGGGTCGGGCAGCTGGAGTCCGCCCCGTGTTCGGCCCGGAACCCTTAACCGATAGGTCGAGAGCGGCGAGATCGTGCCGCTCTTCACGAGTGGTCGCACGCGGCGGTGGGGTGCGGGAACTCTCGGGATGGAGGCGAGGCAGAAGGTCGGGGCGTAGCCGAGCAGTGCTACCAGTACCTTCTTCCACTGCCGCATTCCCGCATCGTACTCGACGACGCGGCACCACGGCGCCCCCCGCAATCCGGAATAGGGGCAGCCCGGTCACGGCAGCGCCGCGGAGGGCGGCGGCGAGAAGCTCGGCGGCAGGAGCTCGGCTACTGATACGTTTCGTCGAACTGACGATGCGCACCAAACGCGTTTTGCAGTCTTCCGTACGTAAGTTCAGGCGGGGCCGCGATGATACGTCAAGTGAGGAACGTCGCCCGTTCGACGTATCAATCGATAGCGGCGGGCTGCGAAACGTGTCGTAAGTTCAATAAATACGTCGACGATTGCAACGTCTCTTGCATTCGCCATTTAGGTGTGTATATACTGTCCCCAGAGTCGTTTACAGCCGCGAGCAGAGGCGTCTCCCGACGCGCTCACACGGTGGAAGTCGCCAGTTCGAATCTGGCATCGCCCACCACCTTCCATTCTCGCTTCTGGTTCCGGCTCGCGTTTCGGGGCACGGTTGGACGGGGCTGCTGTTCAGGAGACGGTCACGAGAACCTGACGCTGTCCCGGCCGGTCGCGGTGCTCCCACAGGTAGATTCCCTGCCACGTCCCGAGGGCGAGGTCGCCGCCGACGACCGGCACGACGAGGCTGACCGCCGTCAACACGTTCTTGATGTGCGACGGCATGTCATCGGGCCCCTCGTGCGTGTGGCGGAAGTACGGCAGGTTCTCTGGCACGAGGCGGTCGAGGAACGCCTCGAGGTCGGCGCGCGCGGTCGGATCGGCGTTCTCGTTGATGCAGAGGCTCGCCGACGTGTGCTGCACGAACACGTTGCACAGCCCCTCATCGACGTCGCTCTCGCGAACGGCGCGTCGTACGTCCGGCGTGATCTCGTGGAGCCCGCGCCCCGGCGGCGCGAGCGTCAGGAGTCGAGTTGTCGCGGCCAAGCGTCGATCTCCGTTGGAGGCCTGACCCTATGCCTTCAGCGCGTGCTTCGCGAGCCGCGTCGTCACTTCCCAGATCGGGCCGGGGAAGCGGTGACTGCGCGTGAGCACCTGCTCGAAGGCCTCCAGAAAGCGGTGCACGTCCGACTCGGTGATCACGAGCGGCGGCAGGAGCTTGATGACTTCCATGCCGTGCCCCGCCACCTGCGTCAGAATTCCGTGATCCGCCAGGAGCGGGATGACGATCGCTTGACCGAAGAGGCCGGCGTTGACCTTGTGCGCCAGGTCCCAACCGATTTTCAAGCGGAACGACGACGGGCGGCCGAACTCGATGCCGATCATGCAGCCCCGCCCGCGCACCTCGCGCACCAGCTCGAAGCGCCGGGCGAGGTCGCGTAGACCGGTCATCAGAAGCTCGCCCATGCGCTCGGAGTTCGCGACGAGGCCCTCCGCCTCGAGGACGTGCAGCGTCGCGAGGCCCGCCGCCATCGCGAGCGCGCCCTGACCGAACGTCGAGGAGTGGACGACGCACTCCTCCATCGATCGGAACACCTTCGAGTAGATCGCACGGCGCGTCAGCACGGCGCCGACGGGGACGAAGCCCCCGGACAACGCCTTGGAACATACCAGGATGTCCGGTTCGACTCCGGAATACTCGAGAGCGAACAGACGACCCGTGCGCCCGAATCCGGTCTGCACCTCGTCGAAGACGAGGAGCGTGCCGTGCTCCTGGCACAGCGATCGGACCGACCGCAAATACTCGTCGTCTGCGATGAAGACGCCCTTGCCCTGCACTGGCTCGACAACGAACGCGGCCACATCTCCCTTGTGAAGCTCGGCCCGCAATGCGTCGAGGTCGTTGAGCGGCACGGCGTCACACCCGGGCAGGAGCGGATCGAATCCGCCCCGGAAGCAACTCTCGCCGTTGAGCGACAGCGCGCCGTTGCTCAGCCCGTGGAACGCGTGGTGGCAGTACAGGATCCGCGGACGCTGCGTCGCCTTGTGCGCAAACTTGATCGCGGTCTCGACGCCTTCGGCACCGGAGCTGGTGAAGTAGACCGTGTCGAGGCTGGCCGGCACGCGCTTCTTGAGCTCCTCGGCGAGCAGCCCCGACAGAAGCGGCGCCTCCATCTGCACGAGCGCGGCCGTGCCCGACTGGACGAGATCGACCAACGCGCGTTGCACGACCGGATGATTGCGGCCGATGTTGAAGACGCCGTATCCCGACAGAAAGTCGAGGTACTGACGACCGCCGTCATCCCAGAGGTACGGCCCCTCCCCGCGCACGTAGACCTTGTCGAACCCGATCGTCTTCAGCACCCGTGCAAACTGCGGGTTCACATGGGCGGAGTGGAGCGCGAGGTTCTCTCCACCGCGGCGCTCGATGAGGTCGAGAACGTCGAAGCTCAAGGGCGGTCACCTCGCCGGTTGCAGGGAGTCGACCATCTCGTTGAATCCGGCCTCCCAGCGGGCGATGGTCGCCGCTGGCCC
>CAYMRB010000531.1:0-6185 GCA_964392615.1 uncultured Planctomycetia bacterium | reverse complement strand
GCTCATCGACGTCGCCGCGTCCGGATACGTCCCGTTCCTGCGCGGCGAGACCAGCGGCGAGGACGTCCTGTTCACGTCGGAGACGATGTCGCTGTGGGAGCGCTTCTTCTCGAACGACAACCCGCTCTACTTCCCGACGAACTACCTCGCAGCGGAGGCCGCGCACAGCGCGTTCGAGGGGGGGGAGGGCGATGACGCAGCCGTCGGTCCCCGGCGACTCCGCGTGCTCGAGGTCGGCGCGGGCTGCGGTAGCGGTACGGAGGCGCTTCTCGGTCGACTCGGCGCTTCGATCGACAGTTGCGTCCTGACCGATATCTCGCCGCATTTCCTGCGCACCGCGCGAGAGCGAATCGAACGGCTCGAAGCCGCCGGCGGCGTCGACGTACGCTTTCGCGGGCTCGATCTCGACGCGGACCCGGGCGCGTGGCGACTGGAGCCCGGAAGCGTCGATCTCGTCTTCGCGGTCAACGTGCTGCACGCCGTGCGCGATCTCGAGCGCACGCTTCGCGGCCTGCGCGAGGTGCTGGTCGACGGCGGCTGTCTCGTGCTCGGCGAGTGCGTTCGACCGCACCGCGGCCGTCCGGTGCACCCCGAGTTCGTCTTCCAGCTTCTCAACTCGTTCCGCTCCGCGGTCGTCGTGCCGCAGCACCGCACGCGATGGGGCTTCATCGAGGCGACCGGGTGGCACGCGATGCTGACCGACGCCGGCTTCGGCGAGGTGGTGACCGTGCCGGACTACGAGTTCATGCTCCGCGGTTACGGTGAGCACTGCATCGCCTCGATCGTCGCCCGAGCCGGTGGCTCCGCGGAGTGAAGAACATGCCCGAGTATCCGTTCGACCGCCTCATCGAGTTTCTGCCGCAGAAGCCCCCGTTCCTGTTCGTCGACCACGTGACCGAGCACGAGTCGATGCGGCGCGTCGCCGGGCTGCTGACGTTCCCGACCGGACACCGCATCTTCGAGAACCACCTGCCCGACGAACCGCTGGTCCCGGGAGTGATCTGCATCGAAGCGCTCGCGCAGCTCGCAGGTCTCGCGTTGATGGGTTCCGAAGGCGAGCCGGTGCGCGGCTATCTGGCCGAGGTCGGGCAGACGCGGTTTCTCCGCCTGATCCGACCGGACGAGGAGATCCGGCTCGAAGCCGTGCTCGAGATCGCGTTCGGCGACTACGCGAGGTTCGACGTGGCGGCGCACGTTGGCGAAGAGCTCGCGGTCAGAGGGCAGGTGACGGTGGCGAGTGCGCGTCGCCCCGGCTGCGGAGACGACGCCGGAAACGCGTGACGGCAGGGGGCGGATGCACCGTCAGGGCTCTGTCTTCCGTCGCGGTGCAGGAGTTCCACCGCAGGCCCTGATCGCTTTCTCCAGTTCGTATTGACACAGGTTGTTGTCGTGATCGCACGGCTGGCCTGTGTACGCCGACTCCAGGGCCGGCAGCGCTCTGGGGTCACCGAGCCGACCGAGAGTCCAGATCGCCTTGTGATCTCGATCCCGGAGGGAATGTTCCGGAGACTTCATGAACTCCATCAGGGCGGCGACGTCGTCTCCGGGACGCGAGTGAGCTCGTTGGGCGATCCGGCAGTTCTCTCGAACGGATTGGCGGATGCTCCACGCGATGGCGCCGAGCGCAGCGCCGCAAGCGAGTGTGCTGAGCGCGAGGATGATGGCCGTGATCTTCAGGGCTCGCTCTTTCATGTTTCGCCTCCCTCTGGCTTCGCGCCGTGGAGTGACGACTCCCCAGGGGGGATCGTCAGGTCTCCTGCATCATCTCCTCCAGGATCTCGGCGGCGTCTCGGACCGCCTCAGCGCATCGTGTCTTGAACAGGTCGCGATCCTTGGCAGCCTGCAGGCCTTCCTCCGTGCTGATGTCGCAACCGAGCAGCTCCTTGCACCGCGTCGTTCCGTTTCTCTGCTCGAATCGGGTCGCGAACTCTGTGACCAGCGAGTAGACCTTCTCGCGTCCCTTGCCCGTGTCGCAGTCGTCGTCGCACCCGTGCAGGCCGAGCACCATGAAGGCACCGGTGACCGCGCCGCACGTCTCCGCCATGCGCATGCCGCCAGCAAACCCGGCGGCGAGCTTCATGGCATGCCCCGAGTCGAGCCCGAGTCGCTCAGCGTACGTGACGAGAATCGCCTGGGAGCATGCACAGCCGTTCAAGAACCTGTCGACGGATGATTCGACGTCGTTCATGGCGGTCCTCGGGCTGACGAGACGGCGCGGCGCCCTGCGCCGCTAGCAGGATCTCGTCAGCGTAGCACTTGGTCGGACAGACCGAAAGCCCTTCGACACGAGCCCGAGTCCGACAGCGAGTCCGACAGCGAGTCCGACTCCGAGTCCGAACTCCAAGTCCGCCGCCGACTGCGACGCCGAGTCCGACGCCGACTCCGACACCGAGTCCGACGCCGACACCGACACCGACTGCGACGCCGACACCGACACCGACTCCGACACCGACTCCGCCCCCGCCGCCGCCGACCTCACAGCGCCCGCAGCCCGTCTCGCGCCAGCAGGCGCACCCGATGACGCCGGTAGCTCGGCGAGAAGCACGTCGATGTCTCCAGCGGCTTCGCAGCCCGCGCCACGCGTTCCGCCGCTGCCTCGATCAACGCGTCGTCGGCCGGCTCGCCTTCCAGCATCTCGCGGACAGCCGGGACGCGAATCGGTCGTGGTGCGGTCGCTGTCAGCGCGATGGCGATGTCGCGGAACCGACCGTCGTCGTCGATCCGCCCCGCGACCGCGACTCCCGCCAGCGGGAAGTCGATCGCGTTCCGGCCGCGCAACTTGCCGTAGGAGCCGCCGAGATTGGCGCGGTGCGCCGGCACGCGTATCTGGGTCAGTAGCTCGTCGGCGTGTCGCACAGTGCGCTGGCCGCCGTCGTCGACGAAGAAGGCGTCGAGCGGGACGGTGCGTTCGCCCTCCGCGCTGCGTAGCGTGACGTCGGCGTCGAGCGCGATCAGCGCTGGCGCGAGGTCGCCCGAGTACGCAGCGAGACAAGTCGAGCTGCCGCGAGCGACATGACAGACGTCGCCGTCCTTTTTGAGGCAGAAGCCGCACGCGCGCCGCCACTCTTCCGATTGGTTGATCCAGTGACACCGCGTGTCGAGACAGAGGTTGCCGCCGAGCGTCCCCATCGCGCGAAGAGTCGGGCTCGATACGACGGCTGCCGCCTGTGCGATCACGGGGAAGCGCGTCGGGATCGCTCCGTCTCGCGATAGCGCGTCGATCGTCACCAGCGCGCCGAGACGCAACTCGCCGCACGCGTCGATCTCCACTCGTCGCAACTCGTCGAGCCCCGCGAGCGACACGACATGCGCGGCGCGGTCGGCGCGCATGCGGAGGTTGACCAGCAGGTCCGTGCCGCCCGCGAGCAGTCGGCACTCGTCCCGGTGCTCGGCGAGCAGCGCGAGCGCGGCGTCGATCGATTCGGGGCGATGGAGCTCGAACTCCGGCAGCGTCAACATGGCCGCGACCTCACCGCCGGGTCGGCAGCGGCTTGCGCCGCCGGCCGATCGGGTGGGGGCCGTGCGACCGGCGCGGCCGGCCCTCGCGCCGCGCGTCGATCGCCGCGAGCACGCGCTCCGGCGTCAGCGGCAGCTCGGTGATCCGGACGCCGACCGCGTCGTACACGGCATTCGTCAGCGCGGGCAGGACCGCGGCGAGCGAACCCTCGCCGACCTCCTTGGCGCCGAACGGGCCCTCGGGGTCGGAGCTCTCGACGAGAAAGACCTCGATCGGCGGCGAATCGACCGCGGTCGGCACGCGGTACTCGAGCAGGCTCGCGTTCAGGCACAGTCCGCTCGCGGTGAAGCGCTGCGCTTCGCTGAGCGCCTGGCCGAGACCCATCCACACCGATCCCTCGATTTGTCCTCTCGCGGCGCGCGGGTTCAGCGCGCGACCGCAGTCGTGCGCCGCCCACACGCGGTGAACGAAGACCTCGCCCGTCTCCTCGTCGACCTCCACCTCGACGACCTGCGCGGCATAGCTGTACGCGACACCGGGGCCGACGCCGGCGCCGGGGAACCGACCGCCGCGCGCGTCGCGAGGCGGCCAGTACGCGCCGGTCGCAACGAGCGTGCCTTCCGTCGCGACAGCCAGCTGCACGGCGTCGAGAAACGGCATGCCGCAGTCCGGATCGATCTTCGATCGCACGCGCTCGCCGCGGAACTCCAGGTCTCCGACCGGAACGGCGAGCGCCGTCGCGACGTGCGGCAGAATCTTCGCGCGGATTCTCGCGGCGGCCTCGAGCGCCGCGTTGCCGGCCATGAACGTCACGCGGGACGAGTAGCTGCCGAGGTCGATCGGCGTCAGCGCGGTATCGCCCGACACGACGCGCACGCATTCGGCGCCGAGCCCGAGCGAACCGGCGACGACGATCGCCTGCGCCGTGTCGCTGCCCTGGCCGATCTCGGCCGCGCCGGTGAACAGCGTCACCGATCCGTCGCGCTCGACCTGCAGCGTCACGGTCGTGTGGGGGAAGCGGCCGCGGGCGATCGAGTTCGATGCGCCGCTGACGTAGTGGCTGCTGCCGAGGCCGAGACCTCGCCTGCGCGGCCCATCCGCGGAAAGGTTGCCGCGGCGTTCGTTCCAGCCGGACGCCTCGATCACGCGCGCGAGGCACTCGGGATAGCCGTAGCTCGTGACGCGGAGGTCGTTCACCGTGCGCGTGTTCGGCGTCAGCAGATTGCGGCGCCGTGCCACAGCGGGGTCGAGGCCGAGCTCGTCAGCGGCTCGATCGATGAGAACCTCGAACGCGTGGCGCGCGCCGATCGTGCCATGGCCGCGCATCGGCCCGCACGATGGCTTGTTCGTGACGATGCGATAGCCGTCGAAACGAACGTTCGCGATGTCGTAGATCGCGGTCAGGAGGGCGCCGGAGTAGAGGATCGTGGCGACGCCGTAGCTCGAGAACGCGCCGCCGTCCTGGATCGTCTCGCACTCGACTGCGGTGATCGCGCCGTCGCGACGCATGCCGAGACGCATGCGGATGTGGCTCTCGGGGCGTCCGCGGTGCAGCAGGAAGATCTCCTCGCGAGAGAGGCGAAAGCGCACCGGCCGTCCGGTGAGCCTCGCGAGGAGGGCGCTCGCGACCTCGTGTGGGAACGTCTCGGACTTGCCGCCGAAGCCGCCGCCGACCGCGCCTGGCACCACGCGAACGGAGCTCTCGGGCACGTCGAGCGCCTCGGCGACGCCGCGCTGTACGTGGCGCGGCGTCTGAGTCGATGTCCACAGCGTGTAGCGTCCACCGCCCTCGTAGCGCGCGATCGTGCCGTGCGGTTCGAGCGCTGCGTGCGTGACGCGCGGATGGAAGAAGTCGTCTTCGACGACGACGACAGCCGCGCGGAAGCCCTCGTCGGGATCGCCAAAGGCGTGGTGGTACTCCTTCTCGATGTTGTGCGGGCGGTCGTCATGGATCCACGGTTCGGGCGCGTCGAGCGCCGCTTGCGCCGTGGTGTACGCCGGCAGGACGTCGTACTCGACGTCGATCGCCTGAAGCGCGCGCTCCGCGACTTCCTCCGAGCACGCTGCGACTGCGGCGACCTCCTGACCGACGTAGCGCGCGCGATCGACGGCGATGGCGGTCTCGTTCGCGCCGATCGGCAAGACGCCGTAGGTGCGGTGTGTGTCCTTGCCGGTGATCACGGCCTCGACGCCGTCGATCGACAGGGCTCGCGATACATCGATCGACACGATCCGCGCGTGAGCGTGCGGGCTGCGAAGAAAGCGACCGCAGAGCGTATCGGGCAGCCTGACGTCGTCGACGAACACGGCTCGGCCGCTGACCCGGTCGCGCGCGTCGAGAAGCGGCGTCGACCGGCCGACGGCGGCGGCAGGCTCGAGCGCTTCGCTGATGGGAGCCGCTTCCATGGCGTCGTCGGCGCTCGCTCGCTCGGCCGCTGCGTCGGCCCCAGAGCCCGTGTCGTCCGGTCGCCGTCGCCGATCGGTCATGACGACTCCGCCTCGTCGCCCCGCCGGCCTGTGGCAGTGGCGCTGCCTGCGTGCACGAGCGCATCGACGATGCCGACCCATCCCGTGCAACGACACAGATTGCCCGCGAGGCCGGCGCGGATCGCGTTCTCGTCCGGACGCGGACAGGTCGCGAACAGCGCGTGCGCCGCCAGCACGATCCCCGGCGTGCAGAACCCGCACTGCACGCCACCCCGCTCGGCGAGGAAGCGCTGCAGGGCCC
>CAYMRB010000530.1:0-6187 GCA_964392615.1 uncultured Planctomycetia bacterium | reverse complement strand
CCAGGAACCCAGGAAGGGAGGGCGCATCCACTTCCTGGGTTCCTGGGTTCCTTAGAAATCCTACTTGGAGGCGGCAGAAGTCCTCGCCGGAGAACAAGATTCTGGACGTCAGTAGTACAGAGAACGCGGAGAAGAGAAAGACCGAGAAGACTGCGAGCAACGAACATGACGGCCGTCTTTCTGTGACCTCTATGGTGAATCCTCGTCTCCTGTCCGCTTGCCCTGCGGGCTCCTGGTGAACGAACCGCAGCGCTGGGATACGATACGCGTTCTTGAAACGACCGACGCACGCCGACCGCAAGGAGGCCGAACGTGAAGCCGTTGAATTCCTCGAGGTCCAGCCGAGCCGCAGCTCGCCCCCCAGCTGTCGCACTCCCTATCGCGTACGCCACGCTGGCGATGCTCGCCGTGTCCTTCTCTTCCGCGCGGTGCCTCGCCCAGGATCCGTTTCTCGAGATCCAGGACCTCTACGAGTCCACGCGCATTCCGAACATCGTCGTGGCAACGGACGGATCGGTGCTCGCGTTCGCGAAGAGCGGCCGCCTGTTGCGCCGTAGTGCGGACGGGGGCAAGACCTGGAGCGCCGCGCGAGAAGTCGGGCACGACGCCGGCGGCAGCGCCATCGTCGACACGACGAGCGGCGACGTCCTGGTCGTGCGCGCGGCCAACGCGCATCTGTGGCGCAGCTCGGACCACGGCGAGACGTGGCAGCGCGAGAAGACCGTCGTCAAGCCGAACCCTCTCGGCCAGGGCAGCCCGGACACGATAAGGGTCCAGACTTCCTGCTCGGAGTCGGGAATCACGCTGCAACATGGCAAGCACAAGGGCCGACTGCTGATGCCGGCCCGCATCCAGCCTCCGAAGGGTGACAACGCCCAGGAGTGGTGGCCGTACAACTACAACACGGCGATCTTCAGCGACGACGGCGGCAAGACGTGGCAGACGAGCGCTCCCGTGCAGAGCGGTACCGGCGAGGGCACGCTCGCCGAGCTATCCACGGGGGCGATCTACTACAACTCGCGCTCCCATATGTCGGTCGACCACCGTCGGCGCATCTCGTGGAGCCATGACGGCGGCGCGATGTTCGTCGACTGGTCCGTGTCCAAACACCTCTACGAGGTAGGCCAGCCGTTCTATTTCAAGTACGGCACCAAACCGAGCTACGGTTGCAACGCCGGTCTCGTACGCCTGCCGCCAGAGTGCACCGACGGACACGACGTCCTCCTCTTCAGCACGCCGGACGATCCGGGCGGGACACGCGTGCGGATGACCGTGTGGGCGAGCTTCGATGGAGCCAAGACCTGGCCCGTCAAGCGAACGGTTTACGACAGCCACAGCGCGTACTCGTCGCTCGCGGCCGCAAAGGACGGCAGCATCTATCTGCTATTCGAGCGCGGCCGGAAGAAGCTCTACGAGAGCATCGCCGTCGCGCGCTTCAACCTCGCGTGGCTGACGAACGGCAAGGACTGGCGTACGTACCTCCCGAGCAGGGAACCGCCCGTCGCCATGACGGGTCCGGCCGTCACTCCCTTGCCCCGCGTCGTCGACTGGTGGTTCGCCCGTCACGCCGAGAAGATCGGCCTGATGAGCAAAGGCGACATCGACCTCCTGATGGTCGGCGACTCGATCACGCACAACTTCGAGAGCGTCGGCGCACCGAGCTGGAAGAAGGTGTTCGAACCGCTCAAGGCGATCAACCTCGGCTTCGGCGGCGACCGCACGAATCACGTACTGTGGCGGTTGGATCACTTGCCGAAGCTGAAGGTACCGCCGAAGGGCGCCGTCGTCCTGATCGGCACGAACAACATCTGCTGGGGCAGCGACAAGCCCGAGGAGGCCGCCCTCGGCGTTCGCGCCGTGGCGGTGAAGCTCGGGGAATTCTACCCCGAGATGGAGATCCTGGTCCTCGGCGTCTTCCCGCGTCGCCGCCATCTCGACCACCCCCACCGCAAGGAGATCATCGAGCTCAACTCCTGCCTGCCCGACCTGCTCGCGAGCCTGAAGAACGTGAAGTTCGTCGACATCGGCGAGAAGTTCCTCGACGAGAAGGGCTTCCTGTCGGAGGAGATGATGCCCGACACGACCCATCCGAGCGAGAAGGGCCACGAGATCTGGGCGCAAGCGATCGAAGCCGAGCTGAAGAGGATGCTGGCCCCGTGAAATGAAATCGAGGCAGACGCTGCGTCACGAGGCCATGGCGACGACCTACGCGGTGACGGTCGCTCATGACGACTGCCGCTACGCTCGCCAGGCTGTCGCCGCCGCGTTCGACGAGTTGGATCTCATCGAAAGCCGCCTCAGCCGCTACGTCGAGACGAGCGATGTCTCGCGCGTCAATCGACTCGGCCCTGGA
The DNA here is from genome assembly GCA_964392615.1 of uncultured Planctomycetia bacterium. Classification (GTDB taxonomy): domain Bacteria; phylum Planctomycetota; class UBA8108; order UBA8108; family UBA8108; genus CAYMRB01. The sequence continues at coordinate 3,834 of CAYMRB010000530.1, read as the reverse complement.
GACAGCACGCTCGTTCACCTCGACACGTTCGACTGCCTGAGCATCGCGAGTGAAATGAAGCGCGCGACCGACGGCGCGTTCGACGTCTCCTGCCATTCTCGCGACGACGTCGAGCACGAACCGGGCTTCGCGCTCGACGAGGCGACGCACTCCGTCGAGGTGCGGAGCGACGAACTGCGCATCGACCTCGGCGGCATCGGCAAGGGCTTCGCTCTCGACCGCATGGCCGCGCTGCTAGGCGATTGGGACATCGACGCGGCACTCCTGTGCGCGAGCACGAGCACCGTCCTCGCGCTGGGCGCTCCCCCGCCGGAGCGCGGCTGGCCGGTTCACGTCGGACCCGATCACGACGACTTGCGACTCGTGATGTGCCATCGCGCCGTGGCCGGCTCGGGAACGACGGTTCGCGGCGACCACATCGTCGATCCGCGATCGCGAACGCGGGCCGCGCGCTGGTTCCGGGCGTGGGTCGCGGCTCCCGGCGCCGCGCTCGCGGATGCGCTGTCGACCGCGTGCATGGTCCTGTCCGAGGACGAGATCCGCGCATGCTGCGCGCGCGTCGGAGACGCCACTGCCTATGTGCAGCCGTCGCCTTCCGCGTCGCTGTTGACGATCACGCCGCAGGGTTGAGACCGACGTTCACACCGCGAAGTCTTCCGGGGTGAAGGTGACTTTCGCAGCGGTGGCGACCGCCTCCTCGACCTTGTGAACGATGACTTCGGTGCGGAACGCGTCGTCGTCCGGACAGTTGAGCTCGGCCCGCCCGCGGACCGCCGCGAAGAAGTTCTCGAGATGGGGTTGGTAGACGGACTGATCGAGAACGACCGGCAAGTCGTAGGGAATCACCGAGCCCGTCTCGCGGACTGCGACCTCCTCGCTCGTCTCAGGACGGGTCCCGGCGGCGTCCGGCGGGCGACGCAGCAGGCCAGCGGAGACCCAGCGGTCCCAGTCCGGCGCGTGGACCTCGCGATACACCTTCGTCCACCGCGGGTTCTCGGACATCTTGATCGACCCCTCGGTCCCGAGGAAGTGCTCGCTGCTCAGCTCGCCGTCGCCGCTCGTCGTCGTCCTGACCTGGAGCATCGCACGGACGATGCCGTCGGCGCTCGCGAGCTCGAGGATCGTGAGGACGTTGTCATTCGACTCGTGCGCCTCGTAGTAGTCGGTCCCTCCGGACGCGACCACCGACCGCGGTTCGAGCCCGAGGCACCATCGGATGACGTCGATCTGGTGACCGCCGAAGTCGGAGAACCGCCCGGCTGAGAAACGCTTGAACGAGCGCCAATTGCGGAACTCGTGCATGCTCGAGTAGCCGTGTAGCTCGAGCTCTCTGTCCTTCATCGCGAAGCGGCGCGGCCAGCCGATATCGTCGCGAACCGGCAGGTTGCAGTGTCCTGCCACGTGCATCAGACGCCCGGTGAGCCTCGCCTCGCCGAGCAGCTTGTCGCCGACGTGACGGTAGCGCGGGTTGCTGCGCCGCTGATATCCGATCTGCAGCAGCTTGCCGGTCTTTCGCGCGGTGCGAACCATCGAGCGGGCACCGTCCACCGTGTGGGACATCGCCTTCTCGCAATAGACGTGCAGCCCCGCCTCGAGGCACGCATTCGTCTGCTCGGCGTGCAGGAAGTCCGGCGTCGCGACGATGACCGCGTCGAGTCCGCGCTCCTTGTCGAGCATTTCGCGGTAGTCGGCGTACGGCACGGCCTTGTGGTCGTAGATCCCCAGATAGGCACTGGCCGACCGGCGAGCGTACGGCCAAATATCGCAGACCGCACCGAAGTGAATCCCGGGGAGCTGCAGCGCGGCATTGATCAGCGCCTTTCCTTGAACGCCACCGCCGATCAACCCGACCTTCACGGCGGGCTCTTCGTCCGGAGCGTCGGCGATCGCCTGCACCGCGGGGAGGATCAAGGCGGCCGCGCCGCCTCGCAGGAACTCGCGCCGCTTCATCGGTCCTTCGTCTCCTCCGTCCGCTTCTTCCCTGTCGCCGCGGGACGCGGGCACTCCCTGTCCAATCGCTCGCTCAGGAGCTTCCACGTCTTCATCGATTGCGCGAGATGAACGCGCGCGTCGCCTGGAAGGCCGTAGCACTGCAGGCCGATCGGCCCCCGAAAGTCGATCTTGCGCAGCTCGCGAAGCAACGCGTAGTTGTCGAATGCGCCGCGCCCGAGCGGGTAGATCATCTTGCCCTTGCCGGCCTGAATGTCGGCGGCGCGGTCGGCCCCGTTGATGCTGACCGCGAACAGGTACGGCCGCGCCATCTTCAGAAGCGGCTGCAGCTGACGCTCGTCGCCGACGCGCAGCCAATGGCACAGGTTGAACATCACGCCGACCTCGCGCCGATCGACCTGCTTGGCGACGCGCACCGCATCCTCGACGCGCTCGAGCCAATCACCTGCGTGCGGATAGACCGCGACGCGAACGCCATGTGGCCGCGCCAGATCGCCGATCTCCCGCAATAGCTTCACCGCCCGCGGCATCAGGGCCGGGTCGGAGGGCTTCCCGCCGCTGACGAGGACGGCGAGCATCACGTCGCGCCCCTTCAGAAGCGGCAAGACTTCGCGCAGGCGCGGATCGTACGGCTGCTTCGCGGATGGCGACAGATTCAGGCGCACATAGATCTGGAATAGCCGCAGCCCCGCGGCATCGAGCGTACGCAGACGCTCCCCCACGCCGCCGAGCCAGAGGTGCCCCGCTCCCGCGTACTCCAGCTCCTTCAGCATCGTCGCCTGCTGCGACAGCGTCCGCTTCTTCGCGTCGTGCGTATCCATGCAGAACGCGAAGAACGCGTTGGCCGGCTGCGGGCGCGGCGCGTCGTCCGCGGCCACTGAAAGGGATCCACATACGAGCCAGCTTGCGACGACGACCCGAAGAGCCGTCGCCGTACGTCGTGTGACGGGCATGTCGATCCTCGCAGCCGCGCCAGGGGCGTGTGCGCGGCTTGGCGCCCACACTCGTGAGAACCTCGCGCGCGATCCGCACGTCCTCGGCGATCTCGAAGTCGAACATCCCGGCCAGCGAGAAGTCCGCGCCGTTCTCGAAGACGTACCGGAACGCGTCCGCGGGCGGAATGGCGCCGGCGGCCATGACCTTGAACGCGATCCACGGCTTCTCGACGCTCTTCATGAAGTCGACGGTCTCCTGGGAGTTCGAGCACCAGGACGAGTCGTAGTTCAGCTTGGAGCTCGGATAGTTGTGATGGTGGCAGGTCTTGATGTAGAAGTCCGCGGCCACGCCGCTCTTCTCGCAGGCCTTGATCACGTCCAGCTCGTGGGCGCCGACTCCCGACGGAATGCCCTGCGCGCGCACGAAGTCGACCGCCTTGCCGATCAGATCGACCTTGCCCTGCTTGGTCAACGCATCGCCCTGCACGCCCCAGACGTAGATCGCGTCGACGCCGTCGTCGATCAACCTCTGGACCGACTCCGTGTAGCGAGCCAACCCGGACTCGATCGGCGCGGTCGTGCAGATGATCCACTGCATCTTGCCGCCGTGCTTGTCGCGGTGCTCCTTGAGGAGCTTCAGCGCGTTCGGCACGGTGTGGATCACGAGCGTGTTGACGCCGTGGGACTCGGCAGCTGCCAACGTCTCGAGGATCTTCTCGTTCGTGTTGTAGTGCTTCGCGAGGCTGTAGACGTAGCGCAGGTCGCGGCTGTGCGTGTAGTGGGTCAGCAGATTGCCGCCCAGCAGAATGCGGCTGATCTCGAGGTCGCGAATCTTGCCCCTGGGAAGCTTCTCCGGCTTCTTGTCCGCGCCGACGTCCGCCGGCGGTTGGGCAAGCCCATCGCCGAGGGTCAGCGCGGCGCCGGCCGAGGCCAAGACTGTCCCTTTTAC
>CAYMRB010000529.1:0-6205 GCA_964392615.1 uncultured Planctomycetia bacterium | reverse complement strand
CGGGCCGGCGATTCCTGAACCGTTCCCCGAGTGCGGCACGAGCAACACGGCGGACGACGTAGCGCTCGGCTGCGAGACGCCGCTGAACTGTCCGTAATGTCGGCAGCGGTGGGGCGAGCCTTGACGTGACTACGGCAGGCTCGCCTCACCGCTCTCGCGACGCGCCGACGAGCTGGTCGGCGCGTCGCGTCGGCTCCGGCAGGCGATACCCGGCGCCGGTGTCGAGGATGAGACGCTCCGCCGCGGGCAGTCCGATGCGATGGCCGACGCTCACAAAGACCGGGCGCACGCCGTCGCGCGTGCGGAGGACGGTGCCGACGCGTTCGCCGCGATCGACGAGGGAGGCGCATGAGCCGCGGCGTTGGCCGGGATCGCGGTGTTCTCCGATCAGGCGGCTCTTCGCGCAGCCGACGGCCGGCAGGTCGAGTACGACGCCGAGGTGACAAGCGACGCCGAAGCGCCGCGGGTGAGCGAGGCCCTGGCCGTCGCACACGAATACGTCGGGCGTCGTGCGAAGCTTGCGCACGGCGGCGAGGATCGCCGGCATCTCGCGAAACGACAGCAGGCCGGGAATGTACGGGAGGCGGAGCGCACGCGTAGCGATTCGTTCCTCGACGACCTCGTTCGTCTCGATGTCCCACACGATGACACCGGCGATCACTCGCGTGCCGTCGCGGGAGAAGGCGGCGTCGACACCAGCGACGAGCCGCAGCGTCTGGCCGTCGCCTTCCGTGCGCACGCGCGTCGCGAGCCGACGTTGAATCGCCACGGCTTGGCGGGGCGAGACGGACCAGGAGTGGGGCAAGCGGGGGATGTGCATGGCTGCGGCTGCGCTGGATTCGGGTCGATCGATCGAGACACGATCATCGACGCGCAGTGTCGATACGGCAAGCGATCGGGGGGAGTCGGCCCTTTTCCTCCTCACCGAGCCGTAGTACCCTCGCATGCATCTCCGGCGAGCCTCGTGTCCATCCATCGTCGTTGGACGACGGCCTCGGCGCTGCAGCCCGCTTATCAACGGACTGCTAGCAGTATGTTGCCGAGCTCGTAAGCCGTGCCGTCGGACGAGGGATGCCAGGGCGTGGCGAAGAACACCGCCGCTGAGGAGATCACCGACGAGGAGATCGTTCGTCGCATCAACGCGGGCGACGCCGATGCGTTCGACCTCCTCTGGGAACGCTACCGCGATTGGGTCGTCCGCCTGGCCGTGCGCTTCACCGGCAACCGCGACGACGCACTCGATGTGTTGCAGGACACGTTCCACTACGTGTTGCGGAAGTTTCCCGGGTTCGAGCTCAGTGCCCGCATGACGACGTTTCTCTACCCGGTCGTCAGGAACCTGTCGATCGGCATGGGGCGGAAGAAGCGACCGGCGCTGTGCGGCGACGAGGTTCTCCTGCAGGCGCCGGATCGCGAGCACCGCCCGGAGGACGCGGCGCGGGTCGAGCTCGCCGCGGTCCTGTCGACGCTGTCAGCCGGCCACCGCGAGGTCGTCCTGCTGCGATTCGTCGACGATCACAGTCTCGAGGAGATCGCGGCGGCCCTGTCGATCCCGATCGGCACAGTCAAGTCTCGACTGCACAACGCTTTGAAGACGCTGCGCGACGATGCGAGAACGCGACACTACTTCGATGCTTGAAGCCCATTTTTCGACGGACTGTTGAGCGACTGAACCCGGCCGCCGTCCCGCGCGCTCTACCGATAGAGGACGATCGATGACCGAGCCACACCCCGACGACGAACAGCGCCCCGAGGACGACGGGCCAGACGGTTCGCCGGCTGCTCCGGACGCCGCGAGCTTCGAGCTGCCCGCAGCGCTCGTCGCCGACTTGCGCGCGCTCGATGGAGGCGGGGAAGACGCTGGAGTTCCCGCCGAGATCGACGCCGTCGTGCGCCTGGCCGCGCGTCGGCATCTGAAAGCCGCAGCGGGCGCGGGGCCGGCCTCGCCGGGTGACGCGCGAGCTCTCTCGCTGCGCGCGGGGCCGCCGTGGCGCCGCTGGCTGATGCAGGCTGCCGCGGTGCTGGTGATCACGCTGGGCGTCTGGGTCGTGTTCACGCCATCGATCGAGCCGCAGGACATCAACCGCGACGGCACGGTCGACATTCGCGACGCGTTCGAGCTCGCGCGGCGCATCAAGGCGGGCGAGGTGCGTCGGGACCATGACCTCGACGGCGATCACTTCATCGATGATCGCGACGTCGAGCTCATCGGCCGACTCTGCGTCAACCTCGATCGATACCCGAGGGACCCGTCCTAGCATGACGCGCATCCTGGCCACAACAGCGATCCCGCCGGTCGCCCGCCGCTTCATCGGCGGCGCTGCATCGGCCGTCGTCGTGGCGCTGTTCGGCGTCGCGGGGGGGTCGTGTGCGGCGAGGGCGCCCGAGTCGTCCGGATCGGCCGTGCCGACTGACGCGGAGGACACCGCCGTCGTCGCGGCGGAGTCCGTCGGCGACGCGATGCGGTTCGCGGCGATCGACGTGCGATTCGACGTCGGTCGCGCGCGGCTCGCGGCCTGGCAGTTCGAGCTGCGCATCGACACCGACGACGAGACGAGAGCGGAAATCGTCGGCATCGAAGGCGGCGAGCACTCGGCGTTTCGCGACGCGCCATTCTTCGACGAGAGGGTCGTCGGCGATGCGGTGCCCGGGCTGCGATCGTTCGCGCACGAGGGCCGCGTGGTCGTCGCCGCGTTCGACACCGGGGAGGATCTGCCGAGCGGCTTGACGCGGTTGTCGCGGGTCCACCTTCTCGTCAAGGGATCGGGTGAGCCTCGGTTCAACGTACGTGTGCTCGCGGCTGCAAATGCCGACGGTGAATCGATCGATGCAATCGCGTCCACGGCTCCATCGCGCGTCGAGGCAGTAGAGGAGGAGCGCCGATGAGCCGCGCCTGGAACTGGACGATAGGGATCGTCACGTCATTCGCGCTAGCCTCCGTGCTCGCCGGCTGCGTGGCGCACGATCACCAACGCGACGCCGACGAAGGGGCCACTCCAGGCCTCGCTGCGGGACACGACGCGACCGCGGAGCCCGCTGCGCCGACGACCGACGATCGCGCGCGTCGTCGTGCGTCGGACGATGCGGCGTCGCCGAGCAAGCGCGTGGCGGCGGGCGGCCGGAGAATCGGCGCTGAAGAGGCGCTCGAAGGTCTCGCGACACCGGCGTGGGAGCCCAGCGGTCCAGCCGACGAGCTGTGGGTCATAGAGAGCGACGCATCGTCGAAGTCGGTCGACCGGTCGCTCGCCAGATCACCTGTCAGCGGCGCGCTTCTCGCCGTCGAGGCGCGGGGCACGACGCCGTTTTCGCTCGAGTCGACCGAGGTGCGCGCTCGAATCGCGGGCCGTATCGCCGACGTGTTCGTCGAGCAGCACTTCCGAAACCCGTTCGACGAGCCCATCGACGCGATCTACGCGTTTCCTCTGCCGCGCGACGCGTCGCTCGATGGTTTCGTCCTCCGCATCGGTTCGCGGCGCATCCGCGCCGTCTTGCGGGAGCGCACGGTGGCGCGATCGATCTGGGACGCCGCGCGGGCGCGGGGATATCGCGCCTCGCTGATCGCGCTGGATCGACTCGGCGCGTTCACGCAGCGCATCGCGAACATCGAGCCGCACAAGCGCATCGACGTCGAGCTTCACTACGCCGACGTGCTCGACTGGGCGAGTGACGCGTGGCGATTCGTGCTGCCGCTCACCGTCGACGCTCTCGCGAATCCGCCGGCTGGATCCGGCGCCGTGAAGAGCACTCTGACGAGGAGCGGACAGGATGTGCGGCTGTCGATCGAGATCGACGCGTTCGCGCCGCTCGGGGATGTCGCGTCGCCGAGTCACGACATTCGGGTCGATCGAACCGGCGCCTCGACGGCGACCGTGTCGCTCGCGACCGAGAGCACGATTGCCAATCGCGACTTCGTGCTGCGCTATCGGCCGGGGACGCCGCTGCGAAGCACGGCTCGCGTCGAGACCGCAGCGCCGGCGGGCGGTGGTTGGCTCGATCTCATCGTCGTGCCGCCCGAGCCGCAGAAGCCCACCGAAGAGGTGCTGCAGCCGATGATGACCGACGTACGGATCGACGCGCCCGGAATCGCGTTCGACGATGCGCTCGGCGCACGTCGCGCCGCGATCGTTTGCGGCCAACCGGCGACGTGGCTCGAGCGCTTTGACGGCCCCGTGCCGGAGAAGCTGCGCGTCACGGGGCGCATCGGCACGGAGCGCGTGGCGTTCGACGTGCCGGTCGTCGCGATGAAGAATCGGACCGTCGGACCGCGTCGCCGGCCGCTTCTGCGCGGCCTGTGGGCGACGCGTCGAGTCGCGGTGCTCGCCGCATCGGCGTCGATCGAGCGCGGCGAGATCGTGCGGTTCGCGCTCGAGCACGGCGTCGCGTCGCGGCACACGTCGTTCATCGCGGTCGACGCGACGGCACCGGTCGATCGCCGCTGACACGTAGCCCTTTCGGTCTCGCGTCGACTGATCGCAGGACGGGCCCCAATCCCCGGCGCCCATCCTGTCGATAACCTATCGCACGGACGTGCGGTGCGACGCGATCGCAAGGATGACGTAAGGGTCGCGCGCTCTGCGCTGTCCGTGACAACGCCTTGGGGGGCCGCGCGAATCGTGGTCTCATGGGCCGAGTATCCACACACTCACGGTCTGAACGGACGATTCTCATGCTGCCCAGCGTACGCGCACTCCTGCTTTCCTTCCGCCACGGAATCCTCGCGGCCATCCTGGCGGTCCCCGCTCTCGCCAGTGCGGACGAGCCCGACGATCCGTCGCTTCTGACGCTCGAGCGCATCTATGGCTCGAACGAGTTCGCGAGCGAGAGCTACTCGGCGCGTTGGGTCGACGCGGGCTGGCCGGGCGACGGGGCGTCGTACACCCGCCTCGAGGCAGCGCCGGGACCATCCGGCGGTCGCGACATCGTGCGTGTCGACGCGCGGACGGGCGAGAAGAAGATCCTCGTTCCCGCCGTGCATTTGGTGCCGCCGGGCGACACGCGGGCGCTCGCCATCGAGGACTATCGGTTCTCGGAGGATCGTTCGCTGCTCCTCGTCTACACGAACTCGAAGCGCGTGTGGCGGCGCAATACGCGCGGCGACTACTGGGTGCTCGATCGCTCCAGTCGTGAGCTGCGCAAGCTCGGCGGCGATGCCGCGTCGTCGACGCTGATGTTCGCGAAGCTCTCGCCGACCGGGCGTCACGCTGCCTATGTGCGGGCGAACGCCATCTGGGTAGAGGATCTGCGCACCGGCGAGATAACAAACGTGACGGGGTCCGGTTCGGACACGGTCATCAACGGCACGTTCGACTGGGTGTACGAGGAGGAGCTCGGCCTGCGCGATGGGTTCCGCTGGCGTCCCGACGGCAGCGCGATCGCGTACTGGCAGATCGACTCCGAGGGCGTGCGCCAAGTGCCGCTCGTCAACAACATCGACGCGCTCTATCCGACGGTCATGAACATCCGCTACCCGAAGGTCGGCGAGATGAACTCGGCGTGTCGCGTCGGGGTCGTGGGCGTGGGTGGCGGAGAGACGAAATGGCTCGACGTGCCGGGCGACCCGCGCAACCACTACATCGCTCGCATGGACTGGGTCGTTGACGACGCGATCATCATCCAGCAGCTCAACCGGCTCCAGAACACGAACCGTGTGCTGATCAAGGAATCTCACGAGGGCATTCGCAACGTCTTCACGGATCGGGACGACGCGTGGCTCCGGGCGGTCGATGAGCTCGAGTGGCTCGTCGGCCGCAAGCACTTCACGTGGATCAGCGAGCGCGACGGCTGGCGCCACGTGTGGGTCGTGTCGCGCGTCGACGGCAAGGCGCGTTGCGCGACGCCCGGCGACTTCGACGTGATCAAGCTTCTGCGCGCCGAGCAGGTGAAGGGGCCGGAGTACGGCTACCTCTGGTTCATCGCGTCCCCCGACAACCCGACGCAGAAGTACCTGTACCGCTGTCGACTCGACGGCAGCGAGCTCGAGCGCGTCACGCCGGACGACGCTCCGGGGATCCACTCGTACGACATCTCGCCGGATGCGAAGTACGCGATTCACACCTACTCTCGACACGATGCACCGCCGGTCATCGACCTCGTCACGTTGCCGGATCACCGCCGGATTCGCGTGCTCGCGGCGAACGAGAAGCTGCGGAAGCGCTTCGACGAGCTCGCGAAGGAACCGACGGAGTTCTTCCGCATCGACATCGGT
>CAYMRB010000528.1:0-6208 GCA_964392615.1 uncultured Planctomycetia bacterium | reverse complement strand
GCCCCCCCCGCGGCTCCCTACTCCGATCCCGACTCCGTCCCCGACTCCGCTCCCGACTCCGATGCCGACTCCGATCCCGTCTCCGATCCCGACTCCGATCCCGTCCCCGCCTCGCCGCCGACCGTCGACCGTCGTATACTCGCGCTCGATGAAGGCCGCCGATTCGCCCGAACCACGCTACGCCCCGCTCGACCTCGGTCCCGATCTCCAGATCTGGCCGCCGGTCGTTCTCGCGCCGATGGCGGGCGTGACGAATTATCCGTACCGGAAGATCTGCCGTCGCTACGGCGCGGGCCTGTGCGTCGCGGAGATGGTCAGCTCGCGCGGCATCCTCGAGGGGCATCGCGGCACCTGGCGACTCGTCCACTTCGGCGCCCAGGAGCGGCCGCGGTCGATCCAGATCTTCGGCTCCGATCCCGTGGCGATGGGCGAAGCGGCGCGGCGATTCGTCGGCGACCTCGACGTCGACCACATCGATATCAACTTCGGCTGCCCTGTCCACAAGCTCGTCAAGAAGGGCATGGGGGCTGCGGTTCCGGCCGATCCCGCCAAATGCCGCCGCGTCGTGCGCGCGGTCGTGCAGGCCGCCGATCCCGTGCCGGTCACGATCAAGGTGCGGCTCGGGCTCGACGAGGATCGCCTGACCTATGAGGACGCCGGCCGCATCGCCGAGGGCGAGGGCTGCCGCTGGATCACCGTCCACGGACGTACCGCCGCCCAGCGCTACTCGGGTCGAGCACGCTGGGAGCCGATCGCCGAGCTCAACGCGGCGCTGTCGATTCCCGTGCTCGGCAACGGCGACATCTTCGCGCCCGAGGACGCGATCCGCCGCATGGAGGAGACCGGCGTGCCGGGCGTCGTCATCGGCCGCGGCTGCCTCGGCAATCCGTGGCTGTTCGCGGGCATTCGCGCGCTCATCGAAGGCCGCAGTCCGCCGCCCCTGCCGACGCCGGAAGAGGTCGTCGCCGTCGTGCGGGAGCACTTTCGGCTGCTGCGCGGTCACTTCGAGGAGTCGGAACACCACGCCCTCCTGCGCATGCGCAAGTTCGGCGCCTGGTACGCGACCGACTTCCGCGGCGCGGCCGCGTTCCGCCGCCAGTTCAGTCTGCTGTCGAGCGAGGCCGAGCTCGAGCGGATCCTCGCGGAGTGGATCGAGGCCGCGCACGCCGACGAGCCGGACGAGATGTCGCCGCGGGGCCGCTCCGAACAGGGCATGGGCTGACCGCTGCGCGCCAGCTCGACTCCGCTTCACGAACGAACGAAGAACGGGCCCGGCCGTCGGATCGACAACCGGGCCCGTTCCGCATTCGAACGCCGCCTGGGGATCAGGGCGGCGGCACGTCGCCTGCCCGCACCTGTACGTGGCAAGTGCGGCACTTCGCCGTGAACAGAATGCGCGGCATGCCCTCGTGCTTCGTGACCGGAGCATCGCGGATGCCAGTCTCGTGGCACATCAGGCAGTCGTCCTTCATCCACGCCGCCGGGTGGGACCCGGAGTTCGGGATCATCGGCGGGAACGCGTTGTCTGCGAACAGCGCCTCTTCGCCGCTCGGCGGTTTCGGCGCAATCGGCTTGGACCCCGGGATCAGGACGTGACACGTCCGGCACTTCGCGGTCGTCAGCACGTTCGGCATGCCTCGGTGCTGGAGGATCGGCGCAGCTTCCACGCCGGTCTCGTGGCAGCGCAAGCAGTCGTTCTTATACCACGCGTCCTCGTGCCACTCGGCATCCGACAGCGTCGGCGGGAACGCGTGGTCCGCGATATCGTACGTCTCGTCGGCCGCGGCTGTCACAGGCGTAGCGTCGACCGTCGGAGGCGGATCCACATCCGGCGTCGGAGCTCCCGCGTCGCCTGCGGGAGTTCCGGCATCGGGAGCGGGCGTCACGACGCTGCTTCCTCCGTCGTCAGGCCGCGTAGGCTTCTTGCAGCCCACGCCGCCGGCCGTGACCCCGGCCAGAATCGCCAGGGTTCCGATCCATCGATACATGGCTGTTCTCCTTCGAGGATGGGCGCGATTTCCTGTCAAGAAACCGCACCTCACGCCTTCGCGAGCTTGACGGCGCACACTTTGAACTCGGGCTGCTTCGAGCCCGGGTCGTACGCGTCGGTCGTCACCCGATTGATCAGGCTGGGATCGTCCGCCCAGTGCATGGGCACGAACACCATGCCCGGCCGGACCGTGTCGACGACGCGCACCTTGACCACGGACTCGCCGCGACGCGACGTGATCCGCAGCATGTTGCCGTTCGCCACGTTCAGCGCCCGCGCGTCCTGGGGGTTCACCTCGACGAAGCACTCCGGGTAGGCGCGGCGCAGCTCCGGCGCCTTCATCGTCATCGTGCCGGTATGCCAGTGCTCCAGCACGCGACCGGTCGACAGCACGTACGGGTAGTCGGCGTCCGTCGGCTCGGCCGGCCCCTTCGCGGGTCGCAGCCACACCGTCGCTCGCTTGTCGGGAGCCGCGTAGAACTCCAGATCGCCCTCGGCGAGATCGGGGTTCGCGTACGGGCCGGCGTCGAGCAGCGGATCGTCGCCCTTGACGAAGCGACGCGCCGTACCGGGATGATCCTCGGTCGGCGTCGGCCACCGGATGCCGCGCTCCGCCTTCAGGCGTTCGCGCGTCTGACCCATGAAGTCGTAGGCGGTGTCCTTCGACGCGAGCCGCATCTCCTCCCAGACGTCGTCCGAGTTCTCGAACTTGCTCGAGATGTAGCCCTCAGGCACGACGCCGAGCTTCTCGAGACGCGTGGCGAAGTCGATCAGCACGTCCAGGTCGGGCCGCGCCTCGCCGGGCACCGGGATCACCGCCGGCTGGTACTGGTACCGGCGCTCGGACATGCCGAACACGCCGGCCTTCTCCGTCCACATGCCGGCTGGCAGAACGACGTCGGCGAGCTCGGTCGTGCGCGTCGGGTATGCGTCGATCACGGCGATGAACGGCTTGCCCGGACGCTCCTTGCCCATCGCGTCGCGGTACGGCGTCACGTTCGGCAGCGAGTGACCGGGGTTCGTCGTCAGGACCAGCATCGCCTGGACCTCGTTGCGACCGAGCGCGCGGAACATCTCGATCGTGTTGAGACCGGGCTTCGGCTTGATCGTGCCGGGCTTGCAGCCCCAGAGCTTCTCGATCTGGGCGCGGTGCTCGGGCTTCTTGACGACGCGACCGTACGGCAGGATGTGGCACAGCGAGCCTGTGTCGCGCACACCACCGCACGCGTTCGGCTGTCCCGTCAGAGAGAACGGCGTCGCACCGGGCTTGCCGATATGGCCGGTCAACAGGTGCAGGTTGTGGACGAGGTTGTTGGCCCAGACGCCCGCCGTGCGCTGGTTCAAGCCCATCGTCCAGAACGACATCGTCGGGCCGCGCGCGAAGATGCGCGCCGCTTCCTCGATCAAGCTGGCCTTGACGCCGCTGATCAGCTCGGCCTGACGCGGCGAGAACTGCTCAAGGAACTTCTCGTACCCCTCGAAATCGACTTTCTTCGGGGTGCCATCCTCGACCGTCTTGAACTGTACGTTCTTGTCGATGAACGCCTTGTCGTACAGCTCCTCCTTGACGATCACATGCGCCATCGCGTGCATGACCGCGAGGTCGTAGCCCGGGATCGGATCGAGGTGGACCGTCGCCACCGTCCGCACGGGGCTCTTGCGCGGATCCAGCGCGATCACCATGACGTCGCGGTTGGCCTGCTTGTGCGCCAGGATCTGGTCGAAGATCACCGGGTGGCACTCGGCCGTGTTCGAACCGACGAGGAAAAACACCTTGGCGTGCTGAATGTCGTCGTAACACCCCATCGGCTCGTCCTTGCCGTACGTCGACACGTAACCGCCGACCGCGCTGGCCATGCACAGACGCGGGTTCCCTTCGACGTTGTTCGTGCCGATGCCGCCCTTGAACAGGCGGTTCGCAAGGTAGCTCTCCTCCGAGAGCGCCTGGCCGGAGCCGTAGTACGCGACGCTGTCCGCGCCGTTCTTTTTGATGCTGTCGGCGAACTTCTCGGCGACGAGCGTCATCGCCTCGTCCCAGGTCGCCCTCTCCAGCTTGCCGTTCTTGCGGATCATCGGGTACTGCAGACGATCCTTCGCGTGGACGATCTTCGGCAGGAAGAGCGCCTTCGCACACACGAGCCCCTTCGTCGTCGGGTGCTCGGGATCGCCGCGCAATGCCACGACCCGGCCGCCTCGGACGCCGACCTTGACGCCGCATCCCGTTCCGCAGAACCGGCACACGGACTTGTGCCAGACGGTGGGATCGGCAGGGGCTGCGTCGAGCGACGTCATGGCGCCGCTGGCCACCGCGGCCACCGTCGTCGCGGCGGTGGCCTTGATGAACTCGCGACGTGATGCTGCGTCTTTCATGGGATTCCTCTCGCGGTATTCAGTTCTTCGTACTAGTGGACGGCTCCTCCGGAGACGGCAGCCACGAACCGTCGTCTGGATCCGCGTCGGCGAAGACAGGCCAAACGCCGAGAACGCCCTCCTGGCGCTCGATCACCTGACAGACCATCGCGTGAGCCGCATCGAGGTCGGGGCTCTCGATCAGCAGCCCCACCTTACCCGGCTCGTCCAAATCGAATAGCTCGACTCCATCGAGCGCCTCGAGGCGACTCCGAACGCCGTCGACGTCGCCTTGGTCGACTCGCGCAAAGGCTCCGACGATGGCCATTCACTCGCCTCCTGTACCGGCAGCGCACTGCGATCCCGTCGACAGTTCGTCGGCCAGACCGCAAACGGCTTGATAGTAGTCGTCGACGCTTCGACCCAATAGCGAAGCGCCGAAGAGTTCAGCCTCCTCGTGCGTCGCGACCTCACCGTAGTTCGCGCAGACGAGGTGGTACGCGATGAGGAGCGGCAGCGCCTCGTCGCGATCGCGAAACCGAGGGTGCACGTGCAAACAGAACCCGTCCGCCGGCCGACTGCCGAGCGCGCGCATGTAGGCGAACTCGCCGGGCTCCAGTGGCGTCGAGTCGAAGTCGAGCGAAACGGGGTACCGCACGATCTCGCGATCGTCCAGGATCTGGAGGATCGCGGCGTAGTCGATCTCGCCCCCGTATTTCTCGCGGGCGGACAGCGCCTTCTCGATGACGTGATCTCTCAGAGCGCGTCGCCCATCCTCTGCCTCGAACTTCTTGTTCATGCCGCGGACCAACGGGAGTCGAAGAGCGACGAGCAGGCGGCGCTCGAACGGATCCGAACGCCGCCTACCAGCAGACTGTTGAAGAAGTCAATCCGGCGCTCTTCAACGGTCTGCTCGTGCGTCAAACAGTCACACTATTTATAGCGTGCCTTGAACTCGGCAGCGGCCGCCTTGCGCCTGGCAGCTTCCTCCGGGTCCATCTTGCCGAGGAACCACTTGTGGTCATCGGAGTTCAGGACGGCGTCGAGCTTGTCCTTGAGCTTCTGTGCCGCGTCGGCCTTCTTGGGGTCCTTCATGCCCTTCTCGATGAGCTTGCGCAGCTCGGGCACGTAGTGCGTGTAGAAGGTCTTCGCGATGTCGTAGGTGCCGTGCCAGTGCGTGTAGTCCGGTCCCATCATCGAGGCACCGTGGCGCGCCCGGCGACCCTCGTGGTGCCAGAGCTCCCACCAGTACCAGTCGACCTGGTTCGCGAAGTTCTGCTGTACGTCACGCAGCGGCTTGGCAAGCTCGTAGAGCGCCTTGCCGGGACGCGCAAACTTCTCGTTGTACAGCTCGATGAGACCGTCGTACTGCACGTAGAAGTTCGATACCCAGTTCTTGTTGTGGCAGTTGGTGCAAACGTCGACCATGTTCTGGCGACGCACCTGCCACGGAATGTCCTTGCCCGGCAGGCCCATCTTCGCGTCGGAAACCTCTGGGCGGACCGACAGCGGCGGACGGTTGTTCCAGCTGATACGCAGGCCGACATCGTGGGTCACCGCTTGGTTCGGCGTCGCGGACATATGGCATGTCGCACACGTCGGAGCCAACCAGTAGTCCTCGCCGACAACCCACTTGGGGCTGTCGAGATTCATCTTGTCGACGTTGGCGAAGAAGCTGATGCCGTGCTTCGACTCCTCGTAGATCTCCTTCTGCGGGTGGTCCGGGCCGAGATGGCACTTGCCGCACGTGTCCGGGTGCCGGGCCTGCGCGGCGGAGAACGCGTGGCGCGTGTGACACGCTGCGCACGAACCCTCGGAGCCGTCCGGGTTGATGCGGCCGATACCGGAGTTCGGCCACGTCGCCGGGTC
>CAYMRB010000527.1:0-6234 GCA_964392615.1 uncultured Planctomycetia bacterium | reverse complement strand
CCGCGAGCGCGAGCGCTCAGCCGCGACGACCGCCGCCGCGCTTCCCGCCACGGCCACGGCCACCGCCGCCGCCGCCACGTCCGCGCCCGCCGCCGCCGCCGCCACGTCCGCGCCCGCCGCTTCCGCGACCGCCGCCTCCGCGACCGCTGCCTCCGCGACCGCTGCCTCCGCGACCGCTGCCACCGCGACCGCTGCCACCGCGACCGCCGTCTCCGCGACCGCTTCCGCGCCCACCGCCACGTCCCCCACTCGCACCGCGGCCGCGTCCGCCTCCGCCGCTCGCGGCCTTCTTCTCCTTGTCGCTACGAGGCAAGCGCGTCTGGAGCGTCTCGAGCTCTTCGAGCGGCAGCGACAGGCGCTGGCTGAAATCGCGCTGGAACGTCATGCGGTGTCCGGTGCGCGGGTGGCGCAACGTCAGCCGCCACGCGTGCAGGAACATGTACTTGAGCCCGATGCGCTCGCGCAGGAAGCGATTGGCGACGAAGTCGCCGTAACGCTCGTCGCCCGCGACCGGCACGCCGTGCTTCGCGGCCTGGACACGCAGCTGATGCGTACGCCCCGTGTGCGGACGCATCGACACCATGGCGATGCCGGTGCCGGGATACGTTCGCAGCAGCTCGTAACTCGTCAGCGCGTTCTTCTTCGTGCCCGACTTGGCGCGCACCTCGATCCGGCCGCCCTGGGTCGACTTCGCGAGCCGGTCCTCCCACTCGCCGATCGGCGGGCGCGGCGCCGAGAGCAGCAGCGCGCGGTACTCCTTGTCCAGCTCGCGGTTGAACAGGTCTTCCTTGAGCCGTGCGGCGGCCTCGGGACAGAACGTCGCGAGCATCAGTCCGCTCGTGTCGAGATCGAGCCGGTGGACGAGCCAGATACGGCCGACCTCCACGCCGCGCTCCCTGATGACGTAACACTCGGCGTCGTGATCGTACTCGCCCCGAAAGAGCGCGCTCGACGACTTGACGCTCGGCGGGTTCGGGTGCGACAGGATGCCGGCGGGCTTGTCGAGCACCCACAGCGCGTCGTCGCGGTGGACCTCGCCGACCGAGCCGTGCAGCGCACGAGAGTAGACGTCTCGGCGCGGTGAAGAGTCGTTTTCGGGGCCGTTCTTGGACATGGAGACGCATGCTATCACGCGGCGGGCTACGGCGCAGCCCGGGTCACGAAAACAGGCTGCAGATCGCTCGTGCCCGGCAACGGGCGCCGGTTACAGGCGCTTCGCCAACACGGTTCGATGAATCGGCGCAATCGGCGCAATCGGCGTAATCTGCGTTCCCTCCTGTCGAATCCCTCGAGCCGCTCCGACACCGGCCCCGCCATCGCCACCCTCACTCCTCACGCGCCTACGGTTTTCGCAACTCCGCGGGTGCACCCGGCCAGCCCAGGCGGATGGCCATCCCCCACGCCTTCGCGTACAATCGCGCCTTTCCGTCCGCGACGCACCCCCATGATCAGCATCCTCGACTACGACGCCGGCAACCTGGCGAGCGTCGAACGCGCCGTTCGCCACCTCGGAGCGACTCCGACCGTCACGCGCGACCCCGACGTGATCCGCCGCGCCGATCGCGTGATCTTCCCGGGCGTCGGCGCGGCCGGCGCGTCGATGGAGAACCTCCGCAAGCTCGGCCTCGACCGCGCGCTCTGCGACGCGTTCGCGGCCGGCAAGCCGATCCTCGGCATCTGCATCGGCTGCCAGGTCACGCTGTCGCACAGCGAGGAGGATGGCGGCACGGAGTGCCTCGGCTTGCTCGAAGGCGATGTCATCCACTTCCGGTTCCCGGCCGGCGTGCGGCGCAAGATCCCGCACATGGGCTGGAACGAGGTGCGCTTCGCGGACGATCAGCCGAGCCATCCGGTGCTCGCCGGCATCCCTCCCGCGAGCCAGTTTTACTTCGTCCACAGCTACCACGTCCGACCGCGAGATGCCGCGTGTGTGCTCGGCACCTGCACGTACGGCGAGATCGACTTCGCCGCGGTCGTCGCGCACCGCAACCTGGTCGCTGTGCAGTTCCACCCGGAGAAGAGCGGCCCGCCCGGCTTGCGCCTCTTCGAGAACTTCCTCGGCTGGACGCCTGCCGACTGAGGGTCCGATCGATGCTGTCGAAACGCCTGATCATCTGCCTCGACGTCCGCGACCGCAAGACGACAAAGGGCGTCCGCTTCGAGGGCAACGTCGACATCGGCGATCCGGTCGAGATGGCCGCCGAGTACTACCGCGACGGCGTCGACGAGCTGGTGTTCTACGACATCACCGCATCGGCGGAAGGGCGTCCGATCGACCTCGAGATGGTGCGCGAGGTCGCCGAGCGCGTGTTCATCCCGTTCTCGGTCGGCGGCGGCATCCGCAACCTCGACGATATGCGGGATGTGCTTCTGGCCGGCGCCGAGAAGATCAGCGTCAACTCGCTGGCCGTGCGCGACCCGCAGATCATCGCGGCAGGCGCTCGCGCGTTCGGACGGCAGTGCATCGTGCTCGGCATGGACGCGCTGAAGGTCGAGAAGACCGACGCGATCCCGTCGGGATACGAGATCGTCGTCAAGGGCGGCCGCGAGCGCACCGGCATCGACGCACTCGATTGGGCGCGTCGCGCCGAGGACCTCGGCGTCGGCGAGATCTGCCTGAACTCGATCGACGCCGACGGCACTCGCGACGGCTACGAGCTGACCGTCACATCGATGATCTCCGACGCGGTCGGCATTCCGGTCATCGCGAGCGGCGGTGCCGGCGAGACGGAGCACATCAACGCCGTCTTGACCGAGGGCGGTGCCGACGCGGCCCTGATCGCCAGCATGGTGCACTTCGGTACGCACACGATCGCGGGGATCAAGACGGCGATGGCCGACGCCGGCATCCGCGTGCGGCCGATCCCGCCCCCCGCCGCCGACTGAGCGAGCCGGCCGGTCGCGGCGCGCTATCCCGCCGCCTGCGATATCTGAGACCCGCCTCCCAACTCCTCGCATGCGAAGGACTTGGAGGAGCGACGCAGGTCTGGCGGCGCCAGGCCCTATAATGGGCCGAACGGAACCCTGCCGCCCGCCCCCGCGGCGGTTCCTGGCAGCCCCGCTACGACATCTCGATTTGCAGCCCGACCCGGAGAATGCCCCGATGAGAGTCGCTCTCGCCCTGCTGCTCGCCGCAACCATTCTCGCGGCGTTCGCCCTCGAATCCCACCCGAAGGCGTCGGCCGACACGATCCACCTCGCCAACGGCTCGATCATCCGCGGCGAGGCCGTCCAGGATCCCGACCGTGAAGGGATGCTCAAGATCCGCTTCTCGAACGGCGGCATCGTGTATCTGCGCGCCGACGAGGTGCGCTCGGTCGCGGATGATGACCGGGACGCGTTCCGACGTACGACGGAAGGCGGGTCGATCGCTCCGGCGGCGGTACGCAAGCCCGTGCGCGTGTCCACGAAGTCTGGCAAGCTCTACTACGGGAACGGAGTGTACATCGGCGAGGAAACGCCCGAGTCGAACGATGAGACGCTCGTCCTGCGCCTGCGCGGTGGCGGCGAGCTGCGGATTCCGCGCTCGAACGTCGCGTCGATCGATCCGGTCGCTCTCGACGAGGCCGGGGTCCGGCCCGCGATCGAGGGACGCGTGATCGCGACCACGCACCGCGCCGTGCTGAAGAACGGCCGCGTCGTCGTGGGCGACCTGATCCCGTCCGCCGAGGACCAACCCATCGCGCTGCGCGTCGGTGGTCTCGGCACGCTGACGATCCCCCGGGAGGACGTCGAGTTGCTCGTCAGGGCGGCCGGCGAGTACGTGTTGCCCAAGCCCGCCGTCGGAGACGAGCCGCGCGATCCGCCGATTCCCGCGCCGGACGCTGATACCCTCGACGCGCTGCGCAAGGAGATCCGCCGCGAGATCCTGCACGAGATTCTCGACCAGCTTCTCGGCGAGAAGCTCGACACGAAGCTCGACGCCGTGATTCGCGAGGAGCTCTCGCTCGTGACTCCGGTCGTGGAGAAGGTGACCGAGAGCGTCTCCGGCGAGGAGATCCTCGAGATCCAATACCATGTCCGCGAGCTCGGCCGCCAGCGTTCGACGAATCGCGTGCGTGCCGAACGCCGGCTGATCGCGATCGGACCGTCGGCCGTGCCGTATCTCGCCCCGGCGGCCGCGCACCCGTTCGGGCTGACGCGCCGTGCCGCGCAGCGCATCGTCAAGGCGGTCGGCGACACGCGTGGCGTACCGCTCGCAATCGACGCGCTGACCGATTCGGACGAGCACGTGCGGCGATTGGCGTACGAGACCCTCGGCGCGCTGTTCCCCTCCGACATCGCCTACCGCCCCACCGCGTCGGAGCGCTCGCAGGCCCGCGCGCAGGACCTCTACCGCAAGCGCTGGGTCGAGATGCAACGCGAGCGGCTCCAAGACGCGCTCGCCGCCGGCGTGCGGACGCTCTTGAACGAGTAACCACCTCGTCTCGCCAGGAAGAAGCGTGCGAGTGATCGACGCCCGGATACGATGGCGGCCATGAGCCCCATGTCCGAATCGTCCCGCTTTCGCCGACTGCTCGCCGCGCTCGCCGTCGCGTTCGCGTTCGCGCTCGTCCTCGGCGCGGTGCCCGCCGCAGCGCAGGACCCGCCCCTGCGCGAGCCGGATCGCCACGACACCTCGGTCGACGGCAAACGGCAGGACGCCCCCGCAAAGCGCCAGGACGCGGCGACGGAGCGGAAGGACACGCCCGAAAAGGCCACACGACCGTCGCTCGACGGTGCGGTCACGATCGCGATCGGCGACGTCCACGGCGACGCGCTGGCATTCGTCCGTCTCCTGCGTTCGCTCGAGCTCGTCGACGACGACGGGCATTGGAAGGGCGGCACGAAGCGTCTGATCCAGACCGGCGACCTCGTCGACCGGGGCCGTTGGTCGCGCCTCGTCGTCGAGCTGGTCATGCGCCTGGAGAGGGAAGCCGCTGCGGCGGGCGGACGCGTCACGACGCTGCTCGGCAATCACGAGGTGATGAACCTCGCGGGCGACACGCGATACGTGACGGCGGAGGACTTCGCCGCCTACGTCGACGACAAGACGGACGCTCTGCGCGCTCGGAGGCGGCAGGAGATCCTCTCCCGAATCGACACCGGCAGCCCACTGCTGCGGTCGGAGTACTACCGCGGGCTGGCGCGCTTCATCAACGCGCGGTCGTTCGACCGCGTGTTCCCGCGCGGCTACTTCGCCCAGCGCGTCGCGTTCGCACGCAACGGCAGAATTGGCAAGTGGCTGCGCCGACTGCCGATCGTCCACGCAGCGCACGACACGCTGTTCGTGCACGCGGGACTCAGCCCTCGCTTCGCCGAGCTGACGCGCGACGAGCTCGATGCGAGAGCCCGCGAGGAGCTCGAGCTCTTCCTGGACACGGTACACGAGCTGGAGGAGCGAAAGGTCTTCGACCTCGCTCTCGGCTACGCGGAGCTGTACCTGCTCGTCGAGAGCGAGCGCGCGGCCGGCGGGCCGGCACCGGAGATCGCACCGCTCTTCGAGCGCCTCGAGAAGCTCGCTGAGGGGCTCCTCTTCAGGGAGGACGGTCCGCTGTGGTACCGCGGCCTCGCCGAGGAGGACGAGGGAGGCTTCGCCCGTGAGGTCGCTCGTATCCTGCGCAAGCAACGCGTCGAGCGCGTCGTCATCGGCCATACGCAGACGAAGAGCTTGCGCATCGAGGGGCGTTTCGACCATCGCGTGCTGATGATCGATACGGGCATGAACCACGAGTTCTACGGGGGAACGCCGAGCGCTCTTCTCTTTCTACGCGACGGCGAGATCCGACGGTTTCAGTGATCGAGGGTTGGGAGACGACGACCATGCGGCGAGTGCTGTTTCTGTGCACGGGCAATTCGTGCCGGAGTCACATGGGCGAGGGGCTGTTGCGGATGCTGGCGAGCGATCGATTCACGAGCCTGTCGGCCGGATCGAAGCCGTCGGGCTACGTGCATCCGCTTGCCGTGCAAGCGATGGATGAGATCAGCGTCGATCTGTCCGGACACCGATCGAAGTCGATCGAGGAGTTCCTGCCGTCCGGAACCGAGTC
This sequence comes from uncultured Planctomycetia bacterium, assembly GCA_964392615.1. Taxonomy (GTDB): domain Bacteria; phylum Planctomycetota; class UBA8108; order UBA8108; family UBA8108; genus CAYMRB01. Next base: position 205 of record CAYMRB010000527.1, on the reverse strand, counting down.
GCAACCGGACCTCGTGATCAGCGTGTGCTCGAACGCGGCGTCGGAGTGCCCCACGTTCCCGGGCCGCGTCGACCGCCTGCACTGGCCGTTCGACGATCCCGCCGACGCGACGGGCACCGACGACGAGAAGCTCGTCGTGTTCCGGCGCGTGCGCGACGAGATCCGCGCGCGGTTGGAGAAAGGCATCGCGGCGGGCGAGCTGGGG
>CAYMRB010000526.1:0-6271 GCA_964392615.1 uncultured Planctomycetia bacterium | reverse complement strand
GACCTCGTCGACGACGGCGGCTCGGAGGAGGAGGACCGCGGCAACGCGCTCTCCTACGAGACGGAGCCGACGCTGCGGTGGAAGGAGTGGAGCGAGCGATGAACCGACTGCGCATCCTGTTCGCGACGCCGCTTCGCGGGGCGCTGAGCATCATCGCGATCGTCGTCCTCCTCCTGGTCGGGCTGGTCTTCTTGCTCGCCCGCGATCTCGGCGCGCCCGACGACAGCGACATGCGGATCGTGCGGCGCCGGCCCGCGACCGAGGACAACGGGTACTTCGAGCTCCGGGAGCCGATCGTCACGCTACCGGACGCGGCGTGGCAGCACCTTGACGAGGCGGACGAGCGTTACGCGCAGGGCGCCGCCGGAGGTGCCGCCGCTGTGGAGACGGGCGAGGCCGATGAGGACTCGGAGCCCCCATGGACCGATGCGCGCGCCGCCGCGTTCGTCGCGACGCGCGAGGACGACTTCGCCCGCCTGGACCGGAGTCTCGCGAAGCCCGACTTCGTCCTCCCCGTGCAGCCGGTAGGCAGCCGGCCGGCGACACCCGTAACCGCCTACCGCCAGCTGTCGCATCTCGTGCGTCTGCGGGCGTGGGTCCGGTTGCGATCGGGAGATGCGGCGGGTGCTGCAGAGGACGCTCTGCGCGTCGTCCGCCTCGGGCAGAGGATCGAAGACGGCCAGGGGAGCTTCATCCCGGTGGTCATCGGCATGGTGATCAAGGCGGACGGCGCTCGCGCGCTGGAGGTCGTGGCGCGATACGGTTCGCCGTCGCGCGATCGCTGCGTCGCGATCGCACGCGAGCTGACGCGCTTCGAGACACGCGAGAGCGCGCTGCAAACGGCCATGCGAGAGGACTATCGTTGCATGGACGCGTTCCTGGACGATCCGAGTGCCGCGGATTCGGGGCTCACGGCGAGGTGGCTCGTGCAGCCGAACCGCACGCGGCGATTGATTCTAGCGACCTTGCGACGCCATATCGCGGCCGTGGAGCGGCCGTATCGCGGCGAGCCTCCTGCGGAGCCCTCGCGTTCGAAGAGCTGGCTCAACTACGGGGGAGAGACGTGGCACAGGAATCTGACGGCCGGCCTTTCGCTTCTCACCGCGAAGCGTTGGGGCTCCGACTTCACCGTTCGCTCCACAAGTGTCCTGCTCGCGCTGCGCGCGTACCACATCGACCACGGCCGTCTCCCCCAGCATCTGGACGCGCTCGTCCCGGACTACCTCGATGCGGTGCCGCGCGACCCGTGGGACGGCAAGCCGCTGCGCTACTCGGCGGCCAGGCGGCAGATCTGGGCGGTCGGCGATGACCTCGTCGACGATGGCGGCTCCGAGGAGGAGCGGGACCACGCGCTGAGCGGCGAGAAGGATCCGACGCTCCGGTGGGGGGAGTGGAGCGAGCGATGAACCGGCTGCGCGCCCTGTTCGCGACGCCGCGCCGCGCGGCGCTGAGCATCGTCGCGATCGTCATCCTTCTCTTGGTCGCGCTCTACCTCGCATTCGCCGACCTCGGCGCGCCGGACGACAGCGACATGCGGATCGTGCGGCGGCAGCCGGCGCCGGAGGACAACGGGTACTTCGAGATCGCGGACCTGCCGGAGGCGCCGGAGGATGCCGCGCAATTCAGCGACGTGTTCTGGGTGTCGTTTCGGGGTGACGTCGACAGCGTCAAGGAGTGGGGGGGAGTGGGACCAGGAAGCCGTCGACGCGATTCTGTCCGCGAGCGCCGAGGCCTTCGCGCGGATCGATCGGTGCTTGGATGCTCCGGACTTCGTCTTTCCGGCGGCGAACTCGTTGAACGATTCGTTGCCGACGCTGTATCCCTCGATCCTGGCGCGAGCCGGACGGCTCTTGGAGTTGCGCGCGGCGTCGCGTCTGCGCAAGCACGACACCGACGGGGCTGTTGACGACGTGCTCCGCGTGGTGCGCTTCGCACAGCGTTTCCAAGACGGTCAGGGCGCCGTCTTTCCCTGGGCGGTAAGCGAATCGATCAAGTGCTGGGGCGTCGGTCTGCTGGAATCGATCGCACGACGCGGCACGCCGTCGAGAGACCTCTGCGTCGAGATCGCGCGCGATCTGCCGCGGTACGAGGCCCGCGGTCTCGCGGCTCAGACAGCGCTGCGCGAGGAGTACCGGCTCTTCAGCGCCGATCTGGACGATCCGGAGCTCGTCGGCCTCTACCTGAAGTGGGAGCTGGGAAGCTCGTTCGGCCATCGGCTCGTACAGAAGAACCGGACGCGCCACCTGCTCCTGAATACCGTGCGCCCTCTGATCGAATTGCATGGGCGCCCGTTTCGCGGCGAGCCGGTCGTCGAGCAGGAGCTCCGCCCGAGCGGCTGGCTCAACTACTACGGCGAGGTGCTCTGGGCGACGGTCGCAAGCACGATCGTCCGCGGGGTCGACTACCGTTATCGCGCCAACTTTCAGGTCCGCGCGACGTCCGCCCTCTTCGCGCTGCGCGCGCACCACCTCGATCACGGCTACATCCCCGACCGCCTCAGCGCGCTCGTCCCGGACTACCTCGACGCTGTGCCGCGCGATCCGTGGAACGGCAAGCCGCTGCGCTACTCGGCGGCGCGGCGGCTGATCTGGGCGGTCGGCGACGATCTCGTCGACGACGGTGGCTTCGAGGAGAAGGGGGACGACCCGACGGACGACGAGAACGAACCGACGCTGCACATACCGCGGTGGTGAAGACGGGGCGGTCGTTCGTCCGATAGAAGGGCGGGGCCGATCTTTGCGCCGGACGGCGGCGCAGGCGGAGCCCGCGGACGGGTCGTTTCCAACCTGAGAACGAGCGATGCCATCGCGCGTCCGATGCCCGATCCGTGGAACCGTCCTCCTCGCGGCAGCCCTGGCGCTCACGGCCGGCTGCCATGCGCCGTCGGTGCCGATCGCGGATCCCGAGTCTCTCGAGCCCACGGAACGGTTCGAGCCGATCGAGTGCGAGGAACCGGTCGACCGGGTCACGACGGACTGGACGAACTCGGCCGGCGGCTACGCGGACTTTCTGTATGACGGAATGGCGTCGGCCTACTCCGGCGACGAGCGTACGACCGCGTGCATGGCGCTCGAGGACGCCGACCTGCGCATCGTCCTCGAGCTTCTCGCCAAGCATGTGGGCATCAACCTGATCATCCCCGCGAACGTGCGTGGTACGTACACGGGCGTGGCGCCCGACGCTCCCTGGCAGGAGACGTTCGACACGATCCTCGCGTCGTGCGGCTACAAGCTCGAACGCGTCGACATGGATGTCGCCGAGGTCTACCGCGTGGTCGAGCGCTGACCTCTCGCGGCCCACAGCCGCTTGATCTGCTGAATCTGCCCGCCGTGGTGCACGTCGTGGAACGCGACGCCGTGGATCAGGCCGGCGTACGACACGCCGGTGCGTCCGCACGGCTCGTCGAGCCGCGATGCGGGGAACCGCTGCACCGCGTCGAGCAACCGCTCGTGCTCGTCGACGAGGAGCGCGACGTCTTCACGCAGCGCCTTCGCCATCGGCCGCTCGGGCGGCGCCGGCCAATCGCTCGGGCTGCGCGGGAATGTCGCTTCCGCTGCCTCGTCGGTGTCGATGAGCTTGCGCCGCGCGGCGTACTTCCAATACGCCGCGTGCAAGAGTAGCGCCCAGATGCTCGGACGATCGGCGCCGGGCGACCAGGTCGCGGTATCGGGCTTCAACCCGCGCAAGGATCCGCGCAGCGTCGTGCCGTGCCACGATCGCGTGCGGAACGCGCTCTCGAGTGCCTCGAGCAGCAGGTCGATCCGCGGATCCGATCTCCGTCGTGCCATGCGTGGCCTCGCCCGGCGCCGGGCCGGGAACGTCAAGCCTTGCGCCGCAGCACGAGCGTGAACCCCTTGAGCTTCTCGCTCGTCATCTTGATCGCGCCGTCGTCGCGGAACTCGACCTTGAACGTGTCGAGCTCCTTCTTCGTCTTGCCCTTCGAGGTGGCCTCGGTCTCGACCGTCAGCGTGTCGCCTTCGGAGCCGGTGACTTTCCAGGTTCCGGACCCCTCGTCGACCTGCTCCTGGCCGAGGAGCTTGACGGTGGCCTTGCGCGAAAACGAGCCGTCGCTATTGAACGCCAAGGTGATCTTCGGCGCGAACGTCTTCAGCATCTCGAGGGGCGGAACGTCCTTTCCCTCCTCCTCGGCGGTCTTCTTGGCGAGCTCCACCATCGCGTCGACGTCCGACTCCCACGTGCCAGCGAGGCGCGATTCGGGCGAGCGAGTGCAGCCCGCCAGAAGCAGCAGGCTGACAGCGGACAACGCGACGATCGCGTGGGAAGAAGGCCGTGCGGAGCGGGTCTGTCGGGACATCATCTCGGCGTGAAACTCCTTGAGATTGTGGGCCGGCTTTCGCGTGACGGCGTCCGTCGCGCGTGCGTGGCACGCTACCGTAGCACCCCTTGCCGCCGTCCTCAACACGGCGAGTCCGTTGACGCGACACCCTGTCCGGACGTAGCATCCACGAGGGACTGTTGACGTTTCGTCGGCAAGCCGTCGAGAGGGAGGGTCTCAAGTGCTCCGCGCTACTCGCATCGCGCTCGCCGCGGCTATCGTCGTGGGGGCTGTACCGGCTGCCAGGGGGCAGGCGTTCGACTGCGTTCTTCTGAACGACGACAACACGAACATCCTCGTGCCGCCGGACGAGTGTTTCACGAATCCGGACCTCCTCGACTGGTGCAATTGCGTGCGCTCGCTCTTCACCCACCCCGTCAAGAGCGAGGTCAGCGGCTTCAACCAGGCCGTCGAGTGGGTGATGGGCAACCCGGGAATCGCGAACCACCGCGTCGAGGTCGAGGTCGGCACGCTCGATCTCTCGGGCGTCGAGGTCGGCGACGTGATCGGCGGGTCGGTCGTCGACGAGCTGATTCCGGAGAGCGTCGGCTTTCCACCGAGCACCTTCTTCAACGTGGTATCGGAGTCGGTCGTGACGGCCGTCGGCGAGAATTCGGTCGACTTCGACGTCAACGTCATCCAGACGAGCCTCGCCGCTCGCATGGTCCTCGAATACGACCCGACCGACGCCGAGCACTCCGACGGCAACTACTACAAGGGGCGCCTGACGAGCAACGGGCCCGAAAACGGCTTCGTCGTCGAGTATCGCTACGCGACCGAGAACATCTCCGAAGATCCCGCGTCGCAGCCGGGCATCGAGATCGGCGATGCGACGACGCCCGGCTTCACGGCGCGCTTCATCTTCTCGTTCTTCACGACCGAGAGCGGCGTCTACACGCTGCCGGGAGACGACACGGTCGACGTCGCCACCACGCTGCGCAAGTTCGACGAGGATGATCTCGCCGAGGTGCTCGAGCTCGGCGAGGACCTCTGCCAGGAGGTCGACCACCCCGACCCCTGCAAACTGGTCGACGAGCTGCTGCAGAGCAAGAACGAGCTCGGTGAGAACAGCCCGCCGACCGCCGTCATCACCGCGCTAGATGGCGAGACGCTCACCTTGCTGACGGAGCCTCGGTTCGCGCAGACGCGGTGCGGCCGCACGAGGGTTCTGTTTCGCGGCGGGAACTCGGACGACGGCGACGGCGGCATCCAGGGGCTGACGTACCTGTGGACGCTCGTCGACGGGCCGGAGGGCGGCGCCGAGATTCCCGAGGCGACGCGCGAGTTCCGCGATACCGAGGTCACGTTCTCGCTGACCGGGACGTACGAGATCGAGCTCGCCGTCGACGACGGCGGCGCGGAGGACCACACCGACATCGCGTCGGTCGTCATCACCGTGTCCGACGACTTCGACATCAACATCCCGCCGACCGCGGTGCTCCGATCGATTCCGGCGGTGCCGATCGTCGAGATCGCCGGCGGCAGCGCGTCGATCACGCTCGACGCGAGCGAGTCGTCGAACGGATTCGTCGGGGAGGACGATTGCGGTCAGGAGCTGACGTTCGCGTGGACTCTCATGGACGGCCCGCCCGACGCGGCGACGATCGTGTCGCCGACCACCGCCGTCACCGAGGTCATCTTCCGGCAGCCGGACCGCTACATCGTCGAGCTCGTCATCGACGACGGCTCGGACGTGGACAATTTCGACGTCGTGTCGATCGAGATCGAGGTCACCGGCTCGCCCTCGGCCGCGTTCCGCCGTGGCGACGCCGACGTCAACGGTGTTCTCGAGCTGACAGATGCCGTTCGCACGCTGAACTTCCTGTTCCTCGGCGGCGCAGGCCTCGACTGCCCCGACGCGGCCGACACCGACGACAACGGCGCGGTCGATCTGTCCGATGCGATCCGCGTGCTGAACTTCCTGTTCCTCGGCGG
>CAYMRB010000525.1:0-6284 GCA_964392615.1 uncultured Planctomycetia bacterium | reverse complement strand
GGCGTCGGCGTCGGCGGCGCGCTCTCACTCGCAGGGCGGGTGCGACGCGCACCCCAGATCCCCCCGCGAGCCCGGCGCATCCGGGTCGAGACCGCACTCCCGGTGCGGCGACGCCAGCGCCGCGCCGCCCTGGAAGAGGTAGTTGAGAATCACGACGCCGTCGGTCAACACGACCGTGCCGTTGTTGTCGGCGTCCATCGTCTCGCGACAGGTCGGGGGCTCGTCGCCCAGGAACAGGAATCGGAAGATCCGCACCGCGTCCGTCAGGTTGAGCGCGCCGTCTTGCGTCGCGTCGCCCCGCATGAAGCGCCGCCGGTCCGGCGGCGCTTCGCCCTCGACGTCCACGACCGCATCGACGCGTAGCCCGGACGGATTGGCCGCGGCGCCGGCGTTCGAGACGAGGATGCGGATCTCGTTCTCGTCGACCTGGAACAGGCCGCGGCCGAATCGCTCCGGGAACGGCGTGTACGCGACGAACGAGCCGGTCGACACGAGACCGGTCGACTGATCGTTGATCCGCACGTCCAGGACATCGTTGTCGGCAGCGAAGAGGCCGCGGATCACCGCGCTGTCCGCCTGCTCCTGCGTATCGAGTGTCACGCGGGTCACGTACGCGTACTCGCCCGCCTCGGCGACGAGCGCGTTGACCGGGCCGACCCACCTCGACGTGTTCGCATTCGCGATCCAGTCCGCCGGCACGTCCACCGCGGGCATCGTCGTCGCGGCGTCCAAGATGCCGAACACGTCCGTGATCTCCCACTTGTCGTCCAGTTCCCCATCGCCGAGGGTTGCGCCATCCACGACGCCGGTCGAGATGTCGAACGGATCGTCCCGCGGCACCGACTCGATTCGCGCCTCGACGCGCAGCGCCGTCGGCGACTCCGCGTGAACGACGAACTCCAGCGTGTTCGCTCCGATCAACATCTTGCCCAGACCCGCGCCGTCCGGAAACGGCGTCAGCGCGCCCGGCCCGTCCGCGGTCAGCTCGAGCGACTCGCCGTTCAGCACGATAGCGACCCCGCTCGAGGCAGCGGCCCATCCCCCGACGAGCGCGACGCGGTCCGGGTTGACCTCCGCCGGTGCGGTGAACTCGAAGATGTACGTGTAGTCGCCCGCCGCGCCGTTCGACGTGCCGCCGTCCAGACCGATCCACTTCGACGTCGTCGAGTTCGCGAGCCACGATGGTTGGGGCGATCCGACGACCACCGCACGGCTCACCTCGCCGCGATCGGGCCCGACGAACAGGTAGCGCTCGTCGTCCATGCCGGCCGGCAGGGGGCCGATACCGCGCGCGCTGATGCCCGTCGAGAGATCGCTCGGATCGACGACCCCGGTGCCGACGATCGCCTCGACGAACAGACCGACCGGACCCTCGCCCGGTCCGGCGTTCTGGATGACGATATCGACCGTGTTGATGCCGTTCTCGAACAGCCCGAATCCGGCGTCCGGCGGAATCGGCTCGAGTGCGCGAAAGTTGCCCGTCGGGGCGGTGCCGGTCGACACGCCGTTGACGAGGACGTCGACGCCCTGGTTGTCCGACGTCCAGCGGCCGATGATCGCAGCCTCCTCCGCGTCGACGCCGTCGGGGATCTCGACGAGAACGCGGAACGTGTACACGCCTTCGGGGCCGTTCGATGACACGTTCGACGTACCGATCCACTTGGCGCGCGCGGACGACGCCGTCCACACCTCGGGCACGATCGGCCACACGTCGTCCGGAACGACCGTCGCCTCCTCGAAGAGCCCCGAATCCGGCGGCCCGATGATGACCCAATGGTCGTCGGGCAGGCTATTGCCGATCGTCGCGCCCGTGTCGTCGTCGAACCCGGTCTCGAGACCGAACAGCGTCGCCTCCTGATCGACCGGCGGCGGCCCCTCGACGATCTCGCCGTCGACTCGCAGGCCCGTCGGCCCCTCCTCGAAATTGTTGACGACGAACTCGATCGTGTTCGCGCCGCGACGGAACGCCCCCTGACCGGCGCCGACGGGAAGCGCCGTCAACTCCTCGGAGCCGGCGAAGCTCAAACCGAGCGGCTCGCCGTTGACGAGGACGTCGAGGAGCTCGTCGTCCGACGCGACGCTGCAATCGAGCATCGCGAGAGACACGTCGACTTCGACGGGCAGGGTGATCACCATGCCGTACGTGTACTCGCCGGCAACGGCGATCGCCTCCGAGTCGTCCGGACCGATCCAGCGCGAGTTCACGGTGTTCGTCCGCCACGGCGGGAAGTCGGGGAAGCCGACTTCCGGTATCGCCATCGCTGCGACGCTGCCGACGATCTCCGAACCGCGGATCGTGTACGTCGGATCCGGCTCGCTGTCGCCGACGGTCGCGCCGACCTCCGCATCGAAGCCGGTCGAGATGTTCAGCGGCCGCTCCTCGGGCGCCGGGAGCCCGACGCAGGCCTCGACCCGCAGACCGGTCGGATTGTCTCCGGGCGGCGCGTTGTCGACGTGGAACTCGATCGTGTTCTCGCCTTCGACGAACAGGCCGGCGCCGGCGTCGGGGGGAAAGACGCTCCACGCTCCGAAGCCACCACTCGTGAGGCCGGCCGACATGCCGTTGATCACGATGTCGACGCCCGAGTTGTCCGTCGCCCACTGACCGACGAGGGTCGCGAGCTCCGGGTCGCCGTCGTCGATCTCGAATGTGATCGAGTACACCCACCGTCCCGGCGCGGCGTTCGCGTCGAGGTCGGCGTTCGGCACGATCCACAGCGACGACTCGGAGTTCGCGAACCACGGAGGGATCGGGAAGCCATCGCTGACCAGCGTGTAGGGCGTCGCCTCGGTACCGTCCGGACCGATCGCGAGGTAGTCCTCGTCGAGAACGCCCTCGGCCAGGGCAACACCCTCGTCCTGATCGAATCCCGTGCTGATGTCGATGTCGCATTGCGCCGACGAGCTCCGGGGCGCGACGATCGTCGCGAGCAGCGCGACCATGGGGAGCACGACCGGTGTTCTGGACACGCCTACCACCTTTCCGAGTCGGAGCGACCGAGACCTCTGATCCCGTCCGTCATGCCGTCACCGCGAGCCGGGTCGGGTGACCCGTTGCCTCCGAGATCTCGCTCGAGAAGAGGCACCTCCCGGTCTCCCGCTCGCTGCCTTCCAGTCTACGGAAGCACCCCGAAACGGCCAGCGTCCGTGGCGAAGTTCGCGCTCGCTCGGAGCCGCGGCGACGGGGCGGAGCGCACCGAAAACGGCCCTTCGGCCGGGTCTCGACGGCCGAAAAGCGGGCTGGATCGGCGCCTCGCCGGCGCTGCCCGGCCCCGCCTCACGCCGGAGCAAGAGCCGCAAAACGCAACCACAACACGCGTTAGGACAAATCGCGTCGCCAGAGACGAACCTTGCGCCGGTGCTCCTGGTTCGACTATTCTTCTGCGCATCGACTCTCAGGATGCCGACCTCGCCGCGACGATCTATCATCCGAGCCCGGCGGGGCACGTCGTTCCGAGAAGATCGGAGGCCCAGCCGGGCCGAGTGAAGAGACCGGACAAGCAGAATCGAGTTGACGGAGGTCCCGAGGTGGGCAAGGCGCTCGTCATCGTGGAGTCGCCGACGAAGGCGCGAACCATTTCGAAGTTCCTTGACGACGGCTATGTCGTCGAGTCGAGCATTGGACACATCCGTGATCTCCCCTCCTCCGCAAAGGAGATCCCGGCAAAACTCAAGAAGGAGAAGTGGGCCCGGCTCGGCATCGACATCGAGAACGATTTCGAGCCGCTCTACGTCGTGCCCGCGGAGAAGAAGAAGCAGGTCACCAAGCTCCGCTCCCTCCTCAAGGACGTCGACGAGGTCTTCCTCGCGACCGATGAAGACCGCGAGGGCGAAGCGATCAGCTGGCATCTGTGCGAGGTGCTGAAGCCGAAGGTGCCGCGACGCCGGCTCGTGTTCCACGAGATCACGAAGGAAGCCATCCGCACGGCGCTCGAGAACCCGCGAGAGATCGACGACCGCCTCGTCCAGGCTCAGGAGACCCGCCGGCTACTCGATCGCCTCTACGGCTACGAGCTGTCGCCGGTCCTGTGGAAGAAGATCCGCCCGAAGCTGTCGGCCGGACGCGTCCAGAGCGTGGCGGTACGCATCATCGTCGAACGCGAGCGTGAGCGACGCGCGTTCGTCACCGCGACGTACTGGGACCTCATCGGCCGCTTCGAGGCGCCCTCCGACGAGCGAGTGCACGGACCGTTCGACGCGACGCTGGTCGAGGTCGGCGGCAAGCGCGTCGCGACGGGCCGTGACTTCGACGAGAACACGGGCCAACTCAAGGAGAGCGCGGCGAGCAACGTGGTGCTCCTCGGCGAGACGGAAGCTCGCGACCTTTGCGAGCGCGTCCGTACGGCAAGCTGGCGCGCGAACGAGGTCGAGCGCAAGCCGTACACGACGCGACCGGCGCCGCCGTTCACGACGAGCACGCTGCAGCAGGAAGCCAACCGCAAGATGCGCATGTCGGCTCGACAGACCATGCGGACTGCGCAGCGCCTCTACGAGCAGGGCTTCATCACGTACATGCGTACGGACTCGGTGACGCTCGCCGAGCAGGCGATCGGCCGAATCCGCGAGCTCGTGACCGGCCTTTACGGCGACGAGCACCTGCCGAAAGAGCCCCGCCGCTACAAGACGAAGGTCAAGAACGCACAGGAAGCGCACGAAGCGATCCGCCCGTCGACCGAGTTCCACCGCCCGGAGGAGCTCAAGCGCAAGCTCGGCGCGGACGAGGCGCGGCTGTACGAGCTCATCTGGAAGCGCACGGTCGCCTGCCAGATGGCCGACGCGCGGGGCCATCGCATGAAGCTCCGCATCACCGACGGCGACGCGGTCTTCCAGTCGACCGGCAAGACGATCGAGTTCCCCGGCTTCCTGCGTGCGTACGTCGAGGGCTCGGACAACCCCAGCGCGGATCTCGCCGACAAGGAAACGATCCTGCCGGAGCTCGCGGTCGACGATCCGCTGACGCTCGCGGAGATCAAGGCGAAGGACCACACGACCCAGCCGCCGGCGCGCTTCACCGAGGCAAGCCTCGTCAAGGAGCTCGAGGCGAACGGCGTCGGTCGACCGAGTACCTACGCGACGATCATCGACACGATCCAGCGACGCGAGTACGTGTACAAACAAGGCAACGCGCTCGTGCCGACGTTCACTGCGTTCGCGGTGGTCGAGCTGATGGAGCGCTTCTTCACCCACCTGGTCGACATTCAGTTCACCGCGCGGATGGAGGACGACCTCGACAATATCTCGGTGGGCGAGAAGGAATCGCTTCCGTACCTGAAGAGCTTCTACTTCGGCCTCGACGATCGCGCCGGCCTCCACGAGCTGATCGGACGCGAGATCGACGCGCGCGAGTCCTGCACGCTACCGCTCGGCGAAGACGAGGAAGGCCGTCGGATCGACGTACGCGTCGGACGCTATGGTCCGTACCTCGAACGCGACGGCGAGCGCGCGAGCATCCCGGACGGGCTCCCCCCGGACGAGCTGACGCTCGAGAACGCCGTGGAGCTGCTCGCGGCGGGCGCCGACGTCAAGGAGCTCGGCCGCCACCCGGAGACGGACCAGCCGATCTACGCCAAGGTGGGTCGCTTCGGACCGTACGTCCAGCTCGGCGAGAACGACGACCGCAAGATGAAGTCGCTCCCACGCGGCATGGGGCCGCAAGAGGCGACCCTCGAGATCGCGCTCAAGCTCCTGGAGCTGCCGAAGGTCATCGGCCACGACCCGCAGAACGACGGCCAGGAGATCGTCGCCGATCTCGGCCGCTACGGCCCGTACATCAAGTGCGGCAAGGAGACGCGCAGCCTGAAGGAGAGCGACAACCTCCTCGAGCTCACCGAGGCACGCGCGATCGAGCTCCTGCGCGAGGAGAAGACTCGCGGCCGCGGCCGAACCCAGGCGAAGGTGCTCAAGGAGCTCGGCAAGGCTCCGGACTCGGAAACCGAGATCCGTGTCCTCGCCGGCCGCTACGGCCCCTACGTCACGGACGGCGAAACGAACGCCTCCCTACCCCGCGACGCCAAGGCGGAAGAGACCACGCTCGAGCAAGCTCTCGAGCTGATCCAGCGCCGCAGGGAGACCGCCCCGGCGCGCCGCAGGAAGAAGGCGGCAAAGAAGAAGACCGCCAAGAAGAAGGCGGCAAAGAAGAAGACCGCCAAGAAGAAGAAATCGACCAAGAAGAAGGCCGCCAAGAAGAAGACCGCGGCGAAGAGGAACGACACCGAGAAGGAAACGGCCACGGCTTAGTGCCGTGTTTCGCAAGTTCCTGTGCATATCGAGCGAGCAGATTCGTT
>CAYMRB010000524.1:0-6284 GCA_964392615.1 uncultured Planctomycetia bacterium | reverse complement strand
GTCCGAGACCGAGACCGAGACCGAGACCGAGACCGAGTCCGAGACCGACACTGCCCATACCCCGCCTCCGCCGTCCGCTGCCCTCCCTCGACGCATCCACCGTGGCGCGGTAGAGTGGGGCCATCATGAACGCGAGGAACGCGAGCGACATCGCCCGCCGATTGCGTCTCGAGGTCATCGAGCCACTGCAGACCGTGTTCGCGGGCCGCGACGATCTGATCGAGCTCGTGGCGCTCGCCGTCTGTGCTGGCGAGAACCTCCTCGTGGTCGGGCCTCCGGGGACCGCGAAGTCCGAGATCATCGCCGCGTTTGCGGAGCGCATCGGCGGACGGTACTTCGAGTACCTGCTGACGCGGTTCACCGTGCCGTCGGAGGTTTTCGGGCCGATGGACCTCGAGGCGCTGCGACAGGGCCGCGTCTCGACTCGTACCGAGGGCATGCTTCCCGACGCCGAGCTCGTCTTCCTCGACGAGGTGTTCAACGCCGGGTCGGCGATCCTCAACAGTCTGCTCGGGATCCTGAACGAGGGCGTGTTTCGGCGCGGTCAGGATGTGCGGCACACGTCGATCCTGTCCGTCCTCGCGGCGTCGAATCGCATCCCGGACGATCCGTCGCTCGAGGCGTTGAAGGATCGGTTCAGCGTGAGAATCGAGGTCGAGTACCTCGACGACGACGGCCTCGGCGGTCTGCTTGACGACGGCTGGCGGCTCGAGCAAGCCCGGCTACGCGGCGCGGGCTCCGCGGCTGCTCCGACGGCGTCGGATCGCCTCGATTGCGATGACCTGCGCGCGCTCGGGCGCTCGGTCGCCGACGTCGACATCGCGGCCCTTCGCGCGCCGCTCGCCGACATCGTGCGGCGCGTGCGGGCTGCCGGCTTGCTGCTCAGCGATCGACGCGTCGTCAAGCTCCAGCGCCTCGCCGCGACGTCGGCCGTCCTCTGTGCGCGCGATATCGCGATCGCTTCCGACCTGTGGCCCGCGCGTTTCGTCTGGGAGCGTCCGGAGGACCGCGCGGCGCTCGTCGAGATCGTCGCCGATGCGATCGATCGCCACGCGGACGACTACGGCGCCGCGGAAGCCGAGGCGCCGGCGCACCCGCTCGCCGCGACTCGGCGGCGTCCCGCCGAGCTCTCCGCGCGTCTCGATGAGCTCGAGTCCGAGCTGCGCGGTCTCGGCGACGGCGCGGGAGAGCCGACGATCGCCTCGGAACGCGTCGACGTGATTTCGAACGAGCTGCAGGATCTGGACGCCGAGCGTCGCTGGTGCCGCGCGCGCGACGCGGTCGAAGCCGAGGAGCTCGACCGCATCGGCCGCCGGCTCGAGACCCTCGCGGCAACGCTGGACGCGCGGACAACGGGCTGCTGACATGCGGGCCGGTCCAGCGATCGTCTGGTTGCCGGGCAGCGACGCGAGATCCGCCGCCGACGTCTTCGTCGATCTGCCATGGGATGCTCGCCCGGGCGACGCGGCTCGCGCATTGACGACGGACATCGGCATCTTCATCAGCGCTCAGTTCGGGGGGCTTCCTCGTGCGCCGCGCGTGCGACTCGCGGCGCGTGGCGTGCGTCGCTTCGAGCCGGCGGCGGAGGACGGGCGCGTGTGGATCGAGACGCCCTGGATCGATGTGCCGAGCGGTCGCATCGTCGATGGCTCGTCGGTCGCGCTGCCGGCGTCGATCGGCGACACAGCGATCGCCCTTGTCGCGAGCGACGGTGGCGCGAGTCGAGACTCGCGCTGCTGGTCGCTTCCCGCGATGGATGCGTGGCCGCCGGCGCGCCGCTTGTTCCGTTGGTGTGTCGCCGGTCCGGGCGCTGCGATCGTCGGCCGCGCAGCGCGCGATGCGCTCGGCGTCGTCCGTCTCGTCCCGACGGCGCCGAGCTCGGACCGCGCCGGTGTCCTCGGTACGCGCGGGGAGGTTGCGGATCTCGTTCCGCGTCTCGCGCGCCTCGTCGACCTCGACCGTTCTGACTTGCGCCTCGGCGTCGTCGACGATCGTTGGTGGATCTGGTCGCGTCACGGGCTTGCGCAGGACTTTCCCGCCGTCGGCCGTCCGTTGCGGAATCTCGCCGGCTCGATCGAGCCGCTTCTCGTGCCTCGCGATCGGCGCATCGATCCCGCCTTCACGCCAGCGCAGTGGCGGCGGCGCGTCGGGCTCGACGAGGGAGACGGCGCGATTTGGTGGGACGACGCGGACGGCGAGCGCTTCGTGCGCTTTCGCAACACCGCGCTGCGTCGGCTCGATCGCGCCGTGCTCGCGGAGGTCGAGCTGTGATCGAGCACGAGATCGCATCGCTCGACGGAGGCGAACACATCCTCGCGGCGCGGGATCGCGTTCGCCGTCTGCTCGGCACGTCGACGCGCGCGGGGCACGCCGACGGCGGCGCTCTCGGTGGCTGGGATGGGTTGGCGCGGCACGGACCGCTCGCTGCACTTCTCCCCTCGGAGCTTCTCGCCGATTCGGTCGAGTTCGTGCGACGTCGATTCGATGGAGAACAGCTCCACCTCGCACGGCGGCAATCGCCGACGGATCACGGCGTGCGCATTGTGTGGCTCGACCTGACTCCGGACGGTCTCGGGCTGCCGCTGCGCGTCGCGGTCGGCGCTGCGCTCGCGTTGCGCGAGACGGGGACCGACGCGGACCGCGACGCGTTCCGCGTCGTCGTCGCTGGCGGTCAGCGGTTTCCGCTTCGGTCGTCGCGCGATCTCGAGTCGCTCCTTCGAGTCATGCCGGGGGCCGCTCACTCGCGCGACGCGGTCGCTGCAATACGCGCAGCGTGGACCGTCGCCTCGTCGAGACCGTGGCGTCTGTCGTTCGCGGCGCGCGATGGCGCTCGTCGCTGGGGCGCCGCGAACGCGCGCGCAGTCCGCGCGGCCGCACAGTTTGCAGGCGAGGTGTTCATCGACGGCGAGGTGGTCGGCGTGCTCGTCGACGAGGGGGCGCCCGGAGCTGCCGCAGAACGCATCCGGTGGAGCCGATGATGGACGGGCCGCAGAGCACGAGTCTTCTTCTCGTCGATCCGTCCCGCGGCGCGCGACTGCGGCGACTGCTGCGCGGCCTCGACGCTCCCGTGCGCGCGGAGTGGATCGACGCGAACGCGAATCGCCGACGCGTCGTCGCGAGCCTGCTCGATCCTCCGGCCGAGCGCGCGGTCCGCGCGGATCCGCTCGTCGGACGCTCGCGTTGCATCGCTCTTGCCGGTTCCGGAGACGCGTGGCGAAGCGGCGCGATCGATCGGCTCGATCTCGGCCCGCACGGGTCGTTGCGTCGCCTTCCCGGATCGAGCCCGGTGACCGACGCACTGTCCGCTCCGTTCGTCGTCGTCACACCTTCGCGCGTGGACGCGCCGGACATCGTCGATGTTGTCTGGCCGCTGCGCCGATCGCTCCACGAGCACGCGGTTTGCGGGCTGTTCCTGCCACGGACGGTAGCGAGGCATCGCCTCGAGCGGTGGCGACGCGATCGCAAGACCGCGTGGGCTTCGCTGCGCGCGTACGAGGTCGAAGCCGGGTGGGTCATCCTCGATGTGCGACCGAGTCCTCGAGACGGCGCCATCGCGATTCCCCTCTGGCGCCATTCGTGTGCGAACGGCGCGAGAGTCCGCGTCGAGGTCGGACTCGCCGTGCCGGCGGCGATGGAGGCGCTGGCGCTGCCGGCGGGCGAATGGCTCGCCATCGTGCGGTGCGGTGCGGTCGATCTCATGGCACTCGATGGAGCGCCGCGTCCGCTGAGCGATTGGTTTGACTGGCGCGCTCGCGAAATCGTCGCGACACCGGCGCGCGGCGCCGCATCGGGGTCGTCGGTGGAGGAGGAGGACCCCCGCTCCGCGGCGACTGCGACTCATGTGACACGCTGGTTGAGCGAGCCGGACACGGACGACGACGACGCCCGGACGCTCGACGTCGACGACGGCGACGACGACGAGCGCGGAAGCGATGGCGACGAGCGCGCGAGCCGCGTCGACGAGGCCGATCCGAGTGAGGCGCGGCGCGGCGGCTGGTTGCGACACTTCGTCTTGCGAGCGCTGCCCGAAGATCTGCGGCGGCGGCTCGACAGTCGCTCGCGGCGCGACGTCAAGACGACCCGTGGGCGAGTCGAGACGGTGCAGCGTCAGGGGATCCTCCTCGGCTCGTTGCTCGCGAAACTGCGCGGCGGCGAGTGGCGCGATGCGTTGCGGCTCGCGCTGCCGCTTCGCGCGCCTGGCGACAAGGAGCCGCCGGCGCGCTGGCTCAACAGCACGCCGGCTCTCGGCGGTGTCGGGACCGACTTCTCGCTCGACGTCCTCGCCGCGAAGGGGGAGCTCGGCACCGTCGGAATCGGCAATGAGCTGTGGCGGCGTTTCGAGGCGGTCTACCGCCAGCTGGGCGAGCGTTTGGTTGCGGCGCGAAGGTGGCGGCCGGCCGCGCACGTGTTTTCGTATCTTCTCGGCGACCACGCTCGCGCCGGGGCGGTGCTCGAGGCGGGCGGGCACGCTCTCGAGGCGGCGACGGTGTTTCATCACCTCGCGGACAACCCGCGGCGCGCGGCCGTCGCGTTGGGGCGGGGCGGCATGTGGTCGCAGGCTGCGCGCGTCTGGATGGACACCGGTGATTGGCAGCACGCCGCCGAAGCGTGGACGCGTGCGAATGACGAGGTGCAGGCGCACGCGGCGTGGCGCAAGGTCGCGCACGACTTGCGCGGCGCTGGACGCGCGATCGAGGCTGCTCGCGTGTTCGAGCGGCGGCTCGGCGAGTTGAGCGAGGCGGTCGACATTCTCGAGGCCGCCGTCCTCGCGCTCGACAACAGCTGGCTCGAAGCGTTCGCCCACGCGCTCGTCATCTGTGTCGATTCCGGCGACGCACCTCGCGGTCGCGAAATCGTCTCGCGCGGCGTCGAAGCCGTGCTCTCCGCCGCAGACGGCGACCCGCGCCGCGTCGCGTTGAAGCGCCTGCTCGTGCTCACGGAGCGCCTCGCAACGTGGGCGTGTGACGGCGCGCGTCTTCAGAGCGTCGTCGAAGATCGCATGGCGACTTCTGTATGGCGTCGGGCGGTCAACGCGTGGGGGGGCGCGCGCCCGACGTTGCCGCACGCGACACAGCGCGAGCTCGACGCGCGGTGTCTCGATGCCACGCGCGCGCACGCGTTGCGCGTTGCCGATCGATGGGTGGTGCACGACGTCGAGAGGTGGCTCGCACCCGGAGTCTCGGCAAGTGCGACGAGCGCAGATCCCGCGGGTGCGGTCGATTCTCCGAGAAGGGCCGCTCGTCCCCCGGAGCGGCACGTCGAGCTCGCGCATGACGCGACCGCGTTGGCGCTCACTGTCGATCGCGTCTTCGTCGGCACGCGAGACGGATCCGTCCGCGCGTACGACCGCGCTCTCGAGGGCACCGGGCGACTCGAGACCGGTGCCGGGCGGCCGGTCGCCAGGCTCGCGGCGCGCGGTGTGGACGTCTATGCCGCGGTCGGCTCCGAAGTGCATCACTTCGACCTCGAGCACTCGAGCGTGAAGCGACGAGGCCCGCTGCAGATCGAGCGCGCGATCGGTGGAGAGGTCCATGGGCTCGCGTGCTTTCCGGACGGCGTCGCGGTTCTGCGTGTCGCGACGAGTGCCGTGCACGTGCTCCACCCGTCGCACTTGCGACCGATGAGCTGTCTGCTCGACGCGGGGCGTCGACACGCGATCATCGACGCCTGCGCCAACCGGCGGCACGTGGCGGCGCTCATCCACCAACTGGGGCGCCGCGGTGAGCCCACCGGCGTATTCCAGATCCTCGTGCTGTTGCGCCAGCGCGTCCGATCGGCGACGGAGGTCAAGGAGGTCGAGCGCTTTCGCGTCGAGTCGCGTCACCCGCGAAGGCTCGCGTTCGTCGACCAACGCGACGACGACGATCTCTTCGTCGTCGGTGACGAGTTCCTCACGTGGTTGCCGGCCCGGCGCGAAGCGGTTCGAGCGTGGGAGTTGCGAACGAGCAGCCTGGGCGGCCAGCTACCTCCGGCGCGCGTCGGTGCGCTGCGCCGGCGCGGCGCCGCGGTCATCGCGTACGGCGACGGCGCGGTCGAGCAGATCACGCTCGAGACGGGCGAGCGCGAGCTGCTGGAGGAAGAGCCGCGAGCGAGTCACGCGAGCCTCGACCCCATGGTCGGCATGGAAGTCGACGAGACCGCGAAGGAGGTGTGGCTGCTGCACGCGTCGGGAAAGGTCCGCATCGTCGGGTTGTGAAGGAGGGCCGGTTCGGGCTCCGAGTCCGTTTGAGACCGAGACCGACTCCGATACCGAGTCCGACACCGACTCCGACTCCGACTCCGAC
>CAYMRB010000523.1:1097-6303 GCA_964392615.1 uncultured Planctomycetia bacterium | reverse complement strand
CGACGCCGACTCCGACGCCGACTCCGACTCCGACTCCGACTCCGACTCCGACTCCCCCACCCCGCCGGAGCCCTTGCGTTGAGCCCTCGCCGTCGCGCCGACCTCGAAACGCGTCGCATCGAGTGGCTCTCCGGGCGTCTGGGCGCGCCGGCATCGACCCGCGTGGTCCTCGGCGTCGGCGACGATGCGGCCCTGTGGCGTCCGCGGCCCGGCACGGAGGTCGTGCTGACGACGGACGCGCAGATCGAGGGGACGCACTTCGAGCGCGCGTGGATCGCGCCGCGCGATCTCGGGCGTCGCGCGATCGCGGCGGCGGTCAGCGATGTCGCGGCGATGGGCGGACGACCGGCGGGGCTTCTCGTGTCGCTCGCGCTGCCCGCCGATCTCGACGAGCGGTTCTTTCGCGCGCTGTGGTCGGGCATCGACGCAGAAGCGCGCGAGGTCGACGCGCCGATTCTCGGCGGCAACACGAGCCGCGGTGAGCTGTCGATCACGACGACCGCGCTCGGCGAGGTGAAGGCGGGCGCGGCGATGCACCGCGCGCCGCTGGTCGTCGGGGACGAAATCTGGACGACCGGCTGCCCCGGCCTGGCGCGACTCGGCTATCTGCATCTGTCCGACGGTCTCTTCGCCGACTGCCGCACGCGATCGGCTGCCGCGCTCGTTCGTCGTGCGGAGAGGGCGTTCCGACGGCCGCGCGCGCGCGTCGCCGAGAGCCTGGCGCTCACGCGCACGTGGTCGCCGCGCGCGATGATCGACTTGAGCGATGGGCTGGGCAGAGACCTCGGCCACATGACCGAGGCGCATGCCGAGGGCGGCGAGCCGGCGGTCGGCGTCGAGATCGACGCCGACGCGATCCGCGCGCTCGATCCGTTGGCCGCGTTGTGTCGACTCGTCGACCTCGACCCGCTCGATATCGCGCTCGCCGGCGGCGAGGACTACGAGCTCTGTGCGGTGATCCCCGCCGCTCGTACGACCTCGGCACGCATCGCCGCGCTGCGCCGTCGATTCGCGACGCCGTGGACTCGCGTCGGGCGAGTCGTCCGCGAAGAGGGCCTGTGGATTCGCGCGGCCGACGGCTCGCGCGAAGCGGCCGAGGCGCACGGCTTCGAGCACTTCTGATCCGCGCTCGCGCGGCCCGCCGGAAGAGCGTGACAGAAGTCCTTGGTTCGGGCACCGTTTCGCGGTCGAGTGAGTGCAGGCTGGACGCCTCCGGGGACCAACCGTCGGTCCCTGTCCGGCGTTGTCACATCTTGACGACGGGGTCCTCTCCCGCCGGCAACGGGCGGGTCGAGGAAACGGGTCGAGCACGCGCTCCGCGCAGCGCGTCCGTCAGAGAGGGGTCCATCGTGATGGAAACGACGCGAACGAGATGCGGTCGTCAAGCGTGGTACGTCGGCGCATGCCTGTTGTTCACCTCGTGGACGTGTACACCGGAGATCCTGGGCCAAGGCGGCCCCGCGATCGAGTCGATCCACCCGCCGATCCAGTCCCCCGAGGGCGGGTACGTCGTCTCGTTCCTCGGCCACGGGCTTCGTGAGCGCACGACGATCCTCGTCGGCGGCGAGCTGGTCACGGACCTGCAGTTCCACGACGAGACGCGTATCGACGGCGTCATGCCGGCGCTGCCCCCGGGTACCTACACGCTGGAGGCGGACCTCGACGGGCAGCTGGGGCTCTTCTACGAGAACCGCATCCGTTACGAGGAGGACCTCAAGCTTCCCGCTCCGGACAGCGTCGAGGCCGTTGTCCTCGCCGATGAGGTCCACCTCTCGTGGTCGAATCACGTCTCGTACGACGAGCTCGTCATCACGTTCCTCGATGGCGGTGGCGACGTCGAGCTCGCCCGGCTCGACGGCGACGCGACGAGCTACGTCCATGCGGGAGTCGACACCGGCAGAAACTCGTTCTTCTACCTCATCCGAGGATTCCGCGGTGGCATCGAGTCCTGGCCGGCCCAGGTGCCCGCGATTCGGCACGACTGCAACGAGCAGCTCGTGCCGATCGGGAGCCAGCGGCCCTCGGATGTCTGGATTCCGGTGCGGGGCAACTCCGACCATCCCTGGACAGTCTTCCGACTGGACGAGCCCGCGCCGGACGGCGTGCGCATCGAGACTCTCGCGCGTCCCAACCAGATCGTCACGCTCCGCGCGAGCATCAGTCCGCTCGGCCAGCCGGATCAGATTCTCGCGGACGTCCTCATGGACGCCGGAATCCTGCGCTTCAGCCCGGACGGCGGTTGGCTTCGCGGCATCGCGGATGTGCCGCTCGACGCGGGCGAGTATCGAGTCAGCTTCTGGGTCGAACGCGGCGACGGCGACCTGTACTACTCGCTGACCGCCGACGAGGGCGACCTCGATCCACAGGCACCGTACCCGTGTCGGCCCTTCCCGCTGGCGCGCGTCTACAGGGAGTCGCCCGGCGGCCCGCAGTTCTTCGAGCTCCGAGAATTCGATCTGCACCCGAAGACCTTCGGCTGGATGGCCGACCCGCCGATGGATGAGCAGGGCAACCCGAAGTACGACACCACCGTCGCGCTCCACATCATCTGCGAGGGCGGCGTCCGGTTCGAGTGGAGCTTCGGCGACGGCACGCGGACCGTGACTGCGTCGCCGATGGTCACGCACACGTATCCGGAGCTCGGGCCCTATTGGGTGAGCATCACCGCCACCGACTCGCAGTGTCGCCAGGCGACGACCGAGCGCCGCAAGATCGTGCTCAAGCATCCGGCGACGGCACGCCCGGCCGCGGGATCGCCGCCGACGATCAGCCACTTCCGCCCCAAGCCGGAACGCACGAGCTTCCTCGTCGGCACCGGACTCGACCCCGATCCGCTGCCGTCCGTCGAGGAGACGTTCTCGGTGCTCGTCTCGCCAGCGGACGGAAGCGAGATCGACCGCGTCACGTTCACCTTCGAACGGACCGACAACGGCGACTTCCTCGGCGGCGGCATCGCGACGAAGAGCGATCCCGCCGACACGGATCCGCAGACGGTCTGGGAGTTCACGCGGGACATGAGCACGCTTCCCGGAGTCTCGTTCGTCACCGTCCGTGTCCGAGCGCGGGACAACCTCGACGCGGAGACGACGCTGGAGCGCGTGCTGCCGTTGTGCTCGCTGCCGCTGATCTTCCGCCTCGACTTCCTGAAGACGGAGATCGAGTACGACGAGGGCTCGAGGACCTATCAGATCGCGAGCCGCTGGCCGGAGGAGCCGTTCGTCGACGAGCCGCTCGATCTCGGCTTCATCGGAACGTTCGACAACAAGCTCGACGCCCGCATCGAGGTCGGCAGCCGCATGAAGGGGCGAAAGTGGATGCCCAATCCGTTCAAGGCGCGAGCGGAGGCCATCGTCCTCGGAATCACCGCCTACTCGAAAGAGTTCAAGGCCTTCAACACCGATACCGAGCAGTTCGGCGTGACCTGCCCGGAGTTCGGCTTCGCGTTCGGACTGCAGAACCTGCCGATCGTCTCCGGAGTCGAGGAGCGCTGGGAGCTGTTCCCCTCGACGACGCTGTACGAGGGCTGGGTCTACTGCGTCCACGTGGGCGTCAAGGGACGCGCCGACTTCTCCATCCGGCCTGAGCTCTTCGTCGATCTTCTCTTCACCGCGCGCTCGGGAGCCGAGTTCCTCGACGTCGACTCCTGCCTGAAGCCGAGCCTGACGCTCGGTCTGCACCCCGAGCTCCGCTGCGACCTCTACTGGGGCGTCGCCTCGTTCGGCATCCGGTTCAAGATCCTGTTCACGATCGGCATGCCCGTCCGCTTCTACCTCGTGGACCTGGAAATGGGCGCCGAGGCCCAAGCGTGCTTCCGGTTGGTCGCGAAGGGGCAGGCATTCGCGAGCTTCTTCGGCGAGGAGTACAGCACGCCGTGGTTCGGCCTCGTCGACGAGGTCTTCCCCGATGACTGCGAGGTCGTCGGCGGCCAGTTCACATGCCAGAACTTCGGCGGCATCGCGGGCGCGCCCGCAGGCGTCGGCGAGATCGACGTTCCGGATCCGGAGCTCCCGCTCGCGAAGTTCTGTTCGCCCAGCCTGGCCATCTCGCCGCGGCGCGATACCGAGCTGCTCGTCTATGCCGACCTGCCACCGCGCGCGGGCCCGGAGGACCTGCCAGTCGTTCTGTACTCGATCCGGTCGGGTCGCGACTGGTCGGTGCCGGCACCGATCGGCGAGCACACGGGGCAGGTGCAAGACCCGCGCGTGGCTTTCCTCTCGGACGACAAGGCGATCGCCGTGTGGGTCGAGAACCGCCTCTCGGAACGGGAGATCCTGGATCGAGGCGGCCCCCCACGACCGGGCAACGCGGCGCTCGCGAACGTGATGTTCGGCAACAACGAGATCGTCTACAGCGTGTGGCGACGCGACGGGGGCTGGGGAGGCCCGCAGCGCCTGACGAACAACACCTTCCCGGACGGTCTTCCGAAGATCGCCGCCGTGCCCGGTCAGGACGCGGCCTGGGTCGTCTGGGTCCAGGCGGCGACCGACGAGTACGCCGACCGCAGCGGCAACCCTCGCCTGACCACGACTACGATCATGGCGCGGAAGATCGAAGCCGATGTGCCGACGGGGCGCGAGATCGACCTGGCATCGGACGACGGAGGACGCGCCGCCGACATCTCGCCGGAGATCGCAGTGTCGCCGTCCGGAGCGACCGCGCGCGTGGTCTGGGTGCGCGACAACGGCGGCAATCTGCTCGACACCAACGGGCGCCAGATCATGTCGGCGCTCCTCAGTCGCGACCGCTGGTCGACCGTGCCCGTGAACACGCGAGGTCTCGAGGGCATGCTCATGCCCGACATCGCGTTGCAGGACGACTCGAACGGCATGCTTGTCTTCACGGCCCAAGCGGCCGGACGCGACGGCGCTCTCGGTCAGGGCAATATGGATGGCGTCTACACCACCGCCCTGATCGACAACGCCTTCCAGGCGCCGGTAGGCCTGCAGCGCGATCCCCCTTGTGAGCACGGCGATGCGGCGAAGGGCCGCTGGCCGGAGGTCATCTTCCTGGAGAATGGAGGTGGCATCCTGCTCTACCGCAGCCTCAACGCGTTCGAAGACGGCAATGGCGACGGCGAGCTCGGCTTGGCGACGTTCCAGCTCCTCGCCGATGGCGCCGTGTGGTCGAAGGCGCGGGAGCTGACGGACGACGGCGAGCGCGACCTGGAGATCACCGGAGTCGTCGGCGCCCACCCTGCCGTGCACGC
>CAYMRB010000523.1:0-1087 GCA_964392615.1 uncultured Planctomycetia bacterium | reverse complement strand
TCGGCTTGGCGTCGACGTTGCGCATGCTGTAGCCGCCGACGGTGCCGTGCACGCGGTCTGGAACTCGACCGCGGCCACGGGCGTTCTCGGCGATCTGAGGTTCCAGGAGTTCGAGGTGCTTCCCGACCTCGTCGTCGAGGAGTTCCGCGTCAGCAATCCGCACGCCGTCCCCGGTAGTCGGGCGCGCGGCCGAATCGTCGTGAAGAACATCGGCGCGGCCGAGCTGCCCGCCAGCGCCAACAACGTGCAGATCTTCCTCGAGCAGCTGGACGGCGAGGTCGTGACGCCCCTGTTCGACAACGAGCTGAGCCTGGGCCTCGCACCCGACGAGACTCAGGAGTTGCCGTTGAACCTCTTCGTGCCGCGCGAGACGCTCACCCTTCGCGTGCGCTTCGAGTACACCGGTGACGAGGTGAGCACGGAGAACAACAGCAGTACGCTCGTCGTCGGCGTGCTGCCACCGGACAACCTGCGCTGCACCGACCAGAACGATCCAGGTGTCGAAGCCGTCGGTCTGTCGTGGGAGAACCACGACGCGTACGACGCTCTGCTCGTCTACCGCGACGGTCACTCGATCGCGGTCGTCCCCGGCAGCTCGACGAGCCACATCGACGACGCGGTCGAGCCCGGTCGGCACGCCTACGCCGTGCGCGGCCGGATCGGGCTGTCGGTGTCCGATCCCGAAGCGACCATCTGTCGGATCGCAGTGCCGCCCGCACCGCCGCTGAATCCGGTCGAGGGACAGTTCATCCGCGGCAACGCGAACGACGATGCGCGCGTCGACCTCTCCGACGCCGTCTACGTCCTCGGACACCTGTTCCTCGGCCAGCCGGCTCCCCCGTGCGTGAAGGCGGCCGACGCGAACGACGACGGGCGGATGGACATCTCGGATGCGGTGTACGTCCTCTCGTTCCTGTTCCTCGGAGCGGACCCGATCCCGGCGCCGTATCCTGAATGCGGCGTCGACCCGACAGCGGACGCGCTGACGTGCGAGGAGTCGAGCTGCTCGCCGTAGGGACTCGCCCGACTCCGACTCCGACACCGACTCCGCCTCCCACGCCCACGCCGCCTCCCCCCCCCAGACCGC
>CAYMRB010000522.1:0-6348 GCA_964392615.1 uncultured Planctomycetia bacterium | reverse complement strand
CGGACGCGGCCCATCGGTGACTTTAGCGGAATCTCGCAAACCGTGAACGGCTACCAATCCGCGGTACTTCGCATACCATTCCCTCGTCTGTAGAGACAACTCGAAACACACACTCGACGTTCGAGTCCGGCTCCTCACCGAATCCGATGCGCCCTCACCAACAGAGGGCACTACCGGTCAAGTGCTGTCACGGTGCTTGGCGAACCCGGCCGAGAGACCCGCTCGGTCCGGTGCTTCCGCGGGTCGCGTCGACCGCGTACGCGATGGCCAGGGACACGTTGACGGTTTCCGCCGGTCAGCCTCTCGGTGGGTGACGCTCGTCAACGCGCCTGGGAACGATCCAGACACCTATGAGCGGGACATGGTACCTGGACGAGGAATCGGGCACAAGCAGAGCGTAGCGACCACGAGCCGCGTCCCGCTCGCGTTGCGCCGGGCGAACCCCACCGGAGTTCGCGTCTTATTCGCCTGTAGCGAAGACGATGTTCGCCCACGTCGCTCCTGCAGCCGCTCGAGGCGTTGACTTCCCGCGTGGACAGCGGGAGTGTGGGGAGCGCTCGCATCCCCAGGACAGGAAGGCACATGAAGAAGATCGCGACACTCCTTCTGGCTTGTGCGGCCTCGCCGGTCTTTGCCCAGACGCTCGACGACTACAACGTGGTGTGGAACTCGCCGAGCCGGAACTCCTCCGAATCGATGCCGGCCGGCGGTCACAGCATCGGGCTGAATGTATGGGTCGAGAAAGGCGATGTCGTCTTCTATGCCCAACGCAGCGGCAGCTTCACAGAGAACAACGAGTACCACAAGCTCGGCCGCTTCCGGCTGCGGCTCGACCCGAATCCGTTCGTCGAGGGGGCCGCGTTCCGCCAGGAGCTGAAGCTGCGGCAGGGCCATGTGGAGATCCAGGGAACCCGGGGTGAACTCGACGTGCTGGTGCGCGTCTGGGTCGAAGCTCTGCGCCCGGTCGTCCACTTGGACGTCCAGGCGAGTCGAGAAATCAGCGCCGAAGTTGCCTACGAAGGGTGGCGGAACGAGATCGTCCGGCTCGACACAAAGCGGTATGGCGACACGTTCGGCTGCTTCAGCTGGGACAGCTATCCAGGCGACGTCTTCCGTTATCCGGATGTGGTGGATCACGACGGCAACGCGGTGCTCTTCTACCACCGCAACCGCGGCGACAAGCTGTTGTTCGACTACGCCGTCAAGCAGCAGGGACTGGAAGCCGTGCGGGATCGGTTGGTCAACACGCAGATCAACCGCACCTTCGGCGGCCTGCTGGCCGGCGACGGCTTCGTCGCGAGCGGTACCGGCGAGGGGACCTATCTCCTCGCGCCCTACAAGGCCTGGAAGCTGCGCGCGGAGAAGCCGCGGACGAAACACTCCGTCCAGATCTTCACGCACATCGCCCAGACGGAAACCCTGGCTGAATGGAAGAACACGCTCCGGGCCGTGAGCATTCAGGCCGTACCCGACGCCCGGGAGAAGACCCTGGCCTGGTGGGATGCGTTCTGGAATCGCAGCTGGCTGATACTGAACCCGGAGACTCCCGACCCGAACTCCGAGACCTGGCAGCTCGGCCGCAACTACCAGCTCTTCCGTTATCAGCTCGGCTGCAATTCCTACGGCGACTACCCCACCAAGTTCAATGGCGGCAACCTCACCTTCGACGCGTATCCCAACCTCCACAAGGCGAAGAGGTCTTTCAGGCCCGACCCGACGCCTGACTGGCGTGCATGGGGCGGAGGAAGCTTCACCGCACAGAACCAACGCCTGCTGTACTGGCCGCTGCTGAAGACAGGCGACTTCGAGGCGATGATTCCGCAGTTCGAGTTCTACCGGCGGGCGTACCCGAACGCCAAGGCACGCGTCGAGACCTACTGGGGACACACCGGCTGTTGCTTCACCGAGCAGATCGAGAACTACGGGCTGCCCATCGCGTGCGGCTGGGGATGGACGGAGCCGGGGGCGAAGGCGCGAGCTCGAAGCGCTACGACCGAGCACGGCGTGATGGTCAACCGGGCCATCGCGTACCACTACGAGTCGCAGCTCGAGTTCTCCTTCATGATCCTCGAGTACCACCGCTATACCGGCGCGGACATCTCTCCGTACATGGAGTTCATCAAGCAGTCGGTCCGCTTCTACGACGAGCACTACCAGATGCGACACAAGAAGCGCACAGGTCAGCCGCTCGACGACAATGGCAAGCTGGTGATCTTCCCGTCGACCGCCTGTGAGTCCTACAAGGACGCGACGAATCCGGTCGATGCGGTATCGGGACTGAAAGCCTGCCTGAAAGCGCTCTTGAAGCTACCCGCCGACTACGTGACCGATTCGGAGAGAGCGGAGCTCCGCGGCTGCCTGAAACGCGTTCCCGACTACGCCTACGGTGAAGTGGATGGCGACCGTTTCATCAAGCCGGCGGCGTCATGGAGCCGACGAGGCAACGTCGAGTGCCCGCAGTTCTACCCGCTGTTTCCGTTCAACCAGTTCGAGCTGGGCATCGACGACATGACCGTCTTCCGCAACACGTGGAAGCACGGCGACTTCCCCAAGAACATGGTCATCAGCTGGCACCAGGACGGGATCCTCTTCGCTCGCATGGGGCTGACCGGGGAAGCGGCCACATACAACACGAAGAAGATGCGAGACTGCGACTTGCGGTTCCCCACCTTCTGGGGCCCCGGGCATGATTGGGTGCCGGACCACAATTGGGGCGGTAGCGGCATGCTCGGACTCCAGGAGATGTTGATGCAGACGATCGGCGACAAGATCCGCCTGCTCCCGGCCTGGCCGAGCCAGTGGGATGCGGACTTCAAGCTTCACGCCCCGAAGCGGACGACCGTCGAAGGGAAGGTGCGCGCCGGCAAGCTCATCGAGCTGAAGGTCGATCCCGCGTCGCGGCGCAGAGATGTCGTCGTCATGAACGAGAGCGGGAGCAGCTGAGCCACAGCAGAGCCGTCGACGGCCCGAAGACCGGCATGTCCGACGAACCCGAGCACGAACACGAACACGAACACGAACACGACCGCGCGACCGAGACCGCTCTGGCCGCGGAGCTGCTCGAGGCTGCAAAAGACTGCGACAGCGACGCCGTGGCCGCCCTCGTCGCTCGCGGCGCCGGTACCGACGCATGCGACGAAGATGGCTGGACCGCCCTGATGCACAGCGTGGACGCGGAGGAGGAAGACTCGGTCAACGCCTTGCTGGACGGCGGTGCGGACATCGACGCCGCGACCCCGGACGGCGGCACGGCGCTGATAATCGCGATCGAAAACTCCTACGACTCCTGCGCCGAGCTCCTGATACGTCGCGGCGCGAATCTGGAGCACGCGAACGCAGAGGGGCGCACAGCGCTGTGGGCGGCTCTCGATTACGGCAGCGCGAGGACCGTGCACCGGCTTCTCGACCACGACGCCAGGGTCGACACCCGGGACCGCCGTGGACGTACGCTCCTGTGGCTCGCCATCGAGGAGGAGGACGTGGACGCCGCGGTGCTGCTGCTCGATCGCGGCGTTCCCGTCGACGCGCAAGACGATCGCGGCACGACGGCGTTGATGCACGCCGTCGAGCGCGATCAGCACGCGATGGCCTCGCTCCTCCTCAAGCAGCGTGCCGATCGCGACCTTCGGAACGAGGCCGGCGAAACCGCGCTGCAAATCGCCGAGGAGAACGGGTCCGACCGACTCGTCGCGCTGCTCGGCGACAGCGGCATCGATCATGCGAGGCCGCGTGCCGCCTCTTCTCCCAGGACCTTTGACCGCCGCGCCGTCGCGTCGCGAATCGTCAAGGACTGGCGCCGCTTGCGCCGAGCGGAGTTCTTCCTGGGCGCGTCCTGGTACGGCATGCTGCTGCCGGTCTTCATCGTGGCGCTGTTCCTGGTCTACGCGGGAGCCCCGCTCGCCCTGGCGCTGTTCGGGCTCTCCTCCTCCTCCGCGAGGTCCCTTCCGGCCTTGCTTCTCCTGGCTGCAAGGTTCCTTCCGGCCCTTGCACTGCTGGCCGTCGGCGTCGCGGCGGCTGCCTTCGTCAAGCTCGTCTTGGCGCGGCGTAACCCGTGGCGTTATGGCGCGCTCAAGCGCGGACTGATGCGGCTCTGGAAGGAACGCGACCACTGGGCGCACGATCTACGCGAGCAGTTGAGCGAAGAGGACGTCAAGTACTACTGTTGCGGCATCGAATCCTGCCTCCGCGACGCTAGGGAGCACTGGCGGCCGCAGTCGCCCAAGCTCATTCCGGCCCTCGAGGGACGCGCCTACCACCTGGCCTTCACCGGTGGCCGAGCGCAGGCCGCCGAGCAGCTCGACGAGGCTCTCGCGATCGGTCGGCGGTGCTTCGGCGGGGAGGACATCCGCTTCGCCGACCAGCTCGAGCGCTACAGCGTGCTGCGCTATCTGTCGACGGGACATCGCGACGAGGCTCTCGCCGAGCGCGCTCGGGCCGAGGAGTTGCTCCACCGGCTCGAGCGCGGGCATGGCAAGCGTCGCGGCACGCTGCTCGAAGAGGCGCTGGCCAGCATGGGCTCGTCCCCGAGCGACCGTTCAGCGCGCGACGAGGCGACGCTCGCGCGCGCCCGCAAAGCTCTGTTCGCAAGAAAGCGGCGCGAGCGCGTCCTCTGCGGCCTCGTTCGCGTTCGTCGTTCCAGCAGTTCCTGGAAACGGCAGCTGTTCCCCGACTTCGATGACGTCTGGCCTCGCGACCACGCGTCGCGTGCTCTGTTCATCCAGGTGGCTGAGGACGTGTGGCGGATCCCGTTGCGCGACGACGTCGACAGCTGGGGGGACTACTCACTCATCATCGACCGCCACACCGAGGATGAGCCCGGCGGCCAGCTCGACACCGCGCAATTGACGCAGCTCTCCGAGCTGGCAGTGTTCCTGGCTTCGAACCCGGTGGACCTGGCCAAGGCCGTGGACGACCTGAGCTCGTTTCCCCCGCGCGACGCTCGCACTCGCGCGACCGTCCTCGAGTACGCAGCCCTGAAGGCGCTGCAGATGAAAGACGAGGAGTGGGCCGTCGAGCTGATGGCGCAGGCGATCGATTTCCGCCCGAAGTGAGCACGCCCGCTACGGCGACTTGGCGGCCGCCCTCCGCGTCGACATCGACGCGTTCGTTTCCTTCAGCCACGCGCGCAGCTTGGTGTGCAGAGCCTTCGTCCGGGCGGGCGATCCGCCTCGCTCGCATGCACGAGGATGCATGGAGCGACGACGGGCAGGGCCAGCATCGGGACGACGAAACGACACGTCTGTGAGTGAAGCGTGGATCGAGTCATGACGCCCAGCGTACTGCGCGAGTAGAATGTGCGGCAGGAGAGAACGCCGATGCGCACAATTACGACCGTCCTCGCCGTCATCGGCCTGGCCGACATGGCCGTCGCTGTTACGCCATCCGCCGCCGAGTTCCACGACGCGCGGGCGTGGGCCGCCGCGAGTTTCGGCGCTTCCTCACCGGCAGAACCGACGGCTGGCCTCGTCGTGCGCGCGAACAACGACCCGGTGCAGTTCGACGCCCGCAACGGCAGGCCGCTCCTCGTCGACGGCGTCGAGTATCGCGACGGGCTCTACTGCCACGCGGTCAGCGACGTGCTCGTGAAGCTGCCCGCGCCCGGGCGTACGTTCCGCGCGATCGTCGGCGTCGACAGCAACTCGCAAACGACTGGCGGTCGCGGCAGCGTCGTGTTCTCCGTCCGCGCCGCCGGCAAGGAGCTCTATTGCTCGCCGCTGATGCGCGAGGGGATGCCCGGTCGTGACGTGGAGGCCGAACTCCGCGGAGCGACCGAGTTCGTGCTCCGGGTCGACGACGGCGGCGACGGGATCCCGTGCGACCAGGCCGATTGGTGTCGCCCGCGAGTCACCCTCGAGGACGGCCGCACGATCCGCGTGGCCGCTCTGCCGATCGTCTCCGACGCGCACGCTGTGCCGGCTCCGCGGGCTCCGCCGTTCTCGTTCGTCTACGACTCCAGGTCGTCGGCCGAGCTCCTGTCGACATGGAAACGAGCCACCACGACGGAAGCGATCGACGATATGCGCACGCGGCGCACGATCGCGTGGACCGATCCGACGACCGGCCTCGTCGTGCGCTGCGTCGCCGTCGAGTACGCCGACTTCCCGACGATCGAGTGGACGATCCACTTCGAGAACACCGGCAAACGCGACACGCCGATCCTCGCCGACGTCCGCCCCCTCGACACCGTCCTGCGGCGCAACCAGTTCCCGGTCTTCGGCGCCGAACGCACCGGTGAGTTCCGGTTGCACCACTACACCGGCAGCCCGTGCCAGCCGGTCGACTACCAACCGCACGAGACGGTGCTGCCACGGTCGGCCCGCAAGGAGATCACCGCGGCCGGCGGTCGCC
>CAYMRB010000521.1:0-6368 GCA_964392615.1 uncultured Planctomycetia bacterium | reverse complement strand
GCCGATGGTTTCCGCATCGGCGACCGCCGCGGCATGATCCGACGAGCCATCCTGCGTTAGCCGCGATCCACCGGCGAAACGACCGGTGTCCTCCGTGCGACGTTCCGCGTGCTCATCGGCCGCCTCGACTCCAGCGAGCCGAGCCGGAAACAGCTCCTCTTTCCCGTCGAACGCCATGACCCTTCCCTTCTGACGAAACGCGCGGCAACGCGCCGTCCACGTATCCGATCCGTGAAACGAGGAATCGACTGCTTCGAGCGTTGCGGGCTCGGTCCGACGACGACGGCGCTTCGTGCGCGACCCAAAGCGAGCATCCGCGCGCGGGAACCCGGGGCGCGACACCCCGGGCAGAATCGTCGGGATCCGAAGAACCGCGCGGTCCGCGGGCTGCGAATGAGCGGGCGCAAACACGCGACGACGGGACCTCTGCCGAGCACCGGAGATCCACTTCCGACGCTCGATGCATCGTCATCGAGTGTACACTCCCGCAACGCCGCTCCTTAGCAGTCCGTCGAAGAAGGAGCCCGGAGCGCCGGACGAAACAGCGCGCCGAATGGCCTTCTCCCTCGGGCTGCCAGCCCTCGTCGACCGCGATGCGGAGCCGAGACCGTCCACCGCGTGGAGTCCGTCGTCACCGACGAGCTCCCGAGCGGCTCCAGCGATCGTTCCTCTTCACCTCCATGGTCCGTCGCAGCCCCCCTTGCCGACGGGGCCGCGAGTCCGTGTAACTCCGAGGCGACACGCCTCACACCATGACGCCACCAGCAGTCCGCCGAGCAGGGCTGCCAGACGCGCTCCCCCCGCGACGGAGGTGGTCCACCGACGCCGATACGGCTACTGCTGGCTCACCACCACCACATGACCGCAGGGACGGGACACCGTACTACAAGATACGGGAGGGTCAAGGAGCTTCTGATCGGCTGCTTAGCGAGGTGTTCCGTGGCAAGGACTTAGGCTGCAGAAAAACCTGACGGCACCCAAACTCGGGGCACGAGTCGGCGGAGGCTGCGGCGCTGGCACCGGCGCGACCGCGGCCTTGAGTTTCCCACAGCCACATGGTAGAGTTCCGCGTTTGGTACCTTAAGCTCTTTGCGCTGAATATTTTGCGTCCTCCGAAGCGGCTGGGATTCCGGAAGGCGAGGACAGGACCGCAGGTGGAACCGCGAGAAACTCGCCTCTCAGCAGATCCGGTCGACGGGACAGCGGAAACTTCCGCACCCCTCCCTCCTGCCGTCCTGCCTTCCGTTGCCGACCGCCCGACCGATGGGGACGCCGACGATCTCTCGATGGGCGAGCCGCCGGCCGACGAAATCCCTGTGGACCCGGACTATCCCACGCCGCGCATCGTGCCGCGGGCGGAGCACCCGATTTCGCGCAAGAACATCGCGGAAGAGGCGCTCAAGGTGATGCAGCGCCTCAACGCGCACGGGTTTCGCGCGTATCTCGTCGGCGGCGCCGTGCGCGACCTCTACATCGGCAAGCAGCCGAAGGACTACGACATCGCGACGGATGCGCGCCCGTCGCGCATCAAGAAGATCTTCCGCAATTGCCGGATCATCGGGCGCCGATTCCGCATCGCGCACGTGTACTTCCACGGCGGGAAGATCATCGAGCTCGCGACGTTCCGCAAGAGCCCGGCCGCCCCCGGCGAGTCCGACGGCATCGTGCGCTCCGAGTCGGGCCTCATCGTCCGCGACAACGAATACGGCACGCCGGCCGAGGACGCCTGGCGTCGCGACCTGACGATCAACGGGGTCTTCTACGACCTCCAGACCTTCTCGGTCATCGACTTCGTCGGTGGCGTCGACGATCTCGAGCGGCGCGTGGTCCGGATGATCAACGATCCGGACACGAGCTTCCGCGAGGATCCGGTGCGCATGATTCGCGCGCTGCGCCACGCGGCGCGCACCGACTTCGATATCGATGACGAGACGCTCGAGTCGATCTACCGCAACCGCGAGGACATCGTCGAGGCGAACCCGTCGCGGCTGCTGGAGGAGGTCCTCAAGGATCTGCGATCCGGGTACTCGCTGCCGCACTTCCGAGCGATGGTCGAGACGCACGTGCTCGACGCCCTGCTTCCCACGCTCGCGGAGCAGCTGCGCGAGACGGGGCCGGACCACCCGATGTGGTCCCGCTTCGAGATGCTCGACAGCTGGTGCCGGCGCGGCGACGAGATCACCACGCCCCTCTTCCTCGCCGCGCTATTCCACACCGTCGTCCTGCCCGACCCGGACTCCTGGACGGGCGAGGCGCGCAACCCGCCGGACGTCTGGAGATACGCGTCGCGCAATCTCCGCGACTGCCTCGATCACATCCGGGTCTCGCGACGCGACACCGAGCGCATGCTGCAGATCGTGATCAGCTTCCGCAAGCTGATGCAGTTCTACGCCAAGCAGCGCATTCCCACGTCCGTCGTCCAGAAGGTCTACGCGCACGAAGCGCTGCAGTTCTTGACCCTTCACCTCGAGGCGAGCGGCGAGCCACACGAACTGGTCGAGACCTGGGCGTCCAAGGCGGCACGCGCGCAGGAGGAGAACGAAAACTCGCGGGGCGGCGGCAAGCGGGAGGGAGCGTCCCCCGACGAAGCGGGAGAGCGCCCCAGGCGGCGACGGCGACGCGGCGGGCGGCGACGGCGACGCAGGGAATAGCCCGAGACGGGCCGTCGGGGCTGGGCTTCGAGGAGCCAGCGGCACCAGCCGGGGTCAGGCCTTCTTCTTCGGCACGTCGCGCTGGCGGCCGAATCGCCCGGCCTCCATGCGCGCCATGAACTCGATCAGCTCGTCGACCTCGTCGCAGCGCAGACCGCGCTTCGTGAGCTCCTCCGTCGCGGCCTCCAGGGTGAGCGAGCTGCGATAGAGCACGCGGAACGAGTTCCGCAGCTTCTTGATGTTCTCGGCCGGAACCCCCGCGCGCTGCAGGCCGATCGTGTTGACGCGCGACGGCGCCGCATGCCCGATGCGCTCCCCCCAATCGTGCATGAGGAACGGCTCGAGGTCCCTCCTCGCGCCGCAAACGCCGCCGAGGAACGCCAGCCGGCCAATCGTCGAGAACTGCACGATCGCGGACGATCCGGCCACGTTCACGTCGCTCGCGATGTGACAGTGGCCGGCGATCAACGCGCCATTCGCGAGCACGACGCGGTCTTCCACGACGCAATCGTGCCCGATGTGCGACGTCGCCATGAGGTAGTTGTCGCTGCCGACGCGGGTCAGCCCGCCGCCCTTGGTCGAGCCGCGGTTGACGGTCACGCCCTCGCGAAAGACGTTGCGGTCGCCGATGACGAGCCGCGTCGGCGTGCCGTCGTATCCCGCGTCCTGCGGGTCGCCTCCGATCACG
Organism: uncultured Planctomycetia bacterium; assembly: GCA_964392615.1. Taxonomy (GTDB): domain Bacteria; phylum Planctomycetota; class UBA8108; order UBA8108; family UBA8108; genus CAYMRB01. The sequence goes on along the minus strand of CAYMRB010000521.1, from coordinate 3,029 downwards.
GTCCCGGGGTGGATCCGGTTCTCGACGCCGAGCCGCGTTGATCCGTAGAGGACGGCATGCGCGCCGACCTGGCAGCCGGCACCGATCTCGACGTTCGCACCGATGACCGCGCCGGGCTCGATCTCGACGTCCGGGGCGATCTTCGCGTCGGGGTGAATCCACGCGCCGCCTACGTTCTGGTATCCGGCGCGATTGATCTGGCCGCTGACGTCCATCATCACTCCTCCATGCCGCCGGCCGTCCCGGCAACCCGTTGCGGAAATCCGAGCGGCCGCAGTATATCGATCGCCGGGATGGGCGACAAGACGCGCGGGACGCGGGAATCGCTGCCGGCGGGCCTCCGGCGGTGCTACGACCCCGGAAGAAGCTCGTCGAACCGCACGAAGCCGTAGTTCTCGGTCGAGTAGCTCTGGCCGTCCTCGGACCTCGTGATCAGCCACAGCCGCTGCACGACCTTGCCGACCGGCAGGACGAGGCGGCCGCCGGGACGAAGCTGCTCGCGCAGCGCCTCCGGGACCTCCGCGGACGCCACGGACACGACGATCGCGTCGTAGGGTGCGGCGTCGGGCCACCCCTGTGCACCGTCGCCGACGAGCAGGTGGACATCGGCGGTCGAGTCGACGATGCCGCGAGCCTTGAGGTCGTGCAGCCGCTTCTCGGCGGCCTTCGCGAGCGACGGCTTGATCTCGATCGACCACACCTCGCGCGCCAGCTCGGCCAGCACGGCCGCGAAGTACCCGGAGCCGGTGCCGACCTCGAGCACCTTCTCGCTGCCGTCGAGATCGAGCAGCGCGGCGATCTGCGCGACGCGCGACGGGCCGTACATCGACTGCCCTTCGTCGAGGGCGAGGTCGGCCTCCTCGTAGCTCTGCTCGCGCAGGTGCTCGAGCACGAACTCGTGACGCGGAATGCGCGCCATCGCGTCGAGCACGCGCTGGTCGGAGACGTGCGCTCGAAGCCGTTCGACCATCGCGGCGCGGCGCGCACCGTACGGCGACTCGGCCGAGGCTCCGCCCCCGCTGCCGCTCGGGTCGTCGCAACCGCCCGCGACCGCTGCGACGACGACGAACGCGAAGAGCTTTCCTGACGGCCTGGTAGCCCGTTGAAAAACGTCCGCGCGCATGGCTTACAATGTCCTTCCGACGAGCACCGGCAGCTGCCAGCCGAAGAGCCGACGATTGAACACCGTCCTTCTGACGAGTCGCGCCGCTATCTTACTCGGTCTCGCGGTCCTTGTCCCGCGGGTCGACGGCGTCGGGAAGCGATGAGCCGCGCGTCGAGGGGGCGCCGCATCGCCGTCGTGGCGGGTTGCGGAGTCGCCGTCGTCGCCGAAGGGAACGAACGGGCGGCCTCGCACGCGCAGCGCCTGCTCGATGAGCTCGACGCCCGACTGGCCAACGCCGCGAGCCCTTGAGACAATGAGCCACCGAGGTGCGCCCCCAGGAGCTCGTCAGCGATGAGACCGGCGTCGCGAGGCAGACGGATCTTCGCCCTCACCGCGCTGTTCGCGGTGGTCGTCGTCGCCGTGCTTGGCGCGCTCTTCTGGAAGCGCGTGGTTGCCGAGTACCACGCGACGCGGCTGCGCCGCGATCCGGCGACGGTCCTCCCCGAACTCGCGACCGCACCGCCGAACAGCGCCGAGCGGCTGGCGATACGGCGCTGGGCGAGCTCGCGCTCCGGGCGGGCGGTGTTCCTCGAGACGCTGCTGACGCGCACGTGCACGGCGATGACGCCGCAGCGGATCGATGGGGCGGAGGGCAGCGGCTTCTCGATGCAGCTGACGTCGCAGCCGCCGCGGACCTGGAACGTTCGGGTGACCGGCGGATCGACGGTCGTGCCGAGCTGGCCCTCGCTGGCCGAGGCCGTCTGCCGGCCCGACCTCGAACTCGCGACGATCATTCGACACGGCCCGGGGCCGGGCGCCGAGAAGCGGCATCTATCGCTCGCGCGCCGGGGCACGATCAGGAGCACCGCTGGAGAAGCGGCGCTCGAGGCGGGATCGACCGACGCGGTGCTCCTCGCCCTGCTCGAGGTTCTCGACGAGCTGCGCGACGCCGCGCCGGTCGCGCTGCCGCAGCATCCGTGGATCGAGGCCAAGGTCGTCGCCGGCGTGAAGGCGGTGACCGAGCTGGGCGCGTCCCACGACGCGGTGGGCAACGCCGTCGTCCTGCGCGCGACCGCGGCGGTCGTCGCGAGGCTCACCGACGACCTCGACTCCGACAACGCCGACGACCGCCACCTGGCGATCCTCGTGCTCGCACAGCGATTCGACACGATCCGCGCGCCCGGCTTGCGCGCCGCGATCGTGCGATCGCTGTTGAGGACACCGATCCCGATCGAGGAGTTCGTTTGGGCGGACGTCGGCCGCGCGTTCGACTGGCTCGACGCGCCGATCCGAGCGCACGAGGGGACGCGGGAGGTGCGTCTGCGACTCGCGGACGTGCTCGGTAATCTGCGGGCGCGCGGCGTGCCGCTCCTGCGCGCGATGTGCGGCGATCCCGACCCGATCGTGCGCGAGGCGGTCGTCCGGGAGCTCCGCATGCTGGGCCCGGTCGCGAGCGGGGGGATCGTCGACCTGCTCTCGCTTCTCGACGATCGGGACCGGGATGTGCGGCACGAGGCAGCGCTCGCGCTCGTCCGCTGCGCCGGCCCGGACGCCCCCGTGGCGATCGCGCCGCTCGTGGCGAAGCTCGAGAGCGACGACGGCCTGATGCGAACGCGCGCGGCTATGGCGCTCGGCAATCTGCGGGCGACGGCGGCCCCGGCGGTGCCGGCGTTGGCGAAGGCGCTGTCCGATCCGCTGCCGCGCGTGCGCTTTGCGGCAGCGCAGTCGCTCGGCCAGATCGGCCCGGCCGCCGCGGCCGCGCGCGCTGAGCTCGAGGCCGCGGCGCGGGATGAGGACGGCCTGACGGAGCTCCACGCGCGACGCGCGCTCGAGGGCCTCGGACGCGCGGCCGAGGAGCAGTCCGCCACCGACTCCGATTCCGACTCCGCCTCCGCCGCCGGGTGCGACGCCGCCGCCGCCCCCG
>CAYMRB010000520.1:0-6402 GCA_964392615.1 uncultured Planctomycetia bacterium | reverse complement strand
CCCCCCCCCCGCCGCCCCCCCCCCCCCCACCCGGGCTGTCAGCCCCCCCCCCCGGGCCTGCAACACCGACACCGATACCGATACCGACTCCGAAGCCGGCCCCGCCCTGACCCTACTCCCGCTCCGGCGGGAACCGCAGGCGCACGTCGTCGCCGAATGGCGTGAGGAACCGCTTCAGCTCCTCGACGAGCTCCGCGCGCTCCCACGTGCGTCCGCGGAGGAGCTCGAGCAGCTCGTCGACGTCGATGTCGCGCACGACCTCGACTCCCGACAGGTGACGGTCGAGCAGGGAGAGGTCGATTCCCGCAGGCCGGTCGACCTTGCCCGCGACGTAGGCGCGCGTCGATTCGTCGCCGACAAGTCCCTTGTCGACGAGACCGGCGATTCCGTCGCGGACGTCGGGGCGCGAGAAGAACGTCTCGACCGCGCGATCGACCGTCGCCGCCAGCCCCTCGAGCTCCCTCAAGCGCGGCGTCAGCGGACTGTCCTTCCAATCGAAGCCGCACGCACACAGCGGTTGGAAGTCGAGATTGATCAGCTCGCGACAACGCAGCCCGTCGGCCTGGCGCCGGCAGTCGGCGAGTCGCGCGAGCTCGCGGTCGAGACCGAGGTGACGGCTGCGTGCGAGAACGCCCGGCTCCCAATCCCAGACCTCGAGCGCGTCGCGCTCCTTCCAGTAGCTCGCGTGGTGGCGCGCGTACTCCTTCTTGTACTCCGCGTAGCACTCCCGCGCGCGCCCGAGCCACTCCTCGAGTCGATCGGGCTCGTCGAGATCCGGCGGCTCGCCGAGCTCCTCCACGCCCTTGCGCAGCCGGCCGATCGGACAGCCGCGCAGGACCGGGTGCGCGAAGAGGTGACGCAGCCGCTCGAGATCCGCCAGCAGGCGATCGAAGCGCTCCGGCAGATCTGCGATCCCGGCAAGCGTCTTGAGGAACACGGCCGGCGTGCCGATCGCCGCGCGGAACTCGCGGAACGCCGCGAAGTCATCGAGGCTCCCGCCATCTCCACCTTCGCCGAGGCAGCTCCACCAGCCGATGGCTTCGCGCAGCTTGGCAGCGAGCGTCGCGCCCTGATCGAGCGCTTCGAGCTTACCGAGGAGCCCGCCGAGCCTGTCGCACAGGCCGGCACCGCTCCCGCGCAGCTTGTGGATCGCGCGGCGCAGCGTCAGCACGGTCCATTCCTTCGGAAAGCGCAGATCGAGTCCCTCGCCGAGCGCCTCGAGGTCGCGCAGCTCGTCGGCGGCGAGCGACTTGCCCGCCGTCAGCTTCGCGTACTCGAGCGGATCGACGCAGTCCTCGAATCGCTCGCGGTACGAACGGCCGGATCCATCGACGATGTCGATCTCGCCGAGCACGAACAGGAAGATCAACAGCAACCGCACCTGATCGGGGACCAGTCCGTAGGCCGGCGCGGCGAGCTGCTCGAGAACGACCGCCGGCGCCGGCTCGGCTCCTATCAGCGGCAGGACGCGTCGCACGATCTCATGGCGCTCCGGGCTCCTCGCGGTCGCGTAGCCCTTCGACTTCCGCGCCAACAACTTCATCGGCACGAGGTATCCCTCGCGCACGAGCTGCACGAGATCGTCGCCATCCGGATCTCCGAGGCCGCGCTCGAACACGAAGCGAACGAAGCGGCGGTACGCCTCCTCCGGCAGCGCTCGGCCGACCGGGGCGAAGTCCTCGAACGACGGGAACCGTCGCCGCATGACGAACTGCAGGTGCCGCTCGAGCCAACGCGTCACCCCAGCGGCAAGGTCGGCGCGCGGCGGGCTCTCCGACGCGCCGGTCGGCGACACAGCTACCGCGTCGTCGTACGCGCTGCGGACCTGAGCCTGGAAGAGGTCGCGTCGCTCGGAGAGCCGCTTCTCGACACGATCGCGCAGATCACCTCGCGGCACGCGATCCCGCAGCCGCGACAGCGCGGCGAGCTCGACGGTCTCCTCGCCCACGGTCGCACGTCGCGGAACGAGCGTCCACACGCCGGACGCCGGCACCGCGTCGCCCCACGGCAGACGGACGCACAACGACGCGTGCGACGTCGCGCTCGGCTCGCCGTCACCGAACCACACGGCACAGGGACGATCGTGGAAATGCCAGCGGACGTTGCGCGTCTGCCACTCGTCGCGCGGCAGCGAGAACGGGTTGAAGTCGTCCCTGCCGAGCAACGGCACGATCAGATCGAAGAGGCCGTCGCCCCAATCGCGCAGCTCGTCCTTCTCGCGCTCGAGCTGGCGTTCGAATGCTTGCGAGCCGTCATCCGCGAGCTCGAGCGCATATCCGTCGTCGCGCTCGACGACGTAGCGGCCGCGTTCGACCAGGAGTCCGAACGCGCGCTCGACGATCGCGAGGTTCTTCGCGGGATCGATCTTCATCGACCGGAACAGGAGCCAGTACGCCGCTTCACCGACGCTCAACGCGGTCCGCGCCGGCGAAAGGTAGACGAGAATCAGCAGATCCAACACACGCCGGACGAGCGATTGAACGCGCTCCTTGTCGGAGACCTCCCCGAGGTGCTTCTCGTACCACGGCAACAACCGCTGCGCGAGGGGCAGGAACTCGGGCTGGAACTCGAACAGCTCGCGGAAGTGAGCGATGATCCGCTCCGGTCCGAGCAGACTCCCCCACGGCTTATCGAGGAACGGCTCGATGCAGCGATCCGCGTCGCCGCGGAGCTGCGACACGGTGAAGTCGATCGCTCCGCGGGCTTGCGAAAAGCGGTCGCGAACCTCTTCGAGGAGCTCGAGCGTCGCCGGGTGCAGCGGATAGATCGCACGGAACGCATCCTCATCGAGCGGCGCATCCGGCAACGCCGCGCGCGTCTCGGCGAGGAGTCGCTCGACCGCGTCAGCGTAGCCATCCTTCTTCACGAGCAGGCTCTCGGCCACGAGGTCGCGCACGTGGGTCGGCGTCAGCAGATAGCGGATCGGGTAGCGGTCGCGAATCTTGCGGTAGAGGCCCTGCTCGAGGTCGCCGGTGTGCTCGATCCCCTCCTGCATCGCGGCGAGCACCCAGAAGCGCTCGCCCTGGGCGCGTTCGCCGAGGAACTGCAGGTAGCGGATGTCCTCGTTGAAGCGGCGGTGGTCGGCCTTCGAGCGCAGGAACTCCGACAGCTCGTCGATGATCAGCAGCAGGCCGTGCGGGTGACGTGCGGCGACGTCGGCCCACGCGTCCCTGCGATCCCCGCCCCGCGCGTCGATGTCGAGAGCGCCGCAGACGACCTCCTCGAGCGACAGCTCGGAGCGGTAGTTCAAGAGCGACAGAGGCAGGACCGTCGGCGACGGACGCGTCGTGTCGACGTCGTCGAGCACCTCGTCCGAAAGCGGATGACCGGATTCGAGCTCCCGTGTAACGTAGGCGAGGAAGTGCGACTTCCCCGACCCGTACTGGCCGATCAGAAACAGACCGCAGCCCGTATCGTGAGACAGCACGCGAGTGAGCGACGTCAGGTGCGTGCGGACATCGCCCGTGAGGTGATACGCCGACGTGATCCAGCCCGATTCGTCGCCTTCGAGGTCGTCCAGTCGCACGACGGTCGGGTGAGGCCGCACGTCGACCAGCGCGCGGATCGGCGGCTCCACCTCGGCAGAGGTTCTGGGGTCTGACATGGCGACTCATCGTAGTCCCGACACCGAGGGTTTCAAGGGGAGCGGCCCAGGCGACCTGAGCGGCCCAGGCGACCTGAGCGGCCCGAGCGCCCCCGACGCGATCGGCTGGCAACGACGCATTCGCACGAGCCTGCGCCGCGGCAACCACGAGGAAGCCGAGCGCGCGCTCGAGCGGTTGCGCGAGCAGGCCCCGGCCGCTGTCGAGACGCGCGGCCTCGAGCTCGAGATCCTCGTCGAGGCGGACCGTCTCGACGAAGCCGCCAAGCTCGCCCGAGCGCTGACGCAGTCGTTTCCCGGCTCCGCGCGTATCCTGTGGCTCGCAGCGCGCGTCGCGTATCGCGAGAAGCGCTACGCGGACGCGGAGCGCTGGCTGCGCGAGAGCTATCGCCTCCACCCTCACTCCCGCACACGTCGTCTCCTCGGCAGGACGCTGACGCAGAGTGGCGATTTCGAGGAGGCCGAGGCGATCCTGCTCGAGCTCGTCGACCGGATGACGTACTGCCACAACGACCTCGCATGGCTCTACGAGCGCAAAGGGGAGATCGACCGCGCGATCGAGCAGCTCGAGCAGCGCATCGAGCGGTCGGGGGAGGACGAGTTCACGTGCTCGCAGCTGGCCCGCCTGCGCGCGCGCGGCGTCGACCGGACCTCGCTGCGCGACGAGGTCGAGACGCTGCTCGAGCTCGGTGAGGACGTGCCGTCCGAGTGGCTGCCGGAGTACTGCGAGAGCCTCATCGCGGCCGGCGACGACGCAGGCCTGGCGTCCTTCGTCGGCGAGCGACTCGAGAGCCTGACGCGCCGCGACGCGCAGCAGATGGGATGGGCGTGCTACCGGGGCCGGGCGCACGACGTCGCGTTCGATTTGTTCGTACGCGCGTTCGACCTCAACAGCGGCAACGTGAAGTTCCTGAACGCGCTCGAGGCTGCGGCCAGGCGCTGCGGGCGGACGCGAGATCTCGTCGACGTGTACGAGGAGCGCGCACGCGACGACGGTCGGCTGCGAGGCCGGGCGGGAAAGCTGCGACGCTGGCTCGAGGATAGGGAGTAACGGCAGCGCTCGCCCGGATGCGGGCTGACGTCACCACCGATACCGCAGCCGCGATCGTACAGACCCTCCAGCTCGAGTGATCGAGCGCCGCGCTCGCGACGGTCAGCGGCTCGCGCTACCGTCGGCCGTTCATCCGGGCCATCTTTTCGGCGATCAGCATCGCCATCTCGAGCGCCTGCGAGTAGTTCAGGCGTGGGTCGACCTGCGTGCGGTATGCGGTCGAGAGATCGGCCTCGGTCAGGCCGCAGGCGCCGCCGATGCACTCGGTCACGTCGTCGCCGGTGAGCTCGAAGTGGACGCCGCCGAGGACACCGCCGGCCGCCTGGTGGATGTCGAGCGCCTGCTCGAGCTCGGACAGGATCTTGTCGAAGTCGCGAGTCTTGAGACCGCTCCGCGTCGTTTCCGTGTTGCCGTGCATCGGGTCGCAGCACCAGGTGACCGGCTTGCCGGACCTCTCGACAGCCTCGAGGAGCGGCGGCAGACAGGTCGCGATCTTGTCGTTGCCGAAGCGGTGGATCAGCAGCAGGCGGCCCGGCTCACCCTCGGGTGACAGGCTGTCGACGAGCGACGCGAGCTCGTCGGACGTGATCGTCGGGCCGACCTTGACCCCGATGGGATTGCTGATGCCGCGAAAGTACTCGACGTGCGCGCCGTCGAGCGAGCGCGTGCGGTCGCCGATCCACGGCATGTGCGTCGTCAGGTCATACCAGCCCGTGCGTCGCGGGACGCGCCGCGTTTGCGCGGCTTCGTACTCGAGGTGCAGGCCCTCGTGGCTGCAGTAGAAGACGACGTGGTCGAAGTCGGACTCGCGCGGCACGACCGTCTCGACGAAGTGCACAGCGTCGAGGATCTGGTCGACCATGCGCTGGTACTTCGCCGCGAGCTCGGGATCGCGAATGTGGCCGAGGTCCCAATACTCCGGATGGTGGAGGTCGGCGAAGCCGCCGGCAGCGAGCGACCGGATGAAGTTGAGCGTCAGCGACGAGCGCTCATAGGCGCGCAGGAGCCTCTCCGGAGCCGGATGGCGATCGGCTGCCGTGAACGGCTGGCGATTGACCATGTCTCCGCGGTAGCTCGGCAGCTCCTCGTCGCCGCGCTTCTCGACATCGCTCGACCGCGGCTTCGCGTACTGCCCGGCGAATCGGCCGACGCGGACGACCTGACGCTTGCTTCCGTGCAGCAGGACGAGGCTCATCTGCAGCAGGATCTTGAGCTTCGCGGCGATCGAGCCCGACTCGCACTCCTGAAAGTTCTCAGCGCAATCGCCGCCCTGCAGAACGAACGCCCGCCCGCTGCCGGCCTCGGCAATGTGGTGCTTCAGCTTCTCGACCTCCCAACTCGTGACGAGAGGAGGCAGACGAGCCAGCTCTGCCAGCACCGCGCCGAGCTTGTCGGCGTCGGGGTACACGGGCATCTGCGACACGCACTTGGAGCGCCAGGACGTCGGGGACCAATCGGTGGCCATCGGAGAAAGCTCGTCGTTGGGGGCGTTTGGGACGATGCCGGATTCGGCCACGATAGCGCGCCGCGCTGCGACATCAACCCCGTGGACGATGATACCACCCCGAAAAAAAAACCAGAGGCGGCCGGAGCCGCCTCATTTCGACTTCCCGCGATGACTAGCCGCCGCGGCCGGGCACGCCTCTCCCGCCACGACAGCCCCACTTACCCGCTCTATCTGGACGTTGGCCGAGTGGTCGGTGTCGTTACGGGTCTTTTTTCCCGAGTCCGACCCCGACCCCGACCCCGA
>CAYMRB010000519.1:0-6419 GCA_964392615.1 uncultured Planctomycetia bacterium | reverse complement strand
CGAGAAGTCATCGTTGAGGACGAGGGCGATCTTCATGGCGTCTCGATCTTCGAGGTGCGAATCGTCGACCCGCGGACGCACTCGCGATCCCAAACGGCGAGGGCGAGCAGCGTCCACACGAGACGCGACCAGCGCCCCGGCTCGACGCGCTCCTTGTCGCGCCCTCGCAGCAACGACTCGAGGTATCCGCGATCGAAACGCTCGGCCAAGAGCCCCCCCGAGGCGAGGATCGCGTCGTCGCGCAACTCCGCGAGCCCGCCTTCCAGCCAATCCCGCAGCGGCGCCTCGAAGCCCCGCTTCGGCGCGTTGACGACCGCGTCGGGCAGGTAGCGCGCGGCGAGCGCCCGCAGGACGGGCTTCGTCTCCCGGCCGCGCAGCCGCACGGACCACGGCAACGAGAACGCCCACTCGACCAGCTCCTGATCGAGGAACGGCGACCGTGCCTCCAGCGAGTGGGCCATGGTCGCGATGTCCATCTTCACGAGAAGCGCATCGGGCAGGCTCGCCTCGAAGTCGAGCGCGACGAGGCGCTCGAGGTCGTCGAGCGCCCGCAGCGGTTCGAGGTGTTCCGGCAGAAACGTGCCGCGGATGTCGCCGACTCCGGAGTCGCCGTAGAGTCGCCGCCTCTCGTCAGCGGTGAAGCCGTCTGACGACAGGACGAGACTTCGACTCTCGCCCTTCGCCGCGAGAGCGCGGACGACGCGATGCAGGAACGCGTAGCGAGTACGGTGCCCACGCGGGCGTGGCAGGATGCGCCGTGCGACGCCCATCGCCGCGGGTGCCGTCAGGAACGGCAGCAGGCGCCGAAGCTGCTCGATGCAGCGGGCCGCCCGGTGGCGACGATAGCCGCAGAAGAGCTCGTCACCGCCGTCGCCGTTGAGGACGACCTTGCGGTGTCTGCGCGCGTGCTTGGCGACAAACCACGACGGGATGGCCGAGTCGTCCGCGAACGGCTCGCCGTACGCCGCGAGGATGCGCGGCACGGCGGCCTCGACGTCGTCCTCGATCAGAATCTCGTGGTGCTCCGTCCCGTAGCGCTCGGCGACCGTACGCGCCAGCGCCCGCTCGTCGAACTTCGCGTCAGCGAATCCGATCGAGAATGTCGCCACGGGCCCGGACGCCGTCTCGGCGGCCAGCGCCGCGACGAGCCCGCTGTCGATGCCGCCCGACAGCAGCACGCCGACCTCGACGTCGGCACGCAATCGCAGGCGTGTCGCGTCCCGCAGGATCTCGCCTGTCCGCTCGACCGCGGCGTCGAAACCGACGTCGACCTGACGCGTCCAGTCGATCTGCCAGTAGCGCTCGGACGCCCCCCGTTGACAGGGACCGTCGAACGTCATCGACGTCCCCGGCAGCAGGCTCTCGACGCCCGCCCAGATCGTCCGCTCGCCCAGCACGGCGCCGTAGGTGAGATAGCCGTCGAGCGCGACCGGATCGATCGACGGCTCGGCACCCGGCTGCGAAACCAGCATGCCGTGAAGCGCGCTGATCTCGGACGCGAAGTAGAGACCGTGAGGCGTCACGCACCAATGAAGCGGCTTCTTTCCGACACGATCACGCGCCAGCAGCAGCCGCTGCTCCTCGGCGTCCCACACCGCCAGCGCGAACATCCCGCGCAGGTCGCGCAGAAACTCCGGTCCGCGCTGCGCGCGAAGCTCGAGCAGGACTTCCGTATCACTATCGCCGCGGAAGCGCGCGCCCGACGCCTCGAGCTCCTGACGGCGCTCGACGAAATCGTAGATCTCGCCGTTGTATGCGACGCAGTAGCGGCCCGACGCGGAGACCATCGGCTGATGCCCCGTGGGCGAAAGGTCGACGATCGACAGGCGACGATGCGCCAGAACCACCCCGGCGCCGCGATCGACCCAGACGCCATCGCTGTCAGGCCCGCGGTGGGCGAGCGCCTCCGACGCGCGCGCGACGATCGCTATGTCCCCGTCACCGACGGGACGTTTCAACCAGCAGCCGGCGATTCCGCACATGGTGCCGTACTTGTAGCACACGGCTGGGCAGACGGCAACGATCGACCGCGCGCCGCCCTTGCTGCCGAAGGAGGATCACTGCAACGACACGCGGTGGGTCTCGGCCTCGACGAGTCGCGAGCGCTGTCCCGCCACCTCGCGGTCGGCGAGCCGCTTGGCGGTTCGCAACGGGACGTCGACGTGCGCGCGTGTCTCTTCAAACGTCGGCGCGAAGCCGGAGACGAGCTCGCCCAGATCGTGGAGCACTCGCGCGCTGTCACCGCCGCGCGCGGGGACGAACAGATCGCTCAGCGTGGCCGAGAGCTCGCCCCACGGCATGGAGGAAGGTGGCTCGCCGTCGATCCAGATGTCCTCGAACGACGTCTGTGAGTCGCGCTCACCGATGAGGAGCTCCTCGTGCACCTTCTCCCCGGGACGCGGCCCGGTAAACCGGATCGGGACCTCGGTCTCCGGCTCCTTCCCCATCAGGCGGATCAGGTCACGAGCCATGTCCGCGATACGCACGGGCTCACCCATGTCCAGGATGAAGACCTCGCCGCCACGTCCGATACTGCCGGCCTGGATCACCAACTCCACGGCCTCGGAGACGAGCATGAAGTATCGCGTCATCTCCTCGTGCGTGACGGTCACGGGACCACCGCGCTGGATCTGCTCCTGGAAGATCGGCACCACGCTGCCGGAGGAACCCAGCACGTTGCCGAATCGAACCGCGGAGAAACACGTGTCCTCCCCGGCATCCAGGGCCTGCACGATGAGCTCGCCGAGGCGCTTCGTCGCGCCCATGACGTTCGCCGGGCGGACCGCCTTGTCAGTCGATATGAAGACGAAGTCGACGACACCGAACTCCGCCGCCGAGAGCGCGACGTTGCACAGTCCCGCGACGTTCGTCAGCACACCCTCGCACGGATTGAGCTCGACGAGCGGCACGTGCTTGTACGCCGCGGCGTGAAAGACGATCTCTGGCCGAGCGTCACGGAACATTCGCGCGACACCGGCGCGATCGCGCACGTCGACGAGAAACGGCTCCCCGAGCAGCTCGCCGTGAAGCGGTCCGAGCTCGCGATGGATCTCGAAGAGATTCGCCTCGCACGCATCACAGAGCGCCAGCGATTCCGGGCCGAGCGCGGCGACCTGTCGCGCGAGCTCGCTGCCGATGCTGCCGCCAGCTCCCGTGATCAGCACTCGTCGCCCTTGCAGCCAGCTCTTCATGCGGACACGGTCGAGGCTGCGTGGCGGACGGCGGAGGAGGTCGGAAATGTCCGGTTCCTGAAAGCGGCCGAGATCCTCGCCGAGAAGCGCATGCCGCAGCCGCGGCAGAATCTTGACGCGGACGCCGCGTGCCGTGGCCGCCTCGTAGACGGCCCGCAGCCGCTCGCCGGCGAGGCCCGCGATGCAGACCCAAACCTCCTCTACCCGCACCCTCTCGAGCACGCCCCGCAGGAGATCGACGCCGCCGAAGATCGGCAGACCGCGGATCTGCTTGCCCTTGTGAGCCGGGTTGTCGTCGATCAGGCCTACCGCCGCGTAGCCGAGCTCCGGCGAGCTACCCAGCCCGCGCAGCACGAGCTCCGCCGTACCTCCGGCGCCATAGAGAAGAACCGGCGCGAGGTCGGCCGTGCCGCTTCGCGACTCGTGACGCCGGCGGCGGTCCCGAAGAACGCGTACGGCGATGCGCGCAGCCCCGACGAGAATCAGGGCTTCCATGGCGTAGATCAGAAAGACGCTGCGCGGAACGCCCTCGAGCCGGAAGAGAAGGAAGATCGCCAGACATGAGATCGCGACCGACCACATGACGCTGCGCGCGACCGCGACCGCGGTCTCGAGGCTCGCGTATCGGAGGACCGCGTTGAAGAGCCCGTTTCTCAGGTGGACGAAGAGGGAGATAGACAGCACGATCGGCAACGTCGTGGCGATCGTACCAACGTGCGCGGTCAGCTCGCTCCAGCTCAGACGCAGCAGGAAGGCCGTCACGTACGCCACGGTCAGTAGGACCGCATCGAGACCGACCAGGACGTACTTCTGTCTCCTCAGTCCCACCTCGGAATCCTCTCCACTCTGGCTGGACGCGGTGTCGTGCGGACCGAGTGCGCGCGAGCGGACCGCCCCATCGTGGTACGGCGCGCTCTCACGACCTCGGCGGACCGCGAGACTCTCACCGCGACCACTCCGGACGGCGGCTCGAGCGATGCCAACTCAAGGAGTACTTCGGCTCTTAGAGCAATCCGACTGAACGCCGATATCGTCGACGTCGACCGCGGTTGCACATGCACCAGATCCGATGGCTACACCCCGCGACCAGGCGGATTGCCACCTCTACCACTCTCAGCAAACGCCGAAGGACACGCGAGACGCGCGAGCCATCGGGCAATCGACTCTTCGACTCCACCTCAGCCGATTCGCTACGACCCGCCGCGCAGAACTCGACGGTGCCTGCACACAAGCACGGGTCTCCGTGTACGTTATAGAATCGCTCGCACCGGGTCGAGGAAAAAACCTACATGGTCCAGCGAGCGCCCACACCCAGCCCGTGCCCGACTTCGTCGTCGCCGTCGACCTGGCGGAAGTTGCGCCATAGGTCGATGCCCCACACGAGATGTAGCCACAGCCGCCGCCACACGCGCGCTTCGACGCCTGCGCGCACCTGATAGACCCTCTCCCGCACCGGCGACTGCCGGAAGTGCTCCTCGAAGCCGAACGATGCGAAAACCTCGACATCGCTCGTCGGATGAAGGCGCAATTCGGAGAAAATATCGAGCCCGTCTGCACCTAGGTGGTGGCCGATGACCTGCTCGTGATACGTATACCCGTCGGGATAGTGGCGATTGGAGTACCAGACCCCGGGGCTGCCGCTGACCTTGGTGTCGGCGACCTCGACCGTCAGCTCGAGCTGATTCCACGGCCCGATCCTCGGCAGGTACACGCCGGCGAGCCACGCGGTCTTCGAAAAGAACCCGCCCGCCTCGTCCTCGCCGCCGACCTCGGCGTAGAGCTCGAGCGGCTGCCAGGGAAACGGCAGGATGAACCGGACGTCGAGCGAGGCGATCTGGTTGCCCGGGTCGCCCGGGTCGTTTTCGGTGTCGGCCAGAACGACGTCGCGGACGGTGCCCCAGCCCACGGCCCGCCCTCGCCCGCCGAACTGCGCCGTACGCGACGCGCCGAACTCGATCCACGGATTCAGACGCGTGCTGACCCGCAGGCCCCAGATGTACGGCTCCGAGACGGCCCGGTCTGTCTCCATGCGGGCCACGAAGGTCTCCGCCTGAACGTGCCCGAGGTAACCGAGCCATCCGGGCAGAAGCTGCGGCCCGGCTGTTCCGAGCTTGATCAGGTCGAACGGTCGCGCGTTGTTGCTGACGAGCAACGCGCCGTGCCGGCCAGGCCCCCACCAGAGCGGCGTGCGGCCCACGGTCATCTCCGCAAAACCGAAGCGGGTGCTGAGCGCCAGCTCCTGGAACCGCAGCGTGTAGTCCTCGTCGTCACCCGGACTCTGCCGCGTCCGCGAATTCTGTACTACGGAGAACTCGGGCTCGGCGGTGAACACGACGTGCTCGACGAGGCGCACGACGGCTCGGTCCGACATGTACAGATTGAGACCGTCATGAAACTCCCGTCCCTGTTCGTTGTAGGTGCTGAAGGGCTCCTCGACGTAGAGGGCTCGCACTCGGGCCTCGGACACCGGTTGGAAATACGTCGCCCCCGATCCGGCGGTCTCGTAGCTGTCATCGATCTCGTGGCGGTGCTCTTTCGCCAGGTCGCGGGCCCAGGCCTGATCGGCAGTCGGCTCGACCGACTCCCCATCCGCGCTCGTGCGATCCTCGGGCCGCCGAATCGCGCCGATCGCACGAACGAGGTCGCCGACCCGCGCCGACCCCATCGCGTGCGCCGCAGCCGGCGTCAGCCCGAGCGCATCCGCCCGACGCGCCTGGTGCGCCAAACGCCCGCCGACCCGCGCCACGGGAGAGTGACGAGTCGGCAGAGGGCTACACCCGACGCTCAGCGCGACAAGCGCGGCGGCGACGAGCAGGGTACGCTGCGAAATCACATCACAGAGCGGCAATGACAACACCTGTCGCGAAGGCCACGTTGAAGAGGATTTCCGTGACGGTCTTCGTCAGGCCGAGCGCACTCAGCTGCGGCTTGACGTCGTACGGCACGACAAGCGTGTCACCTGGGCCGAGCCCCATGCTGAGCAGACCGCCATACGAGAAGCGTCCTCGGTCGGAGTCCCAATGCGGCCAGCCGGACGCATCGCGAGCGCTGTCCGCCGTGCCGTCGGCGCGGATGATATACGCGATCGACATATCGGCCGTGTCCGTGTGGCCGCCGCACTCCTTCAGGTACTCGCCCGACGTCCGATCCTCCTGGTACAGCAGGGTGGGCTGATTGAAGACGGCGCCGACGACGTGAACCTCGGTCGGACGTCGCGGCACCAACAGG
>CAYMRB010000518.1:0-6440 GCA_964392615.1 uncultured Planctomycetia bacterium | reverse complement strand
ACCATGCGCGTTCAGACTTCGACCTCCTCGGTTCGGTGGGGCGCGTTCGTGATCGTCAGCGCCATGGCGGTCGCCGGCTGTTCCGGTGTGCCGATCGTATTCGGCAAGGGGCTGCCGACTCCGGCGACGAACCTGCGCTGCGAGTATCGTGTCGATCCTCTCGGCATCGACGCGCCACGGCCTCGCCTCGGCTGGCAGCTCGGTCCCGGGGCGCGCGGGGCTCGGCAGACGGCGTACGAGGTGCTCGTAGCGTCGAATCCGGAGATCCTCGCGGCTCACCGGGGCGATCTGTGGCAGAGCGGCGAAGTGCCGAGCGGCGCGTCACAGCAGGTCGTCTACGGCGGCATGCCGCTTGTGTCGCGCCTGCGCTGCTACTGGAAGGTGCGGGTGCGGGACGACGCCGGACGCTGGTGGCCGTGGAGCGAGACGGCCACGTTCGCGATGGGGCTCCTCGGCGCCGACGATTGGACGGCGGCGTGGATCAGCCATCGCGACGACGCCCCGCTTCACACGAGCCGCACGGAGCTCTTCCTGCCGGCGGCGCGCCACTTCCGCAAGGGCTTCCGCGTCGAGCGGCGTGTGCGGCGTGCGACCGCGTACGCATCGGCTCTCGGCATCTACGAGCTGCAGATCAACGGCGCGCGCGTCGGCGATGCGTTCTTCACGCCGGGTTGGTCCGACTATCGCGAGCGGGCGTACTACAACGCCTTCGACGTCACGGGCAGTCTGCGCGGCGGCGACAACGTCGTCGGCGCGGTCGTCGCCGAAGGCTGGTACTCGGGCTACGTCGGCTTCGGCTTGCTCGTCGGATACGGACCGAATCGCGTCGGACGCTACTTCTACGGCAAAACGCCGGCGCTCCTCGTGCAGCTCGAGGTCGAGTACGACGACGGATCGATCGAGCGCATCGTGACCGACGCGTCATGGAAGATCACCGGCGACGGTCCGATCCGCGAGGCCGACATGCTGATGGGCGAGACCCACGACGCGCGCCTCGAGATGCCGGGTTGGAGCAAGCCGGGCTTCGACGACTCGAGCTGGGCCGCCGCGATCCCGGCAGCTGCGAACGGCAGCACGAAGGCGGCGTTCTTCGACACGGCGGGGCAGCGCGAGGTCGAGCTCGGCTTCGTTCCGCCGAAGCGCATGCAAGCGTACTCGACCGAGCCGGTTCGCGTGACGCAGGAGATCGGTCCGGCCGAGTTGACATCGCCGGCAGAAGGCGTGTGGATCTTCGATCTCGGACAGAACATCGCGGGTGTCGTGCGCTTGAAGGTGAAGGGGCCGTCCGGCACCGCGGTGCGCTTGCGCTTCGGCGAGATGCTCCATCCCGACGGGCGCCTGATGACCGAGAACCTCCGCAAGGCGCGAGCGACCGACACCTACATCCTGCGTGGCGATCCCGACGGCGAGACGTGGATGCCGCGCTTCACGTACCACGGATTCCAATTCGTCGAGGTCACCGGGCTGCCGGAAGGAACGAAGCCGGACCTCGGCATGATCACCGGCGTCGTCCAGCACTCCGACACGCGGCTCGTCAGCAAGTTCCGCTGCTCGGACGATATGCTCAATCGCCTGTTCGAGAACATCGTCTGGACGCAGCGCGGCAACTTCTTCGAGGTGCCGACGGACTGCCCGCAGCGCGACGAGCGCCTCGGCTGGACCGGCGACGCGCAGGCGTACATCCGCACGGCGTCGTACAACGCCGACGTCGCCGCGTTCTTCACGAAGTGGCTCGACGACCTCGAGGAGTCGCAGCGCCCGAACGGCGCCTACCCGGCGTACGCGCCGTTTCCGATGCAGCACGGCATCGCGAAGAAGGCGTTCGGCACCGCGTGGATGGACGCGGGGATCATCTGTCCGTGGACGATCTGGCAGGTCTACGGCGACACGCGGGTCATCGAACGGCACTGGGACTCGATGCAGCGCTTCATGGCCTTCCGCGCGAAGATGAGTCCCGACGGTCACGGCAAGAAGATCGGCAATCCGTGGGGCGATTGGCTCGCGATGGGCGAGAAGACGCCAATCGAGACCATCGACGCGATCTACTACGGCTACACCGCGCGGTTGATGGCCGAGATGGCGGCCGCGATCGGTCGTACCTCGGACGCTGCCGCGTACCAGGGCATTCTCGACAAGGTCCGCGCCGCGTTCGTCGCCGATTACGTCGAGGCGGACGGTACGCTGAAGGTCGATACGCAGACCGCGTACGCGCTCGCGCTCTTCACCGAGATCCTGCCCGCCGAACACCGCGCGGCGGCGGCGGCGCGTCTCGTCGCGTTGATCGAGAAGAATGACGTGCGCATGGCGACCGGCTTCCTCGGCACGCGACCGATCCTGCCGGTGCTGTCGGAGCACGGCTACCACGACCTCGCGGCGCGCCTCGCGCAGAGTCGTCGCTTCCCGTCGTGGGGCTACGAGGTCGTCAACGGCGCGACCACGATCTGGGAGCGTTGGAACAGCTACACGAAGAAAGACGGCTTCGGCAACGCGGCGATGAACTCGTTCAGCCACTACGCGTTCGGCGCCGTGGGCGAGTGGATGTTCCGCTACCTCGTCGGCATCGACACGGACGGCCCCGGGTTCGAGAAGCTCGTCATCCGGCCGCGTCCGCCGAAGCCCGGCAGCAATCCGGAGCACGAGTCGATCTCGTGGGTCGAGGCCGAGTACGAGTCGATCCACGGCGCGATCGCGGTGAGCTGGCGGCTGAAGGACGGACGGTTGACGCTCGACGTGACGATTCCGGCGAACACGTCGGCGGAGATCCATGTGCCGACGAGCGATCCGGAGAGCGTCTCGGAAAGCGGTCGCGGTCTCGCAGGGTTCTCCGGTATGCGCGCGGTTTCGGGTGCCGTGGTTTTCGAGGTCGGTGGAGGCACGTACAGCTTCCGGGCCGCGCTGAAGTGATCACGACGGGCGGCCGCGACGATGCGTGTGCGGTTCGCCGCTGCCAACGAACGAGGAATACCCCATGAACGATCGTCGCTGCCACTCGCTGCTAGCCTGCATCGCTTGTGTCGTCGCGGCGTTCGCGAGCACCAGGGCCGTAGCGGCTCCGCCGAAGCAGCCGAATATCCTGTTCATCATGTCGGACGACCACGCCGCGCACGGGATCGGCGCGTACGGCGGACGTCTCGCCGCGCTGAACCCGACGCCGACGCTCGACCGGCTGGCGCGTGAGGGCGCGCTGCTGCGCAACGTGTTCTGCACGAACTCGATCTGCACACCGAGTCGCGCGACGATCATGACGGGGCAGTACTCCCACCGCAATGGCGTCACGACGTTGAGCGGAGCCATTCCGGCCGAGCGTCAGCACCTCGCGCTCCTGATGAAGAAGGCCGGCTACGATACCGCGATGGTCGGCAAGTGGCACCTGAAGGCCGAGCCGGCCGCGTTCGACTTCTACACGGTCTTGCCGGGACAGGGAAGCTACTTCAATCCGGTGTTCCGCGTGCGCGGTCCGGAGCCGTGGCCGAAGAACACCTTTCGCACGGGCGGCTACAGCTCGAAGCACTCCTCCGACGTGATCACGGACATCTCGCTGAAGTGGCTGCGCACGCGCAAGCAGAAGGACAAGCCGTTCTTCCTGATGCACCACTTCAAGGCGCCGCACGACAACTTCGAGAACGCGGAGCGTTACGATTGGCTGTGGGAGGATGTCGACATCCCGGAGCCGGAAAGCCTGTGGAAGCGCGGCGAGCACGGACCGCGGGGACGGCCGCAGTACGGCACGTCGATCGGTCCGCGCACGAAGTGGCGCAATATGGGGCACCACATGTTCGTCGATCGCGGTCTGTCCGCCGAGGAGTACACGCGCGCAGCCTATCAGCGCTACCTGAAGAAGTTTCTGCGCTGCGTGCGGGGCGTCGACGACAACATCGCTCGCCTCGTCGCGTATCTCGAGAAGACGAAGCAGCTCGACAATACGGTGATTGTCTACACCGCCGACCAGGGCTTCATGCTCGGCGAGCACGATTACATGGACAAGCGCTGGATGTACGAGGAGTCGCTGCGCATGCCGTTCATCGTGCGCTACCCGCCACAAGTCCGCGCCGGGACGACGAGCGACGCGATCGTCAACAACGTCGACTTCGCGCCGACGCTGCTGGCGATGGCGGGCGTGAACGCGCCGGAGTTCATGCAGGGGCGCAGCGCGCTGCCGATCCTTCGGGGTCAGCCGACGCCCGCCGATTGGCCGCAGGCGACGTACTACCGTTACTGGATGCACATGGCGCATCACGACAATCCGGCGCACTACGGCATCCGGACGCACGATCACAAGCTGATCTTCTTCTACGGTCTGCCGCTCGATGCGCCGGGAGCGAAGAAGAAGCCGACACCGCCCCATTGGGAGCTGTACGACCTGCGCAAGGATCCGAACGAGATGCGCAACGCAATCGCCGATCCGGCGTACGCCGACGTCCTGCAGAAGCTGCGCGCTCAGTTGCGGAACTTGCGGGCGGCTGTGGGGGACACCGACGAGCGCTATCCGGAGCTGCAGGCGATCACGAAATGATCGGAGAGCCGCTCCCTACTTCGTGTTGTTGACCGTAACTCCCGGCCAGTCGTCGGTCCGGAAAGGCGTCACGGGCAGCAGCTCGCGATCGTAGAGATTGCAGACCGGGTTGTCGGCCCACGCGTAGCGCACCGCGACGGGAGTCTTCACAGCGTCGCTCCAGACCTCGACCCGGTTCTTGTCGAGTATCCGCGCTTGCGCGTTCACGAAGACCTTGTCCTCGCCGGCGATCGCGAAGCCGCGTACGTCTCGCGTGTCGACCGTGCGCAGGCCGCCGTTGGTGTCCTTCAACGTCACCACGGCTTTCGCGCCGGTGATCTCGAGCGAGTCGAGAAGCGCGCTCTGATACGCGATCTTCACGCCGTAGTCGCGGGCGAGGGCGATGCGCGCGAGGCGCTTTCCGACGTCCTGCTTGTTCTTCGGATGGATGTCGTTGCCCTCGCCGATGTCGATGATGACGGCCTGCCCCGAGTTCGGTAGCGACAGCGTCATCGTCTGCGCCTCGCGCAGCTCGGCCCACCCGCTCGGCTTCGGCAGCGGTGACTCGGCCATGAAGTCGGCGAGCTGCACCCAGTAGAACGGGAAGTCGCCGATGCCCCAGTCGTCGCGCCAGTTCTGGATCATCAGCGGGAACAGGTGGCGGTACTGGTACGCGCGGTTGGCGTTCGACTCGCCCTGGTACCAGATGGCGCCGCGGATGCCGTAGCCGAGGAGCGGCTTGAGCATGCCGTTGTAGAGGTTCGCTGGTCGGTGCTGGCCGCCGAGGGGATTGCGCGGCACACGGGGCTTGCGCGGCACGGGCTTGCCGGCAGCCTTGGCGGCTGCGGCCTTCTCCCTCCACTTGGCCATGCGCTCCTCGTGCTGCGCCTTCACCTTGCCTTCGTCCCAGCTCTTTTCGGTCTGCGCCCAACGCTCGAGCAGGTCGCCGTAGCGTACGTCCGGCATCAGACGATCGCGGCTGACCCATGCCTCGCACGCGGAGCCACCCCACGAGCAGTTGATGAGGCCGACCGGCACATCGATCGCGCGGTGCACGGTGCTGCCGAAGAAATAGCCGACGGCGGTGAACGAGCCGACCGTCTCGGGGCCGCAGAGTTGCCACGCGCCGTTGAAGTCGCTCTGCGGTTCTTGCGTGCCGACGCGCGGCACCGTGATGAGACGGATGCGCGGGTAGTTCGAGGTCATGATCTCGAGCGCTGCGTCCCTCGAGCCGTTGACCGTCCAGCCCATGTTCGACTGGCCGGAGCAGACCCAGACCTCGCCGACCAGCACGTCTTCGATGGTGACGGTGTTCTTGCCCTTCACAGTGAGCGCGTGCGGACCGCCAGCGGGAAGCGCACCGATGCTGACGCGCCATGCACCCTTGTCATCGGCCGTCGTCGTCGCGGAATGATCGGCGATCGACACCGTGACCGACTCGCCCGCATCGGCCTGGCCCCAGACGCTGTTCTTCGCGTCGCGCTGCAGCACCATGTGATCGGTGAACAGAGCGGGCAGGCGGACGTCGGCGCGGGCGGTGTGGATCGCTCCCGCGAGAACGGTGACGGAGAGGGCGAGAGCACAGCGTCGGATCGACAGCATGGCATTCCTTTCTCGGTTCGAGCCGGGTCGTTGGCTCGGTACAGCGTAACGCATGTCGGCCGCGGACGGTCGTGTGGATTGCGTTCGACTCGCCGGCCGGATACGGTAGGGTGGCTCGAGAGAGGCGAGGGGGCTCTGCAGGCAGGGAAGTCCTACGTGTTCGTCACTACCGACCGGCCGAGCTACCGTCCCGGCTTGAGGTGCGCGACGACCGGGTCGACGCCGGCGCGGGCCTTCGCGATGTATGATCCGGATCGTCAGGGCACGAGCGACGAATTCGTGCTGCGGGTGGGGGAGTCGGAGTCGGAGTCGGAGTCGGAGTCGGAGTCGGAGTCGGAGTCGGAGT
>CAYMRB010000517.1:0-6448 GCA_964392615.1 uncultured Planctomycetia bacterium | reverse complement strand
CGGAAATCCGGGGCTTTCTTTCCCCCGCGGACGGGTTTGCTGTACCATGAGTCGTTCTGGTGCCGCGGCCGCCGCGGCCGTCCGGCGTGTTGTCCGAGGTGAGGGGCGGCAGGCGGGAATTCCCGCCGGGAAAGCAGGAAGATCCCGGCAAGTTCCAGGACGGTTGCGAATATCGAACGGCCGATGGAACCTCTGGGGGGCGCTCGTCGTTGTCTCAGCGTCACGAACGTAGGTCAGAAACCGGGCGAGAGCGAAGGTCTCCACGCTTCGCGCCCACTATCCGAGTCGAAAAGCTACCTTAGTCGAGAGGAGGTCTCATGCGGTCGATTTCCCTTAGTGCCCTGCTGGTCGCGCTGATCGTTTCCGTGGGCGTGCGAGCCCAGGAGTGTGAGCAGGCGAAGGCCACCAAGGCTTGCGACAAGTCCGTCGCCGCCAAGAAGAAATGCTGCGCCGACAAGGCCAAGACCGTCGTCACGAAGGCCACCAAGGCCTGCGACAAGACCGTCGCCGCCAAGAAGACGAGCTGCGCTGACAAGGCCAGGACCGTCGTCACGAAGGCCGTCAAGGCCTGCGACAAGACCGTCGCCGCCAAGAAGAAGTGCTGCGCCGACAAGGCCAAGACCGTCGTCACGAAGGCCACCAAGGCCTGCGACAAGACCGTCGCCGCCAAGGCTTGCGACAAGACCGTCGCCGCCAAGAAGACGTGCTGCGCCGAGAAGCTCGCCGCCGCCAAGAAGGCCAAGGCGTTCTGCGCTCAGACCCTCGCCGCGAAGGTCCGCAAGACGAAGTGCGAGAAGTCGGCCGCCAAGCTGGTCCTCGCCGGCGTCCCCGGCCTGAAGTGCGAGAAGTCAGCCGCCAAGCTCGTCAAGAGCGTCCAGGCCGCTGGCTGCGAAAAGAGCGCCGCGAAGCTCGTCTCGTCCTGCGCCACGAAGTGCGCCCCGAAGGTGCAGGTCAAGGTCCAGGCCAAGGCCTGCGAGAAGTCCTGTGGTGACAAGGCCGCCGTCAAGATCCTCAAGGTCCAGGCCAAGGCTTGTGATCAGGCGACGAAGGCCTGCGACAAGACCGTCGCCGCCAAGAAGGCCTGCTGCTCCGACAAGGCGAAGCTCACCGCCGCCAAGAAGGCCGCCGAGGACTGCGCGAAGAAGTGCGACGGCGCCTGCACGAAGGACGGTGGCAAGTCGTGCCCCGATCTGCTCGCCGCTGCTACGAAGGGCAAGGCGAACGAGTGCTGCGAGGTCGGCGCCGCCTCCGGCGAGGACTGCTGCAAGGAGAAGCTCGCCGCCGCCAAGAAGGCTGCCAAGGCATGCGACAAGACCGTCGCCGCCAAGAAGGCCTGCTGCGCCGACAAGGCCAAGACCGTCGTCGCCAAGAAGAACTTCTGCGCGCAGACCCTCGTCACCAAGATCCGCAAGACGAAGTGCGAGAAGTCGGCCGCCAAGCTCGTCCTAACCACCGTCCCCGGCCTGAAGTGCGAGACCTCCGCCGCCAAGCTCGTCAAGAGCGTCAAGGCCGCCGGCTGCGAGAAGAGCGCCGCGAAGCTCGTCTCCGACTGCGCCACGAAGTGTGCCCCGAAGGTGCAGACCAAGGCCTGCGAGAAGTCCTGCGACAAGGCCGCCGTCAAGGTTCAGGCCAAGGCCTGCTGCGCCGACAAGGCCAAGACCGTCGTCGCCAAGAAGGCCTGCTGCGCCGACAAGGCCAAGACCGTCGTCGCCAAGAAGAGCTTCTGCGCGCAGACCCTCGCCACCAAGGTTCGCAAGACGAAGTGCGAGAAGTCGGCCGCCAAGCTCGTCCTCACCACCGTCCCCGGCCTGAAGTGCGAGACGTCGGCCGCCAAGCTCGTCAAGAGCGTCAAGGCCGCCGGTTGCGAGAAGAGCGCCGCGAAGCTCGTCTCCGCCTGCGCCGCGAAGTGCGCCCCGAAGGCGCAGATCAAGGTCCAGGCCAAGACCAAGTCCTGCGGCAAGGCCGCCGTCAAGGTTCAGGCCAAGGCCTGCGACCAGGCGAAGAGCTGATCCGACCCGATCAGGCCGCCGGCTGACACGGGCCGTTTGCTCGGAGCGAGTCTCCGGGCGAACGGCCCGTTCTTTCATCCGGCGCTGCGCGGCGGGTCTTCCATAGCGTCTCAATCACCGCCGGGCGACGGCACGAGGCAGGCGGCGTCGGGTCCTCTCCCTCTGCACGCGCTTCGAACGGCTCTGGCGGCGCCCCGATCACCCGCGCGCGCGACCGACGTCGATCTCGACGCGCCCGCCAGCTGCGCGCGCGCGGTACACGGTCAGTCGACTGCCCGGCTCGCCCCGCAGACACCGCCCCGAGCGCACGTCGAACTGCCAACCGTGTGCCGGACAGGTGAGGACCCCGTCGCGTGGTGGGCTGCGATCGAGATCGTCACCGAGATGCGGGCAGAAGTTCTTCACCGCGAAAAACTCCTGCCCGCACCGGTAGACCGCGATCCGACGCGCGCCGATGCGCACCTCCCGGCCTTCACCGTCCGGGAACTCGTCGACGGCACCGACGTCGCGAAAGCTCAACGGTCCGAATTCCGCCTCAGAACTCCGCCCGCGGTTTCGGGACGGCGATCTGATACATCTGGCGGATGCGAAGCTCGTGCTTCTCGCCGTCGTAGCGGGTCCAGCCCGCATGCTCGACGCCGAGATCGATGTCGCGCAGGAACGCGGCGAGCTTCGTCAGAATGCCGCCGAGCTTGATCGCGGGTCGCGTATCTTGATCCTTCGGCATCAGGCTCATGAAGAAGCCCACCGTACCCAGGAGGTCGGCAAACGCGGTGAGCTGCCCCTCGATATCAGCGTAGTACACCTCGGCGAGACCGCCGTCCGGCAAGCCGAGCGCCTGGATGCCCGGCTTCTCGAGCGCCGACGGGGCCTGACCCGAGAACGTCGCCGCCACGCGACCGGCCGCGTTCGTGGAGCTCGCGATGACGAATACGCCCTTCGGCAGACCGAACACCGGGCGACACCAGGGCAGTGCCGAGATGCGCATCTCGACGAAGTTCTCGAGCCCCTCGACGGGCACCATCTCGACGTCATGGCCACGCTTCTCGACGTAGCGCGAGACGACCTTGTGTACGTCGCCCAGGAACTTCTCCGCCTTCTCCTGATCGCTCAGGCGCATGAACACGACGTGCTCCGGACAGCCGCCGGGCGTCGCCGGGGGCAGGCAGATCGCCCCGCCGCCGCCGTCGATCCACGACAGCAGGTCCTCGCGCAGGTTGAAGCCGATCTTCTCCTGGATCTTCGACCAGCGGCCGAGCGCCCTTTCCCCCTCCGGCGCGTCACCGATCAGCTCGATGATCGCATCGTAGATCGTCACCGGCCGCACGCCGCTCGCGAGATGGAACGCGATCGCGTCCTTCGGCACGACGCGGATGTAGTCGTCGACCGGGTCCTGATCGGCGACGAGCTTCTCGATGAAGCCGACCGCGCCGTCATCCTTCGTCTTCATCGTCAGCCGGCTGTCGACGAAGACGCGGTCGCCGTCGACGCGCTCCGTCCACGCGGCGGTCTGGAGCATGGCGAGCTCCTTGAAGATCGTCTTGACGATCTTCAGTGCCGCTTGCGCGTCCGGGTCGCCCTGAGCCAAGCCACCGGCCATGCCGATCGCGTTCGAGATGAACCCGAGGTAGCCCGCCAGGTCAAAGTAGCCGCGCCCGTAGCCCTTATCGAGATCGGCCTGCGTCTCCGTGAAGCGCTTCGACCGCACGATCGAGCCCTCGCCGGACTCGGAATCCATGAGTTCGAGCACTTCGTTGAGCAGGAAGTCCGACGTCGAGATGACGACGACGTCCCGCTTGCTCGCGGCCGACAGGGCGACCGGGAAACCCTCGGCCGACAGGGTCGCGATCTTTGCACCGTGGCGCTTCGCCTCGCCGACGAACAGCGCGTCCGGAGCGTACGCCGCGATGCCGTCGAGCACCTGCCGCAGCTCGCCCTGCCGCTTCGCGGCGCCCTCCTTGGCCCGGAAGAGGAACACGTATTCCGGAATCGGCATCTGCAGACGGAAGCCGAACGCGACCTCGTCCGCGACCAACGCGTTCCAGTCGACCTTCCCGAGGAGCTTGAACACCTTGACGATCTCGCCGCGAATCGCGTCCCGCTCGTCGCTGCCGAGTTCCATCGTCGCGAGTTCGAAGACGTCCTCGCCGATACCGGAAGCGACCAAATCGCGGAACGCCTTCTCGAAAGGCGCCGAGATACGTTCGACCGCTGGATTCGACTTGCCGTGCGCGAACATGTGGACGTCGGCTGGCACCCATGCGCCGAGACCGTCGCCCGCCTTCACGAACGGCGTCGCGACGAGTGCACTCGCGAGCAGCGCGATGATTCCTAGGCGTGAGAGCATCTGATCTTCTCCTGTCGGGGGACTCGAAACGAGCTGTGCGGATAGAAACTGGCGCGTTGATTGTCCGCGCTCGTCGAAGCGCGGTCGAGACGTGTCTTGTCGTCTTTTGTAACGCGGTCGTGACCCGCACCGCGTCGGGATTCCTGAACGGACTGCGAGGAAAACCCTCACCTTCCCGTCGCTCAGTCGCGTGCTGCGCCGCGCGATTGCACCCGAGCGCCATCGCCGCTTGAAACCGGGGGCAGATCGGCTTCTCTCGGTGCTCGTGTCGGCTATCATGGCGCTCCATGCGAACCGATCCGCTCCTCAAGCAGGCCATCGCCGGCGTCGTCGTCCTCGTGTTCTGTTCGGCAGCTCGCGGCGGCGAGTCGACTGCCGGGCTGGCGCGACTTCGCGCTCCCGTCGACCTGGCGCTCGCTCCGTCGGGTCGTTTCCTGTTCACAGCGAACGCGGCAGCCGGGAGCATCAGCTGCGTCGATGCCGCCAACGGCGAGATCGTCGCCGAGCTGATCCTCCCGCCCCAGGCCCGTCCGGAGGCGATCGCGGCCGCGGCCGACAGGGAGGATCGCGTCCTCGTCGCGGTCAGCGAACGCGATACCCATCGCGTGGCGCTCGTGGCGTTCGAGGCGAAACGACGCACGCTCGATCTCCTCGTTCGCTTCCCGACAGGGCGGTCGCCGGGGCGCCCTGCGATCTTGACCGGCCGCGGACCGGACGCAAGCGACGCCGCGAGGCTTCTCGTGCCGTGCGAGCAGGACGGCGAGATTCACGAGGTCGAGGCGTTCACCGGAAGCCTGATCCGCCGATTCCCCGCCGTCGAAGGCTGCCGGCACGTCGCGTGGATCGCGGCCGGCAACGGACATCCGGCACGACTCATCGTCGCCGGACGCACACAGATCGCGTCACTCGACGCCGCGACCGGCCGGGTCCTCTGGACTCATGCCCCGGCCGAGGGCACCACTGCCGATATCGAGGCGCTGGCCGTCGGCTCGGAGCGCGTCTACATCGCCCACCGCGTCCAGGCCACGGAGTCGATCATCGAGCCCCAGATGATCATCTGGGGTCTCAACCTCGCGAATCGCGTCACCGCGGTGCACCTCGACGGGCCGGGCGCCGCCGAGGATCTCGTCGTCGCGCTCGACCAAGGAAGCCGGGCCGCCGGCGACCCCTCCGGGATCGCGCTGCTCGCCGCGAACGGATCGCCGCTACCGCAGTCCGACGGGACGTTGAGCGTGGAGCGACCGGCGACGGCCCTGCTGACCTCCGCTGGGACGGACCGATTGGTCTCCGTAGCGCTCGACGAGACGAATCTGACGAACACCGAGCCCCTGACGCGCGCGCGCCGTTTGCCCGACGTTCGTGTCGGCGCTCGTCCTCGCGCTGTGCGCCTCGACGCTCGCGGCCGGGTCGCTTACGTGCCCTGCGCGCTCGACGACACGGTCCACGTCGTCGACGTCGCGACCCGGAGAACGCTGCGCGTGATGCGCCTCGGTCCACCGCCGCCACCGACACCGGAGCTCCTCGGTGCGCGCATTTTCTACGACTCACGCCGCTCGCGGGGCGGCTGGTACAGCTGTCATAGCTGCCACCCGGACGGCGGCACGCGCGGTTTCCGATTCGATACGCGCACCGACGGACACGGTGCGGCGAAGCGCGTGCCCGCGCTGTGGGACGTGGGCACGACCGGGCCGTGGTCATGGATCGCGCGCTTCGACCGTCTCGACGACCAGCTCGCCACATCGATGCGCACGACCATGGCGGTCGACCACGACGCGTCGCCGCACGATGTCACCCTAGTTCGCGCCTTTCTCGACACACTGCGACCGCCGGATGCCTCGCACGCGGCGCCAGCGCGTCGCGAGGCTGTTCAGCGTGGTGCCGAGCTCTTCGACACCGCGGGCTGCGCCGACTGCCACCGCGGCGGCGCGAAGCCACCGCGACTGCGCGACGTCGGCGTGTTCGACACCGGCGACGGACGGACGCACTTCAATCCGCCGTCTCTGCTGCGGGTGCGCGACCGCTTCCGCTGGCTTCACGACGGCCGGGCGCGCTCGCTGCGCCAGATCTTCACGCGACACCCCCAGCACGACCC
>CAYMRB010000516.1:0-6565 GCA_964392615.1 uncultured Planctomycetia bacterium | reverse complement strand
TTCTCGCCGTCGCCGCCACCCCCCCCGCCCCCCCCCCCCCCGACCCCGCCCCCGCCGCCCCCCCCCCCACCCCCAACCCGACTCCGACTCCATCTCCGCCCCGCCCTCCGCCGTGCGTTCCCGCGAGCGCGGCGGCGCTTTTCGAAGGGAATTGCGAGGCGCAGCGAGCGCGACCCACCACCCGTTGGGGTGCGGGCGACGGGGTCGATTCGGGCTGCCCTTTCTCCTTGTCACACCTCAGAGCATGTGATTTATAAACTATAAATCAGAGCCGCGAGAGGCGGCTCGGCGAAGCGGAGAAGGCCCGATGGACAAGACCTCCAAGAGATACTTTTTTGTATTCCTGACCATTCTTCTTCTTTTGGTCAGCGTCCTTGGAGTGGACGGGCTGAGGACCTGGAATCAGATCCAGGAGCTCCCGAGCTCCGTCGTCCAGGCCGCCTCCTCCTCCGCGACGTCGCCGACGCCGTAGGGGCTCTCAGGGGCCCGCCCCTCGCGCCTTTCGATCCCACCAAATCCCCCGTCGGGCGAGCGCGCGCACCGAGCGACACCACGTCAGTCCTCGAGCCGCAGAGAAGTTCAGGTTTCGCTCCCCGACGGGCTCCTTCTCCCCCCCACCGGAGCGCCTCTGCCTTCGGTCACACCGAGAACGGCGCAAAGATCCCTCGTGCGGATCCGAAAAAGGCCGGACCGCGTTTTCGCATTCAGCCAACCGGCGCCGCGAGCGGATATAGACGAAAAGCACTTGCGGGCTAACCGGGGACGCCCTCTGGGGCTGGTCAAGGGGGGAAGCCAGAGGACGTGCTCCGGGCTGATAATTCACCAGGGGACCGTCATGAGCACAGACCACACGCCGTCGACTCAAGACGTCCAGGAGAAGATCGACCGACTCGAGGTCGCGCTCGAACAGGGACGTGCTGCCGCGAAGCAGACAGCACGAGCCCAGTTGGGCGTGGGCGCGACGCTCGGCCTGATCATCCTGGGCTTCGTCTTGGCCAACTACGTCTCCCTCCGCTCCGAGTGGACGAACGAGAACTTCCGCGACAGCCTCGAGGCCGAGCTTCGCGAGCTCAGCCCGACCGCCAATCGCGAGCTCGGACTGCTCGGACAGCACGTCCTGCCGGTCTACGCCGAGCAGGGACGCCTGCAGCTCGCCGCGATGCGGCCCGAAATCTCGACCGCCTTCGAACGCGAGCTCGACACGCTCGCAGAGCAGGTCCTGTCGAGCGTTCACGACCAGATCGCGCAAAGCCAGGAACGCGTGCTGGCCACCGCCGAACGCGCGCTCGCCGAGAGCTACCCCGATCTGCATGAACGCGATCGCGCCGAGCTGCTCGCGCGCACCTTCCGCGCTCACACGGAAGCGACGCTCGCGGCGGCGATCACCCGATTCGACGTGAAGTTCGGCGCCCGCGTCCGAGAGCTCCGCGACACGGTTCTGCAGTTCGACGTCACGACGCCCGATACGGACACCGTGGAGTTGCAGAAAGAGTTCATCAGCCTCTGGCTGCAACTTCTGAACGAGGAGATCGCCGCGCTATGACGACGCCCCACGACCATCATCCGACCGATGCGGACCCGACCGCGCTCGGCGACCGACTCGAGAGGGCGACGAACGAGTGCGAATCGCGCGCGACGGGACTCGCGCGACGCCACAAGCTCCACCTCTGGGCCGGCGTGCTGCTGATCGCGTTCTGCACCATCGGGCTCGCCCGCGTCACCTTCCTTACCGGCAAGCTCGATGCGAAGACGCTGACGCAGATCGGCCGGATCGAGGTCGAACGCCAGCTTCCGGACAGCCGCCGCGCCCTGCAGTCGCACCTCAAGGAGAACGCCCCCCGCTTCGTGCGCGAGGCGATCCACGGCAGCTTGAACCTGCTGCCGTCCGCGCGCGAACATCTGGTCCGCACCGTCGAGGGACGCCTCCAGGCGGCCGTCCGCCGGGGCGAGTCCGACTTCGAAGCCCAGCTCGTCGAGCACATCCGCGCCAGCAAGGCCTCGATCGACGCGTCGTCGCCAGGCTCGACGGACGCCGAGAAGCTGGAATCGCTCGTCCAGGCTGTCTGCGCGCGGTTCGACCAGAACGTCACGAGCTGCCTCGACGGGCTGTACCCGGAGTTCGACGCCGAGATCACGCGCGTCCACGAGCGCCTGCACGACCTCTCGGACGTCGATGACGACAAGCTCACGAAACGCGAGCGGACCGAGAAGCGCCTGATCCAGACCTTCCTGCGCCTGATGCTCGCCGAGCAGACGGCGGGCACGAGCTCGTAAACCGCACGAGCCCTCCCTGCCGAACCGCCGCGGCCGCAGGCCCGCGACACCCGATTTTGGCAACGACCGCCACCCTCGACCGGCGCGCGTTGCCAAAATCTCATTTTTGCCATTGACAAAATATCAACGCCGAGCTACCTTGGCGCCGTCTCGAGGGTGGCAACTCGGACGCACGAACCATGCAGCTCGGCCGGCTCCGCGCCCAGCGGCGCAGCTCGCTCAGCCGAACCGCGACCCCGACCGGGGCGCGACGCGCAGCCCTGAATCACGCCGCACCGGAAGCCGGCTCCGCGAGCCGCGCTGCCCGCACGTCCGTCGTTGCCCCCTGCCGCGACACCGGCCGAATCGCTCGGTCGCTCACGACCCCGAACCACGAAACTCGACCGCTTCCGCTGTGGAAGCGTCGACCCGGAGCCCGCGGAGAAACGCCACCCCTCCCGGGCTCCGGCGGTCTTTCTTGGCTCGGCCACTACCGACCCGCCGCAGAGAGGAGCCAGCCGTGACACCGAAACGCTCCCGCACGGACACCTCATCACCAGCGCCTGCTCGCCCGCACGACCTCCGGGGCCCAGAGCCGAGCGAGCGGACGACGCAGCCGCCCGGCGCGGACGACGACGCCGCCAGCGACGAGCCGATCGCCGATCGGCCCGCGTGGCTGCGCGCCGCTCCGTGCTGGGCGGCGTCCGCCGCGCTGCACGCGCTGCTGATCGTCGTGATCGGCAGCATCGTGATCAGCGTGCAGGGCAGGAAGGAGGAGGAGACCGTCGTCCTCGCCCGGGTCACGACGCCGCCCGATCCTCCCGAGATTCGCAAGGACGCGGAGCTCGACGTCGAGAGCAACCCGGAGATCGTCCACCCGCGCGAGGTCGAACAGCCGGTCGTCGAGCAGCAGCTTCCGGAAGTCAAGGTCGACATTCCGGAAGGAACCCCGGAGAACCTGTCCGACACCGACCTACGCGCCAATGCGGTCCACAACGCGATCGCTGTCGGCGACGGTGCGGCGGGCCCCTACGGCCAACGCGGCCGTGGACGAGCGACCGGCCGGGCCGGTGTGCAGCGCCGGTCCATAAACGCCGTCCTCGCCGCGCTCGACTGGCTTTGCCGCCACCAGGACCCCGCCGGCGGCTGGCGCGCGGCCGGTTTCCACCGCCAGGCCAAGGGGCCGAGCACCAACCGCGACGCGACGCGCTACCCGGACGACCGCGGCTGGCCGGAGGCCGACGTCGGCGTCACCGGCCTGGCGCTCCTCGCGTTCACCGGCTTCGGCTACACCCACCAGGACGGCGAGTACCCCCAATTCCGACGGTGCGTCAAGCGCGCCAAGGACTGGCTGCTGTCCGTTCAGGTGAGCTCGGGCGATCCCGCGACCGACGGCCGCCTCGGCAGCGCGACCAAGCCCGACGGCGAGCACAACGAGCACTGGATGTACAACCACACGATCGCGTCGATGGCGCTCGCCGAGCTCTTCGCGATGTCGTACGACTTCCGGCTACAGAAGCCGGTGGAGCGCGCGACGCGCCTCATCCTGCGAGCCCAAAACCCTGGCAGGGGCTGGCGTTACGAGTTCCGGGGCGGAGCCAACGATACGTCGGTCACCGGCTGGGCCGTGCTTGCACTGAAGGCCGCCCGCACGTCGCGAGCGCGCATCTCCGAGGACGAGTACCGGCGCGCGTTCACCGGCGCGCTCGCGTGGTTCGACTACGCGACCGACTCCCGCGGCATGACGGGATACCAGACCCCCGGCGACGCCGGCTCGTCCCTGGCGCCCGCCCCCGATCCGTACCCGTACTCGAAGGACCTGTCCTGCATGACCGCCGTCGGCATGCTGTGCCGCCTGTTCGCGGGCGAGAGCCGCAGATCGCCCGCTATCCGCGCCGCGACGGACGTCCTGACCGCGCACCCGCCGCTCTGGCAGGAGCAGAAGGGCCGCGTCGCGTCGACCGTCAACCTGTACTACTGGTACTACGCCGCCTACGCGCTGCACCAGCTCGGCGGCCGCGACTGGGACCGCTGGAGCGACGCGATGCTGGACGCGCTGTGCAAGCACCAGCGCCAGGTCGCCCACGGCGACAGCGAGGAGGTGCACGGCAGCTGGGACCCGATCGGCGAGTGGGGCCGCGCCGGCGGCCGGGTGTACTCGACCGCACTCGGCGCGATGACGCTCGAGGTCTGGTACCGATTCCGGCGGGTCGAGGCGGGCAAGGGCCTGCTCGCCACACCGAGATCACCAAAATCGCAACGCGGTTACGAACCGTAGCGGCCCGGCGGCCTGGGATACGCGCCCGGGCCGGGCCATCGCGACTTCGGCAAGCGCCCAGGAAGGAGCTTGACAATATCGCAACTGCAACTAGGATGGCGAGCGTCGTGCGGTCTCGCCGATGGTAAGGTCGACTGACGAGGAGTCGATCGACGCCCGGTGGCGAGCCGAGCGCGACGACCGGTCTCGAACCGCAGTTCACCCGATTCGCAACGCGCTTCCGCGCTCGAGTGGGCAGGCCCGAAGCCTGACGGCCATGCCCGGCGCGAGGTGCCCGAAAGGACACTACGATGGCTCGCGAAGACGAATACTACGAAGACGAAGGCGAGTACGAAGATTACGAAGAAGGCGAGGGCGAGCTCGAACAGGAGCAGTACGAGAAGCCCGCGTGGCTTCAGAACATGCCCTTCTTCGCGGTCTCCGCGATCTTCCACCTCATCCTTCTGCTCATCGTCGGAACGATCATCATGAGCACGAAGAAGAAGGGCGGCGAGGACGTCGTCGCGGTCGTCCAGGCGCACAAGAAGCCGCCGCCCCCGTACGATCCGAAGAAGAAGCGTGCGATGAAGCGCACGCCGAAGATCCCGAACAAGATCGTCAAGCAGCCGGTCGTGAAGCGAAAGCTCGACGAGGTGACCACGGAGATCCCGAAGGGCACCAGCCTCGACAATATGTCGAACGTCAACCAGCAGTCGACGATGATCAACGACGCGATCGGAGTCGGCGGCGGCGCGGCGGGTGCGTACGGCCATCGATACGGCAAGGGCTCCCTGGTGCGCGAGGGCGGTGGCGAGGGCACCGAATCGGCGGTGCTCGCGGCGCTCGAGTGGCTCTACCGTCACCAAGCGGAGGACGGCGGCTGGAAGGCGGCCGACTTCAACAAGGCACCGGGCAGGAAGGGGCCGAGCGCGAACAAGAACTCGAAGCGCTATCCGAAGGACACGGGCTTCAAGGAGAGCGACGTCGGCGTGACCGGCCTGGCGATCCTCGCGTTCACCGGCTTCGGGCACACGCATCGCGACGGCGAGTACGACCACTTCGTCAAGTGCCTGCGCAAGGCCGTCAAGTACATGGTCAGCCAGCAGGACAACTCTAGCGACCCGCAGAGGAACGGACGCTTCGGCCCTCTCGTGGAGGACGGCGGCAGTCCGGACAACCCGGAAGCTCACCTCGAGAGCTGGATCTACAACCACTCGATCGCCACGATGGCGATGGCCGAGCTCTTGCTGATGTCGAACGACTATCTGAAGCTCAAGAAGCCGGTCCAGAAAGCCGTGCAGCTCTGTCTGCGCTCGCAGAACGATGGCCGCGGCTGGCGTTACGGCGTCAAGCCGGGTGACAACGACACGTCGGTGACGGGCTGGATGGTTCTCGCGCTCAAGACGGCGAAGGGCTGTCGGCTCGGCGTTCCGAAGGAGTCCTATCAGGGCGCATTCCGCGGCGCCCTGAAGTGGTTCGATTACGCGACCGCGTCGAACGGCAAGACCGGATACAACACGCCGGGCGACGCCGGTTCGATGCTGACGGATGTGCATCCGGAGCCGTACCCGTACTCGAAGGACCTCTCGTGCATGACGGCGGTCGGCGTGCTATGCCGGCTGTTCGCCGGCGAGCGGCGCACGAACGAGTCGGTGCGTCAAGGCGTCGATATCCTGATGGCCCAACCGCCGCGCTGGCAGGATCAGAAGGGTCGCGCGTTGTCGACGATCAACCTGTACTACTGGTACTACGCCACGTACGCGATGTTCCAGTTCGGGGGCAAGAGCTGGAAGACGTGGAACGACTCGATGCAGAAGGCCCTGCTGAACTCGCAGCGCGCCGAGTACAACGGCGACAGCGCGGAGGTCGACGGCAGCTGGGATCCGATCGGCGAATGGGGCATCGCGGGCGGCCGCGTCTACTCGACCGCGATCGGCGCCATGACGCTCGAGGTGTACTACCGATTCGAGCGGCAGCAAGAGGGCGTGGGCCTGTAGCGGTTTCGGCTCTTCGAGGCCCGCTGGAAGGCTGTCGCCTTCACGGGCCTCGAAGAGC
>CAYMRB010000515.1:0-6568 GCA_964392615.1 uncultured Planctomycetia bacterium | reverse complement strand
GCCTTGGGAAGGGGCGGAGACCCGGCATGATCGCGGCGACTCGAGACCGCCGAATCGTACTCAGCATGTACCGCGTTGGGTTTCGTACGGCGAGAATCTAGCGCACGGCAAGCGGTACACCGTCACCGTTCCCTCGAACGCGAAGTGGGGCGCTGGCGACCCGCAGGGGAAGAAGCTGACCGACGGAATTGTCGGCCCGCACTACGCCGGCGGCATCGGCCCCCGCTACGCGCTCTGCTGGGAAAAAGGGAAGAACCCGGACATCACGGTCGATCTCGGCCGCGAGGAATCTTGCGGCGGGTTCCGCATCCACCTCAGCGCGGGCTGGCCCTGGTGGGATGCGATGAAGGGCGAGGTCCGCGATCGGGTGGAGGTCCTCACGTCGCGAGACGGCGAACGATACTCGTCGCGCGGATTCTTCGCACTCAATCTCCGCTGGAAGGACATCCCGATCAACCACATGATGCCGGACGACGAGACCGCGACCGGTTTCACGTACAGCCTTGTCCCGGAGCAACCCGTGCCGGCTCGTTTCGTGCGATTCCGTCTGACGACGGAGCGGACCGTGACCGTCAGCGAGGTCATGGCGCTCGACCGGATCGTGTATCGGCCGTTCGACCTTCGTATCGCTCTGCCCGCAGCCGCGCGAGCCGCGCCGCCTGCTTCGGCCGAAGAACCGTAGACGGTCGGTCCGATCAGCTCGTGCTACTTCGGCTTCGCCTTGTAGCTGATGGAGACTCCGGCGCGGCTGTCCGTATTGATGGTGGTCTTGAGATCGGGAACGGTCTCCAGATGCGCAAGAGACTCCTGAATACCACCGCCTCGGCGACCGCCACCTCGACGTCCACGGCGCATACTGACGTTGTGCGCGGTGAAGCAGCCTCCGCCCTTCAGCTTCGGGTAGACGTCCGAGAAGTATGGATCGCCTTGACGTCGCCCCCCCTACGCCGTTTTTCCAGGGAGCCGGCCGGTGGGCGCGCGCCCTTCTCGAGAGTCATGTCACCCGTGACGGAGACCTCCTTCGCCACGGCAGTCGAAGCGGGCACGAACAACAGGGGCACGACGATGCAGCCGAACGACACACGGAGACCGGAGACGCTCTGGATCAAACTCAACTCCTTCGCGGTGACTACCGCGGTGGCACGACGACCTCGAAGGCTGCGCCCCTGATGCGGCGAAGCTCCGCGTGCAGGACGGGAATCCGCGGATCCGGCGCGACCGAGATCGCCCAGTCGATCCCGTTGTCCGCGACGAACATGCCGTACTTCTTGAGCCCCTTGAGAATGGCCTGCACCTCCCGTGAGAACGGTGTGATGTCGAAGTCGGCCCTCAGGCGCAGTCGCTCACCCATCCGGGGGTACTCGGGGTTGTCATGCCGGCTGGCGTAGTGCGTGGCCGGGGCGGTAAACGCGCGGCGCGTCCTGCGCACAGTGACGCGCATCGCGTGCTCCACGATCCCCCGCTTCAACTCGTCGTAGCGCACCACCGCCGGGAAGATCGGCAGCCCCGCTGCGTCGGCCGAGGTCCAGCCCTTCGGTCGCAGTTTGTTCGACTTCAGGTCGAAGATCGACGCCTGGGAGGCCACCCACCGACCGTCGACCCGGCCCATGACGAAGAACTCGTAGAGCTTGCCGGCCACGGGGTCCACGACGATGGCGTGCCGATCCGCCTCGTACTTCGCCGGACGCCGTTGCACGTCCTGCAGACTCGGCCAGTCGCCGGAACCCCGCTTGCGCCACCCTGGCCAGCCTTCGATCGGGACGTTGTCCGGTACGGGATAGGGCCCCGGGTCCGACTCGCCGGGGTAGTCGGCAACCTTCACCTCGACGCGCTTCTGCGTCGAAGGCACGATGATGTATCCCATGTCGGCGTTGGAGCGAAACGGCTTCTCCTTGCCGATCGACGTGATGATCGCGTCCGAGTCGGGATGGAGCGGCCAGTCCTCGATCACCTGGTTCCACGGGTTGTCCGGCGGAAACACCTCCAGCGCCGAGCAGATGGCGTCGGCCTCCGGCGTGTAGAACATCACCGGCTCGGTGATCCGGGGCATCGTGGCCGCACGGATGCGGGCGAGACGTGCCGGGTCGGTCTTGATCCGGTCGCTTCGCGCGCCGCCTGCGGGGGCCTCGGTGGCCGACGTGTCCCGTGGGGTCTTCGCCGCCTGGCCCTCGTCTGCCTCGAGTCGAGTGAGAGCCGGTGCGATCGACACCGCGAATGCCGTGGCGATTGCCAAGCTCGTTGATGTACTCATCGAAGGAGCCCCCTTTCACGCGACCTGCGCTGACCGATCGATCGGACCTGGAGACGGTCCACGCTCGAAACGGCGCTCATTGTAGCCTCTCGCAACGACGCGAGGCACGCGGAGCGAGTGAGAATGCGCAACCGACACGTGATCGCCCGAAGAACCGCCGTGGCGCTCGTCGCCCTCGTGACTCTCGTGTCACGGAGGACCCTGGCGAGCGAGGAGTTCGTCGGCCCCTTTCCGAGCTGGCGTGACCTGAAGCGAGACTACGGCGCCGTCGGCGACGGCAAGGCCGACGATACACAGGCCCTGCAGCGCGCGTTCGACGACCTGGTCCGCCACGAGACCGCGTGCGTGCTCCATGTTCCGGCCGGCAGGTACCGGCTCACCGAGACGGTAAAGACCGTTCGCAAGGCGCACACCGATTGCCAAGGCGTGTCCGTGCTCGGAGAGCATCCGGCTCGCAGCGTCTTCGTCTGGGACGGTGTCGAAGGCGGCACGATGCTCCAGTGGGACGCGTGGTACTCGAGAATCGGACGGTGCACGTTGGACGGAGCAGGCCGGGCGGGAGCGGCGCTGGTCTACGGCCCCGCGTTCTCCACCTACAACGAGACGAGCGACATCGTCTTTCGCGACGTCGAGTCGGGCCTCGTCTTCGGCGGACCGAAGACCCACGGACAGGCGGAGAACGAGGTCCTGCGCTGTCAGTTCCTGCGCTGCGAGACCGGCGTGCAGACCGTGAACTGGAACTCGATGGACATCTGGGTGTGGTACTGCCGCTTCGAGGATTGCGGCCGCGGCATCTACAACGTGATGGGCAACTGGCATGCGTGGCGCAACGTGTTCGTCCGGTCGCGCATCTGTGATCTGGCTGCTGTGAATCTGATGGCGTTCTCGGTGGTCGAGAACACCAGCCTCGGCTCGCGGTGCTTCTTCGACTTCGACTCGGGGCACACCTGGGGCTCGCCGGTGAGCCTCACGGGAAATCGCGTCCTCGACCCGACCAGCGACTGGGCGGTCCGACTCGGCAACGCCGGTCCCTACCTGGTCGTCGACAACGCGTTTCGCCTGCGCGGCAAGACACGCGGCGTGCGGATGACGTGGGCCGATCAGACCCTCGTCGGCAACGTGTACACGAAAGCGGACGCAGTCGAGGAGCGCGGCCGCCACCGCCGGATCGCGGAGCGGGTCGTGCGCTACGACGGGGTGCCCGCTGCGGTGCCTGCACTGCCTCCGACGCCACCGCGTCGACGCAGGACGATCATCGAGGTCCCCGCGGGCTCCACCGGGAAGGTCATCCAGCACGCGGTCGATCGCGCAGCCGGTCTCTCCGAAAGCCGGCCGGTGGTCCATCTGCCGATGGGGATCTACGCGGTCTCCGAGACGATCGTCATTCCCGCCGAGTGCGACGTGCAGCTCGTCGGTGACGGCGGGGCAGAAACCGCCATGCGGCTCAACTGGACCGGAGCGCCGGGAGGGCTCGTGATGCGCGTCGACGGGCCCGGTCGCGCCACCTTGCGCGACTTCTACATCCACGCCCCGAACGCACGCGGCTTGCTGGTCGAACGCGCCGATCAGGTCGGCGGCCGCATCTTCGCCGATCAGCTCAACGTCAGCGGCGCGACGGACCAGAAGCACGGCCGCACGGCCGCTCTGCGCGTCAGCGGCCTCGAGAAGACTGATGTTCTACTGCGCGCCCTCCAGGGCAGTGGCCACGGCGGGGCGTGGGTCGATGTCGGCGGCGGCTCGAGCGGCCCGGCGGCGAAGAACCAGGTCTCCGTCTTCACCGGCGCCACGGGCTCGGCCGCGGGTCAGTACGACGTGAGACGCGGCGGCCGACTCGTCGTCCGCGGCGTGTACCACGAGCGAAGCTCCGGCGCACTCACCGGACTGCGGCTCACGGGCGCGGGCGAGTTGAGCATCGACGCGACACGCTTCTCGTACGCGACCTCTACGACATCGCCGACGATCGCGGCCGATGACTTCCGCGGCCACTTCACGCTGGCGACATGCATGCTGCTGCCGGTCGGAACCCGCGAGACTTGCCGCTTCGAGATCCGCGGCGACGGCAGTCGCGCCAGCGTCCTCGCGCTGAACAACCAGTTCTGGGTGCACGAGCCCGGCACGTCGGCGGAGACTGTCTGGAAGAACCGATCGACGCCCAGCGCTCGCGGCGGCCTCGTCGGCTGCAACATCAACACCAGCAACAAGGAAGCCGCGCCGAAGGGCTTCGCGTTCCTCGAGAATGTCGGCGACCACCCCGACCCGGCGAAGTCCGGATCGGGATCCGGGCCGCTGGCGGACCACAGAGACGTCGACGACGCGACGATCCTGCGCCATCTGGCGGCTCTTCGAAAGGCGCGAGTCTGGCTTCCCGGCGACCGACCGACACCGGAGGGAGCCACCGACCTGCGCTTGCGTCGCATCATGGTCAGCGGCGGCCGCGACGCAGCCGTCGAGTTCCGCGCAACGCCTTGAATGTCGTGAAGGCGGCACTGAGTCGAGGTCCGGCATGAGACTCCTACGATCGCTTCTCGCCCTGGTGACCATCTCGGCCATCTCGGTGTCGACCCACGTGGCCGGAGCCGTGAGCGCCGGCGAGAACCTCGTTCCCGATCCGTCGTTCGAGCGGCCGAAGGACAAGGACCGCTGGGGCCACGTCTTCGAGAAGTGGTCCGGATGGATCTACGAAGGCGAGTGCGAGTTCCGCCTCTCGAGCATCGCCCGCACGGGAAAGCACTCGCTCCTGCTGGTCGGCGGCGACCGCCCGAAGATCCGCGCCTGCAGCGACAAGCTCGTCCTCGAGCCCGGTCGGTACCGGATCACGGCCTATCTCCGCGGCCTGGACATCGGCACGGGGGTTTGGAATCAGACCACCGAGTTCATGTTCGCGGGCAAGTACGTGCCGCTTCGGAAGAACGGCACGTTCGGCTGGACGCGGCTGAGCTACGTGGGCGAGGTGACCGAGCGGAAGGACTACTCTCACCCGAGCTTCGGGCTCATGGCGCCGGGCTACCTGTGGGTGGACGACGTCTCCGTCGAGCGCGTCGGCGAGGACGTTCCGCTGACCGAGCGACCGACGCTCGGCGCCGAGGAGAAGCCGGTCGCCCCGCCGAGCGAGCCGGGCGAGAACGCCGTGCGTTGCGGTGAGTGCGGACGTCACAATCCGCAACCAGGCGCCCACTGCTACGCGTGCGGATCGGTCCTGACGGCGAAGGGAAGCGCCGTCGCCGGCGAGCCCGTCCGGTTGATCGCTTCTTTCGAGGACGGCAATCCGTTCGGCAGCGGCACCGTCGTGGCCGAACACGCCACCGACGGTCGCAAGGCTCTGAGAATCGACAAGAGCTACGTCTCGATGGACGCCGCGCAAGACTGGACGGGCTACGACTACCTCATGGCCGATGTCCACACCGACGCGAAGAGCCCGCTGCGGCTCTATGTCGAGGTCCGCGACACCGCGACGCGAGGCTACTGGACGCGGGTGAACTACACGACCATCGCGCCGCCGGGATCGAGCACGCTGATCATTCCGACGGCGCTGTACGTAGGCGAGAAGTCGCGCCCCGGCAGGCCGCTGATGCGCCACGCGATCACGCGGCTGGTCTTCTCGATCGGCGCGGCCCCGGAAGCGCCGCTTTTCGTCGACAATATCCGGCTGCAACGCGACACCGAGACGGCGCGGGTGACGTTCGACTCGCTGTGGGCATTCGACGTCGGTCCGCGCTCCGGTCCAGTGATGGAAGGGTTCACCCGTCTGGACCCCGGCACCAACTACAGCAAGGGCCGAGGCTACGGCTGGAAGGACGCCCGCTTCTGGCGCGCATTCGACGTGCTGCAGCCCGAGCCGCTGTATCAGGACTTCATCTGCGTGGAGAGCGGCGGGCTCGCCATCGACGTGCCGGACGGCAAGTATCACGTGTTCGTCAACATGGACTCGCCGTCGGGCTTCTGGGGCGAGGTGCAACGATACCGTCGCCGTGCACTCGTGCTCGAGGGAGAGCGCCACGTCGACACGATGACCCTGGACTCGTTCAAGAGCCGCTACTACCGGTTCTGGGACACGGAGGACCTGCCCGCGGACGACACGTTCGACAAGTACCAGGACCCGACCTTCGACGAGAAGCGCTTCGACGTCGAGGTCCGCGACGGCCAGCTCGACATCGCGTTCGAAGGCCAGAACTGGGGCTGCTGTGTTTCGTCCATCATCGTCTACCCGCTCAGCGAGAAGGCCACGGGCGAGCGATTCCTGGAGTTCGTCGAGACGCGGCGACGATTCCACTTCGACAACTACTTCAAGCGCGTCCTGCACCGAGCGACCGGCGCCCC
>CAYMRB010000514.1:0-6575 GCA_964392615.1 uncultured Planctomycetia bacterium | reverse complement strand
TCAGCTCGTCCG
This sequence comes from uncultured Planctomycetia bacterium, assembly GCA_964392615.1. GTDB lineage: Bacteria > Planctomycetota > UBA8108 > UBA8108 > UBA8108 > CAYMRB01. The sequence goes on along the minus strand of CAYMRB010000514.1, from coordinate 6,563 downwards.
TCTCGTTGACGGCGTAGCCGAACATCATGCCCTGGTCGCCGGCACCCTGCTCGGCGTGGAGACCCTGGCCCTCGGTAACACCGACCGAGATATCCTCCGACTGTCCCTGCAGCGCGTTCATGACCCCGCAGGTCTCGAAGTCGAAGCCCATCGACGCATCGGTGTAACCGATCTCCCGGATGGTCTCGCGGACGACTACCGGAATGTCGACGTAGCAGGTCGTCGTCACCTCGCCCGACACGAGAACGAGCCCGGTCGTCACGAGCGTCTCGCACGCGACGCGCCCGGCCGGGTCCTCGGCCAAGATCGCATCGAGGATCGCATCGGAGACCTGATCCGCGACCTTGTCGGGATGCCCCATGGTCACACACTCGGACGTAAACAGCGTTCGCTCAGCCATGGTTGATCCCCTGTCGTGAGGTGTTGTTCTCTTCGCGGTCCCGGCCCGGGCAGAGTGCGCCATGTACTCCTCTCGCCCTTCGTCGGCTCCGCGGCACGATTCGCCGTAGCGGCCGACATTCTCGGAACTGCTCTGCGTCCGAAAAGGCGGGATTCTAACAGTACGGGGAAGCCCTGAAAAGCGGCAAACCAGCCCCGAACGGGTCGTTCAGTGCGGAACTCAGCCGCCCGAGGCCGGCTATCGACCGCCCGCGCTGCCCCGCGCGTCAACCGCCCCGGCGATCCACTCGACGTGTCGCTCAATCGCCCCGCGCAGCGCGTCCACGGCCGCTGCAGCGCGCGCGCCGTGCCCAGCGCGAGCAGCGGGATCGCGGAGCCACTCCGCGAGGCGGATCTCCAGCTCCTCGGCACCGGAGACCTGCAGCGCCGCGTCGGCGGCCAGCAGAGCGTCGACCTCGAATCGAAAGTTCTCGGTGTGCGGGCCGAAGCAGGTCGCCCGGCCGTGGGCGGCCGGCTCGAACGCGTTGTGGCCGCCGTGCTCGACGAGCGAGCCACCGACGAACGCCATGTCGGCCGCCGCGTAGAAGAGCTCGAGCTCGCCGACCGTGTCGACGAGGAGGACGGAGTCCCCCAGCGCCGGCCGCTCGCCCGCTTTCGCCGATCGCCACCCGCTCCAGCGGACGATCGGGCGATCGCAGCCCCAGCGATCTTCCTCGGTCCCCCCGAGGCGCTCCACGTGCCGGGGGGCCAGCACGAGCCGCAGCCCGGGCTCGATCGCGCGCAAACGCGGCAGCAGATCGCACAGGATGCGCTCCTCGCCCGGGTGTGTGCAGCCGGCGACCAGCAACGCGTGCCCCGACCGCGGCCAGCCCAACTCGTGCCGCAACGCGTCGGTCGCGGCGGAGTCCACGCCTCGCGGACGGTCGTGCTTGAGATTGCCGAGGACCTCGATGCGCTCCGCGTCGACGCCGAGGCGACGGAACCGCTCGGCGTACGCGTCGGTCTGGACGGCGTACGCACCGACGAGCCCGAAAAGCCCTCGCGCGATCGCTCCGAATCGCGCGTAGCGACGACACGATCGCTCCGTCAGCCGACCGTTGACGACGACCACCGGCACGCGACGGCGCGCGGCCGCGATCAGGAAGCCGGGCCAGACCTCGAGCTCGACGAGCGCGACGATCGACGGCCGCCGCATGCGAAACGCCCGGTTCACGCACGGCGATGGATCGGCGGGAAACCAGAAGACGTCGTGCTCCGGGAGCTGCTGGCGCGCGACCTCGAAGCCCGTGTACGTCGAGACGGACACCGACATGTCGCTGTCGGGAAAACGCGCGCGCAGGGCGCGAACGAGCGGCGCCGCCGTCAGCACTTCGCCGACGGAGACCGCGTGCACCCAGATCGACGGCCCGGTCGTCCGGCGTCGGTCGGGACACCAAAGCTTGCGAAGAAGCCCCCGCCGCAGCTTCGGCCGCGTCAATCCTCGCGACGCGATCAGGAGCGCGAGGAGCAGGAACGGAGCGGCGAGCAGGTACACGAGGTCGATCGCCAAGGCGCCGAGAAAGAGCCCGAATCGGGATCGGCGAACCTCGGTAAACCTCATCGCGGGCAACTCGATGCGGGCGTCACTTCCCGACGCCGCAGCAGCGCTTGAACTTCTTGCCGCTGCCGCATGTGCACGGATCGTTGCGGCCGACCTTGGGCTGCTTGTTGACGATCTGCTTGACCGCCGCCGCCTGCGGCCGACTCGCCTCCTCCATGGCCGACGTCGGCTGCGCGCCCGGGGCGATCTCGTCGTGGCGGAACTCGGCATCCTCGAGTTGGCTCGAGCTCTCCATCTGCTGCTCGTCCTCCTGGCGCACCTGGACGCGCAGCACCAGCGAGCTGACCGAGGCGCGGAAGTTCTCGATCATCTCGTGGAACATCTGGTAGCCCTCCTGCTTGTACGCGACCTTCGGATCGATCTGCGCGTAGCCGCGCAACCCGATCGCGTGACGGAGCTGGTCCATCGCGTGCAGGTGGTCCTTCCACTTGTCGTCGAGCTCCATCAGCATGACGAAGCGTTCGGCGCGCCGCATGTTCTTCTCGCCGTTGAGCTCGGTGCGCTCGGAGTACCGCGCCTTGAAGGCCTCGAGCGCCTGGGTCGTCACCTTTTCGGTGGCGCTCGCCGCGCCGCGGCGCTCGTCATACTCGAGATCCTGCAGCTCGATGCCGTAGGTCGAGTAGAGCCACGCGCGCAGGCTCTCGACCGGATTGAACGGCTCCTCGTCGCTGCCCTCCGCCGGCGTGGTCGGCTCCATCGCGAGGTAGTGCGCGACGCGGTTCGTGATCGTGAACTCGGCCATCTCCTGGACCTTCTCGCTCAGGTCCTCGCCCTCCAGCGCTTCCTGCCGCAGCGAGTACACGAGGCCGCGCTGCTCGTTCATCACCCCGTCGTACTCGAGCAGGTTCTTGCGGATGTCGAAGTGGTAGGCCTCGACCTTGCGCTGCGCGCGCGCGATCGCCTTCGTCACCCACGGGTGCGAGATCTCGTCGCCTTCCTTCATGCCGAGGCGCTTGAAGATCGCCTGGACGCGGTCGCCAGCGAAGCGCCGCATCAGATCATCCTCGAGCGACAGGAAGAAGGTCGATGAACCGGGGTCGCCCTGCCGCGCGCAGCGTCCGCGCAGCTGATTGTCGATACGGCGCGCCTCGTGACGCTCGGTTCCGATGACGTGCAGGCCGCCCTTGTCGGCAATCCCCGGCCCGAGCACGATGTCCGTACCGCGACCGGCCATGTTCGTCGACAGCGTCACGCGCTTCGGCTGACCGGCTTCCGCGACGATCTGCGCTTCGCGCTGGTGCTGCTTCGCGTTCAGCACGTCGTGCTTGATACCGCGGCGCTTGAGCATGCCGCTCAGGAGCTCGGAACGCTCGATCGACGTCGTACCGACGAGGATCGGCCGCCCCTCCTTGTTGACGCGGACGATCTCCTCGGCGATCGCGTTGTACTTCTCGCGAGTCGTGCGATAGATGACGTCTGGTTGGTCGGCGCGCGCACAGGGCTTGTTCGTCGGGATGGAGACCACATCGAGCTTGTAGATGCGGTCGAACTCCATCGCCTCCGTCATCGCCGTACCGGTCATGCCGGCCAGCTTGTTGTACAGCTTGAAGTAGTTCTGCAGCGTGATCGTCGCGAGCGTTTGGTTCTCGCGGCGAATCTGCAGCCCCTCCTTCGCCTCGACCGCCTGGTGCAACCCTTCGCTCCAGGTGCGGCCTTCCATGAGACGGCCGGTGAACTCGTCGACGATGACGACCTCGCCCTCGCGAACGACGTACTCGACGTCCTTCTGGTACACGTGCTGAGCGCGGAGGGCCTGCTCGAGAAGATGCGGCCACTCCATGTTCTTGCCGACGTAGAAGTTCTCGACGCCGACGAGCTTCTGCGCCTTCTCGATGCCGAGCTCGGTGAAGACGATCGAGCGCTCCTTCTCCTTGACCTCGAAGTCGTGCCCCTTCGTCAAGCGCTTGGCGACGCGGTTCGCGAGGTAGTACTTGTCGGTCGACTGCTCGGCCGGCCCCGAGATGATCAGCGGCGTGCGCGCCTCGTCGACCAGAATGCTGTCGACCTCGTCAACGATGGCGAACTCGCGACCGCGCCCCTGGACCTGGTCGCGCAAGCTCAGCTTCATGTTGTCGCGCAGGTAGTCGAAGCCGAACTCGTTGTTCGTGCCGTACGTGATGTCGCAGGCGTACATCCCGTGACGTTCGGACGGCTCCATGTCGCCCTGGATCGCGCCGGTCGTTACGCCGAGGAACTCGAAGAGCGGCGCCATCCAATCGCGGTCACGCTGCGCGAGATAGTCGTTCACCGTGATGACGTGCACGCCGCGCGCCGGAATCGCGTTGAGATAGCACGGCAGCGTCGCGACGAGCGTCTTGCCCTCACCGGTCGCCATCTCGGCAATCTTGCCCTGGTGGAGGATGACGCCTCCGAGCACCTGCACGTCGAAGTGGCGCATGGCGACGCCGCTCGGCGTCCGCAGGATGCGCTTGGACGCCTCGCGACAGACCGCGAACGCCTCGGGCAGCAGGTCGTCGAGCGTCTCGCCGTCGGCGAAGCGGTTGCGGAACTCTTCGGTCTTTCCGCCCAGCTGTTCGTCCGACAGCTTCTCGAAGTCGGCCTCGAGCGCGCTGACCGCGTGGACGAGCGGCCAGACATCCTTGAGGATGCGGTCGTTTCGAGAGCCGAAGACCTTGACCAGAAGCCGCTGAATACCGGAAATCGGGTTAATCATCGTTCGCTGCGGGATTGCGCTGAGTGCTGTGGCAACGGATGGTTCATCGACGCCTTCCGCTCTCCGAATGGACCCCTTCGTCGCCCCATCGCCGATTGCGGGCCGTCATGGCGCCGCCTTTCGCTCGACGGTAATCGCCTGGCCGCGGGTCTCCAACGTGCCGACGAGGTCGCTGATGTTCTTCAAGCCCTCCTCGGCGACGACGCTCTGGAGCGCGGCGAGAATGTCGACCGCGACGCGAGGCTGGACGAACTGGACGGTGCCCAGCTCGACGGCGCGGGCGCCGGCGACGAGGAACTCGAGGACGTCGTCCGCGTTCATGATGCCGCCGATTCCGATCACCGGAATCGAGCAGCGCTGGGACACGAGCCAGACTAGCCGCAGAGCGAGCGGCTTGATCGCCGGGCCGGACAATCCACCGGTAATGCCGCCGAGAAGCGGTCGGCGCCGGCGCCAATCGACCGCCATGCCGACGAATGTGTTGATCAGGCTGAGCGCGTCCGCGCCGCCGGCCTCCGCTGCGCGCGCGACGGGGACGATATCGGTCACGTTCGGCGTCAGCTTCGCGATGATCGGTCGGCGGAAGCGCTCGCGCACGGCCCGCACCAGGCGCTCGGTGGCGACCGGCTCGATGCCGAACTCCATGCCGCCGGTCGGGCAGTTCGGACACGAGATATTGAGCTCGAGCGCGTCGACTCCGTCCTCGCCGTCCAGCCGCTCCGCCATGGCGACGTACTCGTCGACCGTGTCGCCGACGAGATTGACGATCACGCGCGTGTCGTACCGCCGCATGCGCGGCAGGTAGTCGGCGATGAACGCGTCGATGCCCGGATTCTGCAGGCCGATCGAGTTCAGCATGCCCGACGCGGTCTCCGCGATGCGCGGCAGCGGATTGCCGGTGCGCGGAGCGACGGAGATGCTCTTGCCGATAATCCCGCCGTACACCGACGGGTCGACGAAGGGCTCGATCTCCTCGCCGTAGCCGAACGTACCCGAGGCGCTGAGAAGCGGGTTCGCGAGCTTCAGCGACCCCACGGTGGTCGCAAGATCGGACATTGAAGGCTTCCTGGACACACGACCACGACGGGCGGAATCGCCCGGAAAAACCCGGATTATAGCATTCTCGGTCGGACCGACAAGGCGGGCGCGGGACGGGCTGCTATCGATTGCGGCTGGCGATTCCCGGCCGGCCCCGTAACCTGGCGTGCATGGACGAGCTGCGCGCTCTACTGCGGTCCTTCCTGACGTATCTCGACGTCGAGCGGGGATTCTCGCCGAACACCGTCGACGCCTACTCGCGCGACTGCGCGTATTTCCTGGAGTCCGTCGAGGCCGGCGCCGGCGCGGCGACGACGCTTCGCCCCATCGCCGACCTGATCACGGAGAGGGCCGTATTCGACTACCTCGTGCGCGAGCGGCAGCGCGGGCGCGACGTCTCCTCCGTGCGCCGCGGGCTCTCGGCCATCCGGACGTTCCTGCGGTTCCTCACGCGCGAGCGCGTCCTGCCCGCCAACCCGGCACACCTCGTCGAGACGCCGCGAACCTGGAAGACGCTGCCGAACGTCCTCGACGTCCAGGAGGTGAACCGCCTGCTACGCGCCGTCGAGGAGCACCCGTCGCGCTATCCGCTGCGGGATCGCGCGCTTCTCGAGACGCTGTACGCTACCGGGCTTCGCGTGTCGGAGGCGTGCGGCCTGAAGGTGGACAACATCCGCGCCGACCTCGGCATCCTCAGCTGTCGCGGCAAGGGATCGCGCGAACGAGTAGTCCCGGTCAGCCGGACGGCGCTGGAGGCGATCCGGACCTACGAGGACGAGGAGCGCCCGCGGCTCGTCCGCAGCCGGCCGAGCGACCTCCTGTTCGTCAGCCGGGCCGGCCGACTGCTCGGAC
>CAYMRB010000513.1:0-6580 GCA_964392615.1 uncultured Planctomycetia bacterium | reverse complement strand
TCGAAACTCCAGCTCGGCCGTCGATCGAATCGCCACTTCCCAGACGTTTCGATCTTCCCGCTCGACCTCGACAATCTTGGCATCCGGAACGAGCTTCTCCAGCGCAGCGCTGACCCGCTTCGGCAGCTTCCTCCCCTCGCCGCGCGAGACCACCGTGCCGGTCACAGCCCAGACGACCGCAATGGCCAAGAACACGATCCAGCTCTTGCGCAACATGTCGACACCTCCGTCCTTCGGTGGGTGTGAGTTCGTCGTGAGGTCGATCGTACGCGACCGGATCCTCGTCGATCGACTCCTTCTAACTCGCTGCACCTTAGAACGGGCTTAGAGCGCGATCGGAAGCCCGCTGATCGCGCGATCGGGCCCCTTCAGGTGTGGTACGATTCCATCGTCACGCCGGTTTCTCCAACGAACCGCAGATCGAGGCCGCAAGGGATGCGCATCCTCTGCGTGGAAGACGATCGCGAGCTCGCCGACATCCTGCGGCGGGGCCTGGTCGAGCAGTCCCACACCGTCGACGTCGTACACGACGGCGAGAGTGCACGTCACGCAGCGCTCACGGACGAGTACGAGCTCGTCCTCCTCGATCTGATGATCCCGCGGCTCGACGGCGTCGCGGTATGCCACGCCATCCGCGAGGCTGGCAAGGTGACGCCGGTCATCATGCTGACGGCGCGCGACTCGATCGAGGACCGCATCCTCGGTCTCGACTCCGGCGCCGACGACTATCTGGTCAAACCGTTCGCGATGGGCGAGCTCTTCGCACGCATCCGTTCGCTGCGGCGACGCGTCGGCCGGCGCACGTCCGACGTGCTTCGAGTCGGCGCGCTATCGCTCGATCCCGGATCGGACTGCGTCGAGATAAGCGGCAAGCAGGTCCGCTTGACGGCGCGCGAATTCGGCCTGCTGCACTACTTCATGCTGCACCCCGGCAGGATAGCGTCGAAGACCGAGCTCCTCGAGAGCGTCTGGGACGCGAACTACGACGGCCTGAGCAACGTCGTCGAGGTCTACGTCAACTACCTGCGAAACAAGCTCGAACAGGGTGGTGAGCCGCGGCGCATCAAGACGGTCCGCGGTCGCGGCTACGTGCTCAAGGAGCCCGAGCGTGAAGCCTAGCATCCGCAATCGGGTCACCCTCACCCAGGCCGCGCTGACGCTCGCGGTCCTCGTGCCGGCGGGGTTCGCGTTCTACTTTGTGGCGGACCACCTGACCGACGCGCACAACGAGCGGCGGCTCGACGATGTGCTGCGAAGGACATCGCAGGAGATCTATTCCCAGCTCGACGACGACGTGCTGGTCGAGTTCAGCGGCCAACGCGGGCCGTTCGCCCATGTCGATGCGAGCGCTGTGTACTGGGCGGTCGTCCGTGACGACGGGACATACGTCAGCGGCACGGTCAGCTTCGAAGTCGCCGCTTCGTCTCGCGGTCAAGACACTCGCTTGCTCACCGGGCGATTGCCGGCGCCGAAGTACCGGTCCCGTTCGATTCACGACCTGCCGGAGCCTGTCCGAATCGGCTTCCGCAACGCTCTGCCGAACGGCGCGTTCATCCGCACGAAGTACGAAGTGGAGAAGGGGCGCAATGTCACCGAGATCGACGCTCTCGACGACGGCGCCATCGTCGAGCTCGCGGTGCTCGACAACGGCGCCATCGTCGACCGGGACCGTGAAGGGTTGCCACGGCTTCTGCCGGTCGATCTCGTCGAGGATCTGCAGCGCGCCGGCTACGCCGAGGGGCGCGACATCGCGGACTGGATTCCGTACGACGGTCAACTCATCGCTGTTGTCGACAGGAATGATGCCCTCGGAACGCCTGGCCGAATCGGCATCAATCGCTACGGCGAGCTGTACTCGGTCGAACAGGGCGCCGCGCCGCGCATCGTGCCCGAGTCCCGGCTCTGGCTCGAGGCCGCGATCGAAGCCGACACCACGCACGAAGGCCTGTTCTGGGCGCTCCTGATCGGCATTCCCGTCATCTGGCTGCTGCTGATCGGCATCGGCCGGCACGTGACGAGTCGGGCACTCGATCCCGTCCGCCAGATCGTCGACTCCGCTGCGCGCATCGATGCCGCGCAGATCGAGACGCGCCTTCCCGTCGGCAAGGTCAGCGACGAGCTCGCGCTGATCGCCACGACCATCAACGGCATGCTCGACCGACTCGAGGCCGGCTTCGAACGCGAGAAACGCTTCGCCGGCGATGCATCGCACGAGCTGCGCGGTCCGTTGGCGAAGACGATCGCCGAGATCGACCTCGCGCTGTCTCGCGATCGCGACGCGGAGGAGTACGTTCGAGCCCTGGAGAACTGTCGGCGCTACGCGGACTCGCTGCGCCGGATCGTCGAGTCGCTGCTCCTCTTGTCGACGCTCGATCGCCGGACGCGTGAGTTAGAGACCTCCGCGGTCGACATCGCCGATCTCCTCGTCGCTCTCGTCGACAGTCTCGACGACGATGGCGCATCACGCGTGCGACTCCAAGTCGAGGATTCTCCGACGCCCTTGACCGCTCGCGGCGTGCAGCCCCTGCTGCGCGTGGCTCTCGGCAATCTGCTGCAAAACGCGTTGCGGCATGGCGGTGGCGGCCAGCCCGTCGAGATCGCGGCGCGACGAACGGAGCGCAGCGTCGCGGTCGAGATCGCCGACCGTGGGCCGGGCGTCCCCGAGGACGACCTCGACCGCGTGTTTCGGCGCTTCGCCCGCGTCGACGCGTCCCGCGACCGCGAGACCGGCGGTGTCGGACTCGGCCTGTCGATCGTCCGCGAGATCGTCGATGCGCACGACGGGACCGTGGCGCTTCGCAACCGCCACGGAGGCGGCCTCGTCGCGACGATCGAGCTGCCGGCGGCCCCCCCCGACTGACCGCGCCCGCGCAATCCCCTGTTACCGCGACGCTGTTTGCTGTCAACTGATGGCATGGGCTGGCCGAGTCGGTCAGCGCAGCGGCCTTCGCGGTCCTTTGGTCGGCAGCCCATGCCCGCGGAGTCGGAGGCTGACCGCTTCGCGGCAGCTCAACTCCGCGTGGTCGACGCAGATCCCTGCCGTCAGGAGGTAGACAGCATCATGAAGACGCCCGAACCCGTCTCTCGCCGTATCCGCCGCCGCCGTTTCCTCGCCACCGGAGCCGCCGGACTCGGTGCCGCCGCGTTGAGTCCGCTCGCGGCGCCGGCCGTGTACGGCGCCGGCTTCCGCGGCGCGGCGGAGAAGGTCCGCATGGGCTTCATCGGCGTCGGCGGTCGTGGCACGAGCCACCTGCGCACGATGCTCGGCGTGCCCGACGTCGAAATCACCTGGATCTGCGACATCGTGCCCGCGCGCATCGCCGCCGCGCAGCGCAGGGTGAAGGAACAGACGGGCAAGACGCCCGCGGGTACGGAGTCACACGATCGCGTGCTGGCTGCGAAAGATGTCGACGCGGTGCTGATCGCCACGCCGTGCGACGTCCACGCGTCGCAATACCTCGACACGATCGCGGCCGGCAAGGACCTCTACGGCGAGAAGCCGATGTGTATCACGCGCAGCGAGTGCGACGCCGTCGTCGCCGCTGCCGAGAAATCGAAGTGCATCGTGCAGGTCGGCTTCCAGAACCGCTACAACCAGCGTGTTCGGGAGGGCATCGAGCGCATGCAGAAGGGCGACTTCGGCGAGATCCTCGAGGTGCGCGCGAGCTACCTGGCGCACTTCGGACCGCTGCGCGGCTGGAAATCGAAGCGCGCGCACTCCGGCGATTGGATGGTCGAGCAGGCGGTGCACTTCTTCGACATCATGAACTGGGCGCTCGGGGGCCTGCCGAGCATCGCGTACGGCATGGGGCGCCGCGACGTCTTCACGGCGAACGAGCCCGACCGCGACGTGACGGACTACTACTCCGCGCTGATCGAGTACCCGAACGGCGTCATCGTCAACTGGCTGCACAGCTGGGTCTGCCCGGCCCACGGCACGTTCAACAAGAACCAGATGCACTTCATGGGACGCAAGGGCGGGGTCGACGTCTACAACGGCAACATCGAGTACATGGACCGGCGCCGAGCCACGGAGACGTTGCGCGCGGAGGATGGGGACACGACCCGCAAGGCCCACGAGGCGTTTCTCGACTGCGTGCGCACACGTCGTGCGCCGTACTCGGGGGTGCGCATGGGCCGCGACGCGGTGCTCGTCGCGCTGCTGGTCCGCGACGCGGTCGACGGACGCCGCGCGGCGTCCATGAAGGACGTTCGATAGTCATGTTCTCGCCGTGGTCGCGAGTGCTGTCGCTCGTCGCATCGGTCACGACGACTCTCGTCGCCATCGGCGATCTCGACGCCGCGGAATCGGACGCCGTCGTTGTTCGGTCCGCCGCGTTCGAGTATGCGATCGCCGCCGACGGCCGGAATCTGCGCTTCATCGATCGTCGCACGGGTGTCGACCACTGCGCCGGCAAGTCCCACTGCGCGGAGATCACCGTCGGCGGCAAGAGCCACCACCCCTCGAAGGTGTCGCGTGACGGCCTACGCGTGCGACTCTCGTTCGAGACGGCGCAAGTCGAGGTGTCGCTCGCGATCACCGAGAAACAGCGCTGGATCGAGATCGAGGTCGCCTCGATCGACGGCGACGTCGAAGTCGAGAAGCTCGTCTTCCTCGACGTGCCCCTGAAGGTCCGCGGTCGCCCCGACGAGCCGTTCGGCGCCTGCGCCCTGGCGCTCGATCTCGCCACGCGTGTGCCGCAGCTGCCGGCGCTGCAAACGCGGCTGCGCGCGGAGTGCTACCGCCGCTTCGGGCTCGTCGGCCGGCGCGTCGCGGTCGTCGCGGCGCCGCCGGGCGAGATTCTCGGCGTCCTGCGGGAGGTCATCCGGGCGACGCCGAAACTACCGCAGACGACCGTCAGCGGCCCGTGGGCGCACGATGTGCCGTTCAATCACGGCTCGTATCTCTTCAACTTCGGCGACCTGACGACCGCGAACGTCGACGAGTGGATCGCGATGGCGAAGAGCCTTGGCTTCGACCAGATCGACAGCCACGGCGGCGGTGCGCACTTCTTCCGCTTCGGCGACTTCCACTTGAACGAGACGAAGTGGCCGCGCGGCTGGGACGACTACCGTGAGATCGTCGGCAAGCTGCACAGAAACGACATCGGCGCGATCTTCCACACGTACGCGTTCTTCATCGACAAACGGTCGAAGTACGCGACGCCGGTCCCCCACCGTCAACTCGACGCTTTTCGTTCGTTTACGCTGGCGGCGCCCATCGACGCCAAGACAACATCTACCTCGACGCGATCGACGGCAGCGACATTCTGCGCGGGGGGCAGGACAGCTGGTACTGGGCCAGCCGGTTCCTCTGGGCCATCTGGAAGCGCCTCGACAAGCCGGTCGGCATGGAGATGAGCGCGATGTGGCACCACTTCTGGCAGTTCCGCACGCGCTGGCAGGCGTGGGACTACCCGAACCGCGGCCACAAGCGCTTCATCGACATCCACGCGCAGTCGATTAACGGCGGCCTGATGCTGCCGCTTCACCTCGGTTGGTGGAACTTCCAGAAGTTCGCGCCGCCGCAGGTCGAGCCATCGTACCCGGACGTGATCGAGTACCTCGGCGCCAAGCTCATCGGACACGACGCGGGCATCTCCCTGACCGGCGCGGTGAACCGTTCGAGCCTGCAGAAGGTACCGGCGTATCGCCGCCTCGTCGAGCGACTGCGCACGTACGAGGAGCTGCGACGAGCGCACTACTTCGACGATCGCGTCCGGGCGGAGCTGCGTCGGCCTGGACGCGAGTTCACGCTCGAACGCGGCCCGAAGGATCGCTGGCGCTTTCGGCCGACGCGCTACGATCGTCACAAGGTCCTCGGCATCGACCAGCCGACTGCCGCGTGGAAAGCTCAGAACGACTTCGACGCGCAGCCGCTGCGGCTGCGATTGGAAGTGCTGATGTCGACCGCGAGCTACGACGCGCCGGGCAACGTCGTGCTCGCCGACTTCTCGTCGCCGCAGGACATCGCCGTCGTGGCATCGGCCGGCGGCGTGAGTGCCGAGCTCGCGCCCTCGACGGACGTGATCGAGGGGCGACGCGCCAGCGGCATCTTCTCGGCGTCGAGCGCGGGGAAGGTGCCGCGACGCGCAGCGTGGAGTCGTGCCGTCAAGGTATTCGAGCCATGGCGCGATCTCGGCGCGCACCAGGCGCTCGGGGTCTGGGTCCACGGCGACGGCAGGGGCGAGGTGCTCGGCTTTCGCATGCTGAGCCCGAAACACGTCGCACACGGCGCCATCGCCGACCGGTATGTCACCGTCGACTTCGAAGGCTGGCGATACTTCGAGCTCGTCGAGACCGAGTCCTCGCGCTACAGCGACTACGACTGGCCGGACGGCTGGGCCCTGTACCACGTCTACCGCGAGCTCGTGAATTTCGGCAAGATCGAGTCGCTCGGCGTCTGGTATCAGAACCTGCCGGCGAATGAGTCCGTACGCTGCCTCCTGAGCCCGGTGAAGGCGTTGCCGATGGTGCCGGTGACGATCCGCAATCCACGCGTCACCGTCGGCGGCGAGACCGTGGTGTTCCCCGTCGCGATGGAGTCGGGCAGCCGCCACGCGCGCGCGTCGGCTTAGGG
>CAYMRB010000512.1:0-6586 GCA_964392615.1 uncultured Planctomycetia bacterium | reverse complement strand
TACCGGTCCCTGCAGCGAGAGGTCATCAGCTACCAGATTCAGCGGAAGAGCGTCCCCGTCGCAGAGGAACGCGTGTCGAGCGCGAGCGTTCTTCAGGAAGCCGGTCGTGCTATCTCGCGAGATGTTCTGGAAGCGCAGCAGGCACTCGTGGACGCGCGCAACGCCCTCGTCGGGTCGCTGATCAACTATACGACGGCGCGGCTGGAGTTTTTCCGCGACACAGGTGCGCTCAGAGTCGACGATGATGGGTCGGTGACTGAGCTGAATATCGAGGTCCGATGAGCGCGAGAAACGCGATGGACGGCAAGGCGCAAAGTCCCATGATCCGACTGGTCACTCTGCTAGCGGTACTCGGCGTATGCATGGTCGCGGGCAGCTATCTGCTCTGGACGACCTTCAGGACGCCGACCGTGAGCGGCATGGTCAACGGTCAGCTCACGCACACCGTCGAGCGCGGCAACCTGCTGATCTCGTTCACGGAGCGTGGCAACGTCAAGGCCGCGTCCTCGGTGCCGGTCTATTGTCGGCTCGAGGGACGCAGCACGATCGTCTCGGTCGTGCCTGACGGGACGCATGTCGAGGAAGGCGATCTGCTCGTCGAGCTCGATTCGTCTCAGCTCGCCGAACAGCTCAACAAGCAGCAGATCTCGGTCGACAGCGCGTCGGCGGATCTCGAGCAGGCCCGGGAACAGGTCAAGATCCAGGAGAGCCTGAACAACAGCTCGATCCAGAAGGCCGAGCTCGAGGTGCTCCTCGCGGAGATCGATCTCGAGAAGTACAAGGACGGCGACTGGCCGCTGGCCCTCGAGAAGGCGAAGGCCGAGATCTTCATCGCGGAGGAAGAGCTGGCCCGCGCCGAGATCGAGCACGATTGGACCCGCAAGCTCGCCGAGAAGGGCTACGCGACGATGACCAAGCTGCGGGCCGACTCGCTCGCGGTCGAGAAGGCGAAGGTTCAAGAGAAGCAGGCCCTGGGCTCACTCGAGGTTCTCGAGGACTATACGCGTCGCAAGGATCTCGAGACGTACAAGTCGGCTCTCCAGCAGGCGAAGGACGCGCTCGATCGCGAAAAGCGGCAGGCCGCGGCGGAGATGTCGAAGGTCCTCGCTGGCGAGCGTGCCAAGACGTCGACGCACGAGCTGTCCGTGCAACATCTCGAAAAGCTCCAGGATCAGCTCGCGAAGACGAAGATCGAGGCGCCGCAATCCGGCATGGTCGTTTACGAGACCGGCGAAGGCCGCCGTGGGCCCGATCGCGCGATCGAGGCCGGCGCCGATGTGTTCGAGAACCAGCTCCTGATGAAGCTGCCGGACGTGACGTCGATGGCGGTGGACGTCCAGGTGCACGAGTCGTGGGTCGACCAGGTCACCGAGGGCCAGGCCGCGCTCGTCAGCTTCGACTCGCAGCCGAACATGAAGATGAGCGCGAAGGTGACGAAGGTCGGCGTGCTGCCGGACCACGTCAACCGATGGCTGAACCCCGACCTCAAGGTCTACAAGACCGAGCTGGTGATCGAGGAGACCGAGGAGGGCGCGTCGCTTCTGAAGCCCGGTATGTCGGCGAAGGTGCAAATTCTGATCAAGAAGCTGACAGGGGTGCTGTTCGTCCCGATCCAGTCCGTCACGACTGTCGACAAGGACCAAGTCGTGTACGCGCTCGATGGCGGCAAGTTCGTGCCGCGCAGGATCGAGTGCGGTCGCGCCAACGAGTCGTTCATCGAGATCCTCAGCGGCGTCGAGGCCGGCACGGTCGTGATGCTGAACGCGCCACCGCCCAAGGGCGGCGATACGACGGAGGAGGTTCCGGATTTCGAGGAGGTCGAGAAGCCGGATCGCAACGGGAACGGTCGCGATCCGCGCAGCTTCGCGAATCCGGGGCGCGGCGGATCGGGCGGTCGCGAGCGTGCGGGCGGCGGTTCTCGAGCCGGCGGCCGCGGCGCGCAGGCGGGCAGCGGAGCGCGGCATCCAGGCGGTGGATCGCGCGGCGCGGCGAGTGCAGGCAGTGGCGAACGTCGGCCCGGCGGACCGGGCAGCTCGAAGGCCGGGGGCGGCGAGCGTCGGCCCGGCGGACCGGGCAGCTCGAAGGCCGGCGGCGGCGAGCGTCGGCCCGGCGGACCGGGCAGCTCGAAGGCCGGGGGCGGCGAACGTCGGCCCGGCGGATCGGGCAGCTCGAAGGCCGGTGCCGCGCGCCCGGAAGCCGGCTCGGGCGACGGAAGCGGAGGCGCGACGACGCGATCGGGCTCGAACTCGAACGCGAGCGGAGGGAAGGCCGAACGATGACGAGCGAACCGGGCGGAGCAGAGCCGCCGGTCCTCGAGACGCGAGCGCTGGTCAAGGAGTACCATCTCGGCGCAGAGACCGTCCGCGCGCTGCGCGGCGTCGACGTGTCGATTACGCGCGGCGAGTATGTCGCGATCATGGGGCCGTCGGGTAGCGGCAAGTCGACGCTGCTGAACATCCTCGGCTGCCTCGACAGGCCGTCGTCCGGGCAGTACCTCCTCGATGGCGACGACGTTTCGGAACTCGACGACGACGCGCTGTCGAGCATTCGCAGCCGGCATCTCGGCTTCATCTTCCAGTCGTACAATCTGATCGCGCAGCTGGACGTGATCGAGAACATCCAGGTGCCGCTCTTCTACCAGAACGTGCCGCCGCACGAGAGCCGCGAGCGAGCGCTCGAGCTGGCGGAGCTCGTCGGCCTCAGCGACAGAACCGGCCATCGACCGCCGGAGCTCTCCGGTGGCCAGCAACAGCGCGTCGCGATCGCTCGGTCGCTCGCGAACGACCCGATCGTGATCCTCGCGGACGAGCCGACCGGCAACCTCGACTCGTCGACCGAGGACGAGATCCTGCAGATTCTCGACACCCTCCACGACGAGGGCAAGACGATCGTCATGGTGACGCACGAGAACCGCATCGCTCACGTGACGTCGCGCGTGATCCGGTTGCGCGACGGCGAGGTCGTCTCCGACCGGTCCGAGGCCCAGGACGCGGCGGCGGTCGGTGCAACGAGCGGAGATCCGGCGTGATCGGCTTCCGACTGCAGCAGACGGCGCTGCTCGGTATCCGCAGCCTGGCGCTTCATAAGCTCCGATCGGTCTTGACCGTGCTCGGCATCATCTTCGGCGTTTCTTCCGTGATCGCGATGCTCTCGATCGGCGAGGGAGCACAGCATGCGGCGCAGGAAGAGATCAAGAAGATGGGAAGCCAGAACGTGATCATCAAGAGCGTCAAGCCCGCGGAGGAGCAGGGCAGCGGCTACCAGCGAACGGACATGCTGTCGTACGGCATCCTGCGCAAGGACTATCGGCGCATGCGCGACACGGTGTCGCCGGCCGACGTCATCGTCCCGATGCGCATGGTGCCGGTCGACGCCCGCTACGGCCGCGAGAAGATCGATGTGCAGCTCGTCGGCACCGAGCCGCAGTATATAGACGTCGGCAACATCAGCCTGCAGCGGCCGGGCATCGGTCGCTTCTTGCGGTCGAACGACGTCGAGCGGGCGCTTCCCGTGGCCGTCATCGGCGCTCACGTGTCGAGCACGCTGTATCCGGCGCAGGATCCCCTCGGCACGCAGATCAAGCTCGGGACGAACGTCTTTCGCGTCATCGGTGTCCTCGAGGAGACGGGCGCGGCGAGTGGGACGGGCGGCGTCGAGGCCGACGATCGGAACAACAACGTCTACATTCCGCTCACGACGATGGACGCGCGTCACGGCGATGTGACGGTGCGCGTTGTCAGCGGCAGCCGCTCGATGGAGAAGGTGCAGCTGCACCAAGTGATCGTCGGTGTGCGTGCGGTCGAGTACGTGTCGGCGACGGCGCGCGCGATTCGCGGCATGCTCGAGCTGTCGCACAAGAGCGAGGACTTCGAGGTCATCGTACCGCTCGAGCTCCTCGAGCAGCGCGAGCGAACGAAGCGCATCTTCAACATCGTTCTCGGGTCGATCGCCGCGATCTCGCTGCTCGTCGGCGGCATCGGCATCATGAACATCATGCTCGCAAGCATCACCGAACGCACTCGCGAGATCGGCATCCGACGCGCTCTCGGGGCGAAGAAGCGCGATATCGTCACGCAGTTCCTCGTCGAGACCGTCGTGCTCTCGACGACCGGAGGCCTTCTCGGTATCGTCCTCGGCGTCGCGGTTCCGTGGGTCGTCGAGTCGATGAGCGGCATGCCGACGATCATCACGACCTGGAGCCTGCTGATCTCGTTCGGCATCTCGGCCGGGATCGGCATCGTCTTCGGGCTCTACCCGGCGAACCGCGCGGCGGCGATGGATCCGATCGAGGCGCTGCGACGGGAGTAGGAGCGCGTCGGTTCAGGGAGCCCGGCCCAGCTGCTCGCGGACCCAGGTGCTTCCGCCGACGGACGGCTTCGCGATGCGCATCATGGAGACCTCGAGTCACGGGGCCGGTCAACGGTCATCGAGTCTGACGCTGGCGAATGACTCGTGCCAGCTGCGGATTTCCAACCGTCAACGACCCGCAGCGGGACGCCGGAGGACGTCGACGACGATCGGGTCGAGCGCGACGTCGGCACCGACTTCGACCTCGAACTTCACCGCGCCATCGCGCGAGAACAATGGCGGCATCAGCGCCAACGAGTAGGTGCCCGGCGGCAGCCCCTCGCCGCGAAACGTCCCGTCGGCGGCGATCGCGACGTCGCGCGACACGCGCGCGCCGATCAGGAACAAGCGGCCGCTCGCGACTGGCGTGTCGTCGCTGCGCACGACCGAGCCCGTCACGGTGGCTCCGCGATGCAACGTGACGGTGACCAGTGGGGGAGTCGCGGGTTCGTCACCGACGGTGAAGGCCGGCGACACGACCGTCGGATACTCGGCGTGCGATACCTCGACGACGTAGCGATCGGGGAGCAGTCCGGTGACCAGGACGCGACCGTCGTCGTCCGTCGTCCAACCGCGCTGAGCAGGCGACCGCGACGGGATCGAACCCGCGCGGCGTGCCCCGGCGTCGACGCGCGCGCCTTGGATCGGCTCGCCGGACGCGTCGACGACGAGGACGACGGCGCTGCGCCCGCGGTCGAGCAGAAAGGTCCGCTCCTCGGACGCGCCGCCGGCGGGCACCGTCACGCGCTGCTTGGCCGGCAAGAAGCCGCGCGCCGCGACCGACACGAGATACTCGCCGGGCGGCACGCGCGGCACCTCGAACGCGCCGCTCGAATCGTCGATGCGGTGCGGTGGCAGCGGGTCGTGAGCTCGAGAAGCGTTGTCTCCGACAGCGATCAGCGAGACCGTTGCCGATGGCGTCGCCGTACCGTCCGACGCGACGCAGCGTCCGAGCACGCTGCCGAAGCGCCACAGCGTGACGTCCAGAGTCTCTTCCGTGGTGGCATTCTCCACGACCGCGCGTGCGAACCCGCGTGCGGTGATGACGACGCGGTACGCATGCGGCGCGAGGCTGCCGAGTCGAAAGCGGCCGGCCTGGTCGGTCGACGTCATCCGCTTCGCGCGGAGGAGGCCGTGGCTGCCGGTGTCGATCGCTTCGACGACGGCGCGCAGACCGCGCCCCTCGGCGTCGACGACTCGGCCGACGATCGCGTGCTCGATCGCGAGCGCGAGGTCCTGCTCGACGATCGCGCCTGGCGTGACGAGAAATCGGTCGCTTTGCAGTGGGGCGTATCCCGCCGCGTCGACGCGAAGCATGTGCTCGCCGGGCGTGACGCCGCCGATCCGGTAGACACCGTCCAGACCGCTGATGGCGCGGCGATCGAGCTCGTCGACGCGCCCCGCGAGCACGCGAACCAGCGCCACCGGGATGCCGTCGCGTCCCGCTTCGCGTTCGCCAGCCTGACCGGCATCGAGCACGCGCCCGGTGACGACGGCGCCGCGTTCGAGCACGATCTCGATACCGACGGTGCGAGTGCCGAGGCCCTCGACGTCGATGACCGTGACGTCGCCCGCGACGAAGTTGCCGTGTCGGGCGCGAACGGCGAAGGATTGCGGGCTGGAGTCTGCGTCGGCCAGGGACAGGTGGAACCGACCGGCCTCATCGGTCGTTGCCGTCGCGACGCGGCGACGCACCGCACGGGGATAGAGCTGGAACATCTCGACGTCGGCTCCCGCGACCGGCGCACCGTCGGTGTCGGCGACCGTTCCCGCGATCTCGCCCGCGCGCTCGAGCCGTACCTCGAGAGGCTCGCTGCGGGAGGGCCTCCAGACGATCTGCTTCAGGCGACCGACGGCGGAGATGGCGAGCGCGCGCTCCTCTGTGGCGGGCACTCCGAGCGAGAACCATCCGGCGGCATCGCTCGTCGCGTTCGGTGCGGCGTAACGGGGCCGAGGACGGTTGCGATCGTCGCGATCGTCGGGAAGTTCCCATGCCGACGCCGGTGGCGTCCACAAGCCGATGGTCGCACCTGCGATCGGAGCAGCCGAAAGCGAATCGAGGACGACGCCGCTCACCGTGAGCTCCGCAGATGGCGGCAGTCTCGACTCACCGGCTCGATCGACGACGATGTCGATCGATACGTCCTCGGAATCGACCGCGTCGGATTCCTCCGCGCCGACGGTGAAGAGACCATCGACCCACGCCTCCTGCGTGCCTCCACCGGCAACGTGCAGGTAG